>JAGAEX010000009.1 GCA_017612915.1 Clostridia bacterium | reverse complement strand
CGTAAGACGCTTTGCTATGCCCTATAGCGGGCACTATCCCCGCGGCGGCTATATCCTTTATCATTTCGGGAACGCCGTCCACTTCGGGCGAACTCGTCCACTGCTTTACGACGCCGCTTTCAATATACTTACTATATTTTGATTTATCGGGAAGTTCCTGCTTATTTCCGCTCCCCGTACCGAAGTTGGCGTTTAAGATAGGACCTTCGAGGTGTGCGCCTACAACGTTGTTTTTACCGACGAGCGCTTTTACTTTGTCCAAGCATTTAAGCAATTTTTCGTGCGGCACGTCCCTGTAAAAAGTCAAGAGCATAGAAGTCGTGCCGTGCGATAAATGATACCCGGCGACTTCTTCGGGATCGTCGGTCGTCATATTCAAAGCGCTGGCGTGACAATGTATATCGATAAATCCGGGAAGAATATTCTTCCCAAAGTAATCGACTATCTCGCTGTCTTTCGGCGCTGTTTTACCTATATAAGTTATTACGCCGTTTTCGGCCGTAACGAAGGAATCGGTCAAAACCTTTTCCTTCGTTACGATATTTGCTTTATAAGTTATTTTCATTTTAAGTTAAACTTAATAGCCGACTTTCTCCCAGCACTCGAACGGTGCGGCGATCTCTTCGCTGACGTAAACCTGCGTATCCATAAGTTGGAGCATCGAACTCGGGATCAAAGGAGTAACCGGCGCGTGGAGAACCAAACGCGACGTCATACGTTGCCAGGACGAGAAGGTGTTGTTGGTTAAAAGTGCGTGGACTTCTATTCTTTCCCTTGCGTTCTTTACGTCAACGGGACCGATGGTCGCCGCCATAGGCGGAACGTCCGCAACGTAGCCCGACTGACCGAATACACCGTGCAAAGAGTTTTGCGCAACGGTAAGCGGGTGCAATTTTACAAGACGCGCTTTCATATTGAGCCACTCGTCGATATCCTTCGCGCTCGTAAATTCTTCCACGGGGTCGATAAACGCCATGTGTCCCGTCCATCCGGGGGATGAAGAACAGATATCAGCGCCGCCTTCGCCCGTTTCGGTTATCATATCAGAATAACTGTTTATATTCTTATTGGTGGGATAATGAACCTGACTCATCGGCATACGGAGTTTTTCGTCGATGTTATATACCAGGTATTTGAGCATAGAGTGTGCAAAGCCCGCTTTATACGTTTCGGGTGCGATATTGCCCTGATCGTCCGCCCATTCATCCATCGCGAAGATGTGAACGTTTCTGCAATCCACCTTAAAGTAGTTTATAAGTTGCGAAAGCGGGATATAAGTTTCGGGCTCGGGGTTGCCGAGTATCATCGTGAACTTTTTGCCCTTTTCGGACGCTTCTTTAAGTCTTGAAAAAAGCGTCGCGATCAAAACGGGATGGGGGTTCATCATCACTTTGACTTTGAAATCAGGATGCTGCCAACTTTCGTGTTTTTCGAGATCGGTGCCGCTGATCTTTCTTAACTTTTCACACAGTTCCCTGTCCTTAAACGGAACGAAATCCGCGGGCTTAAACGCGAAATCGGTTGCCGGTTCAAAAATTTTGCTCATAATATTTCTCCTTTAAAAAATTTTTTTATTTTTAATAATAAAATAAAACGCGCTATTTCTAAAAAGGGGACAGCATGACTGCTGTCCCTTCAGTGTAATACCCCTTCTTTTTTTCGAAGTTAGAAATATTCCCTTTTATTTGATTTTATTATATAATAAAAAAAACGATAATGCAAGCGTTTTTTTAATAAACGGCATACAAAATTATATTAAAAATTTTACGTTATTTTATTTTCCTGAATTTTATGACACACTGACAATATGCGACTTTACTGAAATCGATGTCGAAAGGCTCTATGTTGATTTACAGCAAATTCTGCAAAACCTGCTCGCAATAAGTCCACAATCTGCCCGAAATCCCGTCAGAATCGTTAAATTTCAGACGCATTATTTTCTTTTTTGAATATACTTCGCCGCGCTTAAAATCCTTATCCGGTTCACCAAGCGCAAGCCACACCATACGCTCTGCGCTTTTTCGCGGCGAAACGGTAAAAATATATTTCAGCGGCGAGTGATAACAAAACCTGACGAATCCTTTGGATTCGGACGCAAAATTCGTTCTTACGACCCCCGGCTCGAACGCCACGGCGCAAACGCCTTTATCTTTATAGCGCGCGTCGAGTTCTCTCGTAAACAGAATATTTTCGAGTTTCGCGTAGCCGTACGCCTTAAACGGCGAATAATCTTTTTCGTTCTGGAAGTCGTCGCCCTTTAGATCCGCGCCGAAAAGATTTGCCGCAATACTCGCAGTCTGTATGATCTTAGCCTTGCTTTCCGCAAGTTTATCCATCAAAAGACGGGTGAGTAAAAACTCGCCGAGAACGTTTATCTGAAAAGTTTTCTCGTTCCCGTCTTCCGTAAGCGTGCGCTCACCTTGCAACCCGCCCGCGTTGTTACATAACACGTCTATTCTGTCGTAATTTTTCAACTCGTTTGCAAGCCGTACCACGTCGGAAAGCCTGGAATAGTCGGCGATATGGTAAGGCACTCCGAGTCCTTCCGCGGCTTTTTTCGTCTTTTCGGGCGAACGCCCGACTATCACTACGGAATGTCCGAGTTCGGTCAACCGTTTTGCCGCGGCAAGCCCTATCCCGTCGCTTGCGCCGGTTATCACAACGTTAAGTTTTCGCATAAATCACTCCTATACCATTGATATTCCGAAGATACCGTTGATAACGAGAAATAAAAGCGGTATCGTTATTACCGAAAGAAGAGTGGAAAGCAATACGCACACCGACGCAAAATCGCTGTCGCCACCGAATTTTACGGCAAACATTGCAGTTCCCGTCGCGGAAGGCATGGAAAGCAGGAAAAACACGGTATATTTTACCGTTCCCGCAACGGGCAAAAACGCCACGACGAGTATCGCTATCAGAGGCATTACCACGAGTTTAAAAGCCGCCGAAACGTATGACCATTTGTCCATAAAAAGTTGTTTCACGTTGACGTTTGCAAGTCTAATGCCCACAACTATCATAGACGCAGGCGTTACCATTGCCGCAATATAATTCACGCTCGCCGCGAGTTTCGTCAATATTTTATCGGCAAGCGTTCCGTCCGCCGCAAGTCGTTCAAGCGGCGCGGGCAATAAGAAGAACATCAATAACCCTATCACTACCGAAATTATAACCGGATTAAGCAATATTTTTTTAGGAGAAACGAGTTTTCTGTCCCCCGTTATGATATAGACGCCGAAAGTCCAGTTAAGGACGTTGAATACCGCGATCAGCGCCGCTCCGTATATCATTATTTCGGAAAGCGCGGCGTTGCCTCTAAACAGCGACTGCAAGAAAGGAAAGCCCATAAACCCGCAGTTTGCGAACACGCCCGCGTATTTTACTACCCGTATCTTCGTTTCCGTACTTTTTCTGATAAATACAAGTTTAAGTATCAGAAACATGCACATATGCACGATTACGGAAAGCAACATTACCCACACGATATTGAGTCCTATCGCAGGATCGAACGCCCTTTCCTGAAAACTTGAAATCAAAAGCGCGGATTGACAACAATAAAGCACGATGGTAGAGATTGCCTCGGCGGTTTTTTCGGGAAGAAGTTTCAACTTTGCGAAAATAAACCCCGGCAACGCGAGAACGAGTAAAAATATTACGGTTATCAAAACGTCGATAAATTCTATTTTCATATATTTTCCTTATATTTTCTAAGTTCTCTCTCGTACGTTAAAGCGTCTTCTATCGTCTTGAATTTATTTTGGAAAATAAACTCCGTCAACTGCTCGTTCGTACACACGTTCTCAGGAACATATATCCCTGCGGTGATAGGCTGATCTTCGTGGTGATAATCCGTACCCGACATACCTATAAGACCGTTTTTCGCGCAAAACTCCTTTGCTATATCATTATGATTGTAGTGGTGAAAATGTCCGTTAAAAGATTCCGCGCCGTGCATAAAACGCGGATCGCCCGTCATTACCCTGTCGCGGAAGGGATGAGTCTGATACATAAAAAGCCCGCGCTTTTCGGCAAAACGGAAAAGTTCTTTCTGCGTAAAGGTAAAAAGCGGTTTACTGTCCGTCATATCCTTTTCCGAGATCCCGTATATCATATACTCTTCGTATCCGTCGGATTTTGAAGGCACGGCACACACTTCCGTTCCGTAAAACACTTTTATATCGAACGGCTTAAACATTTCGCGCATATTTTCTATAAGCGCAAAGTACGATCTTACCTTTTCGGCGTGCGTTTCGCCTTTTAAAAGTTCATAACCCGATGGCGAAAAATGGTTGGTTATAACTATGCCGCCGTACCCCGCTTTAACGTAAGTATCCACAAGCACTTCGTTGGGAGACGTAGCGCAATAACTGCCGCCGAAAGAATGGGCGTGCGTTTCTAATTTTATCATAATTTTTCTCCGCCAATCAACAATATAAAGGGGCAAAACGTCTGTTTTACCCCCTTTGAATTCTATTTTGTCCTTTTATCAACCGAAAACGAAAACATCCGCAAATCTTTCGTTATAGATCTTGGTGCAATCCTTATGGTCGCCGTAACGGTAATCAAAAGTAACGTTACTTATCGTTCTCGTATTCGCGTCAGAAAGTTTGCTCGAGATCAACTCGTTGACGAGAATATATAAGAAATTATTTTCTTCCTGGAAGTCGTCCCAATTCTTTATCATTTCTTCAAGGTATTTGTCCCAGGTGCCGTACTCGTTTTCTATACCCAAGGAATCGAGATAAGAACCGAGATCTGCATAGCCCGTTTCGTACTCCCACACTTCGGAGAAGAACATAAAGTGATAACCGTAATCGGAAGCAACTACTTTATAACCGCTGCCGCCTTCTTCTAAAAGCGCTTTGCCCGCTTCGCCGAACGTCTTTACGTAATCGTTGTTATCGGGCTTAATAACGTAGCCTTTATATGTGTTGAGCGAGCCGGGGTCGGTCGAGAACGCAAACAATAATTCGTTTATTTTCGCGTCGTATTCAACCGGTTTATCTTCGCGCTTATAAGCCGCGTAAATATCCGCGTTGTCGTCGGTATCGAGTTTAACGATGCCTTCGTTGCCGTAAACGTAATCGTTTACGAGTTCAACGAAATCGCCGAGCCTGAAAACGTCTATGCTCTTTACATTGTAAACCGCGGCAAGATCGTGTTCTTCGTCCGCGTCTCTCTCCTTATCTACTTCGCCCTTGAATTCAAGACTGTATTCGGCGTCTTTCGCAAAGGTGTAGTCGCCGGTGAATTTCTTCGTTGCGTAATCGAAATCGTAACCCGCCAATATCCAACTTGAACGAAGGTCTTGCGCGACGGTTCCGGATAAAATTTCCGCTCTCTTTTCCGCGTAAACGAGTTCGTCCATATTCGTTGCCGAACGCTCTTTCTGCAATTCGGTAATTTTCGCGCTCTGGTAATCGTTCACGCCCAAAAGCAGATTGTAAACGTAGCCGTATTTTCCTTCCTGATTGCTCCAAAGAACGGGGCTCGACGCACCCGCGTTGTTAAGCGCGTCAACGAACTCGCTGTTCGACCACGCGCGTTGCTTGTTGAGTTTTTCGTTGAACAACGTTTCGAGTTGTTCGTAAGAAATATTTTCCTTTATTCCCGCGACTATGGATTCGTCGTAATTATTTATAACTTCGCTTTCAAGATTGCTTTTAAGGAGCAAATCGAAATAAACGGTTTTCTTAAGGTCGCCGCCGAAGTCGCCTAAAAGGCTCGCGTCTTTAAGGAGTTTGCAAACCTTGTCGTAAGCAACGCGTCTGAATTCGCTCGTAACGTCGAAACCGTTTTCATCGATTTCGGCAACGAAAGCCGCCTTATCTATATCCTTTTCGGCGTTTTTAGCGTCGGTGGGAACGGTTCTCGTTTCAACGGGAAGGGTATCTTTCTTTTCGGTATAGGTGTTGTCGGAAGAATATGTTTCGAGCAAGTTGTCGAAAGATTTATACGTCGAATACTTCGCGTCGATTATTTCGTCGTCGTCGAGATATCTTTCGGGATTGTATTTCGGTTTGTTTTCGTTCTTGACGCCGCCTTCTTCATTTTCAAATTTCTCGTAAGCGACCTGAATTATAATGCGGTTATCGATAAGGTTGTTAAGGATAATGGAATAAACCTGATCTTGAGTATAGCCGTAGTACTGAACGTACATATAGCCGTAGTTCATATAACTCATCAAAAGGTCTTTTTTGGTAATTTCGTCCTTCTGGTTGATATTTACTTCCGCAATGGTCTGAGCGAGATCTCTTTCCGCGTTTTTGGTTACAAGACGGCAACCGGAAAGCCCCGCCAATCCGATAATTACGGATAAGATCAAAGTGATAAGTTTAACAAATCTTTTTTTCATAAATGTTTCTCCGAAAGTTGCGAAACGATTTTTTGCAATTCTTAATAAGTATATACTAAACTGTTCAAAAATGCAATCATTTTTCCGCTTTTTAGAAATTTTAGTTGCAATAAATTGAGTAATTTTTCGTTTACGACGCGGCGCGCGTTAAAAACTTGCGAATAATTTGCAGTTTTTCGGCGTTGTTTGCGGCGTTTAAGTCGAATTCGAGTTTTGGCGTCGATGCCATTGAAATATGAACTTTTCCGCAGAATTCTTCTATTGCGGACATAAGTTTTTCGTTGTTAAAGGCGTTGAAATTCACGAAAGTTACGCTCGTTTCCCCTTTCGACACGGTGATCTTGACGACGGATATCTTCATAGCGAGATATTTTACCACGGCGATACCGATAAGGTTTCTGACTTCTTCGGGCATCGCGCCGTATGCGCCCGTAACGGCGTCCGTAAAATCTTTTTCCGCCTGCGCCGACTTGATCTCCGCTATCTCTTTATAAGCGTCCATACGCGCGACGCTGCCTTCGATATAACTTTCAGGGATATAGGCGTTCAATCGTATATCGAGATCGGGAGTCTTTTCTTCTTTTCCCGATATTTCTTCCCGCAAAAGTTTGGAATACAGTTCATAGCCCACCTTGTCCATATGCCCGTGCTGTTCCGCGCCTAAAATATTGCCCGCGCCGCGTATCTCAAGATCCCGCATCGCTATTTTTATACCGCTTCCCATCTCGGTAAACTCTATAATCGCGTTAAGCCGCTCGAACGCTACCGTGCTTAATACTTTGTCGCGCTTAAAGGTAAAATACGCGTACGCCAAGCGATCGCTTCTTCCCACCCTGCCCTTTAATTGATACAGCGTGGAAAGCCCGAGTTTATCGGCGTCTATAACTATAAGAGTATTTGCGCGCGGCAGGTCTATACCGTTTTCTATTATCGTCGTGGAAACGAGCAGATCGGTGTTGCCCTTATAAAAATTCACGATGTTCTGTTCCATCGTCTTTTCGTCCATCCTGCCGTGGATAACGGTAAGTTTTATATTGGGCATAAGCGCTTTTATCTTATCCGCGAAGGAAAAAATACTATCCACCCTGTTGTATAAAACGAACGCCTGCCCGCCGCGGTTTATTTCTTTGGTTATCGCGTCTTTTATAAGCGAATCGGTCTCTTCCACCACGAAAGTCTGCACGGGCAGCCGCTTTTTTGGCGGCGTGTTTATAACGCTGATAGACCTGATCCCCGAAAGCGACATATGCAGCGTTCTCGGAATTGGCGTAGCGGTCAACGTCAGGGTGTCCACGTTCTTTTTTAAAAGTTTTATCTTCTCTTTATGTTCCACGCCGAACCGCTGTTCTTCGTCCAATATCAAAAGCCCCAGATCTTTGAATGCCACGTCGCGACTCAAAAGTCTGTGAGTACCGATTATAAAGTCTATTTTGCCGTCTTTAAGATCTTCTATTATCTTTTTCTGTTGCGCCGCAGTCTTAAATCTGTTCAGAACGGCGATCTTTACGCCAAAGTCTTTAAATCGCTCGGTCGCGGTATTGAAATGCTGTTCGGTAAGGATAGTCGTCGGCGCAAGAAGAGCTGCCTGCTTGCCGTTTACAACCGCGCGGAAGACGGCGCGAAAAGCCACTTCCGTCTTGCCGAACCCGACGTCGCCGCACACGAGTCTGTCCATAACTTTGCGGCTTTCCATATCATTTTTTATATCCTCGGCGGCGGATATCTGATCGGGAGTTTCTTCAAAGGAAAACGCATCGTCGAACGCCTTTTCCATTTCGCCGTCGGCATTGAACGCAAAACCTTCGGACGCTTCGCGCTCACTGTAAAGTTTTTTAAGATCGAACGACATCTTGCGGATGCTTTCTTTGACGGCTTTTTTGATCTTTTCAAAGTCCGCGCCGCCGATCTTCGACAGTTTCGGTTTCTTTTCGCCGCCGAGATAGCGAGTCAGAATATCCATCTGTTCGACGGGAACGTAAAGTATATCGCCGCCCTGATATTCCACTGCAACGTAGTCCTTCGTCCCTTCGGTCGTGGATATCTTTTTAGAGCCTAATACCCTGCCTATTCCGTGAACTTCGTGCACGCAGTAGTCGCCCACTTCGGGAGCGGTGAAAAAGCTCTGCCGTTTTACTTTTAAGTTACGCGTTTCCTTTGCCCTTGCGAACAGATTGCCGCTGCCTATTACCACGACTTTTTCTTCGTGGAAGATAAAACCGTCAGCGAGCGTTTCCGTGGATATCACCACGCCTTTCAATTCCTCGTCTTTAAGGGAAGACGGTATGCCGCGGTCGGACAGATCGCCGCAGACCATATCGGCGCGGTGCGTGCTGCCCGTTAAAACGAGTATGGAATACCCGGAATACAGCCAGTTGTCTATATCGTTGAAAACTTCCTTAAAATCCAGCCTGTAATTGACTATCGCCCCGCACTTGGGATTGATTATTTTTAAGGGGTTGAAAAAAGGCACGGCGGTAGATAACGCCTGTAAAGTGGTTTCGCGGTATTTATTGAGCCGCGTTTTAAGTTCGTCCACGCCCGTACAGTTTAATTTTGCAAAAGAAAACACTTCGCCCGCCGCGTAAAGCGATTTATATCGCTCGTCGAATTCCCTTTGTTCTAAAACCGCAAGGTCGTAAATGCGCTTGGCGTCGTCGAAGATGACCACCGTTTCGGGTTTTAACGCGTCGAACACAGTGCCGCAATCTGCTTTTAACACCGAAAGCGCTTCCAGCCCTTCGTCGTTCTTTTCCGCGGACAGCGTAAGGTCGTCGTAGATCTCTCCCAATCTCGCTCTGCGCGACTTGTCCGCCGAAAGCATTTCTTCTTTCGCGGTGTTAAGCAATTTCTTTATTTCATCCGCACCGAAAACGTATTCTTTCGCCTGCAAAATCTCTACGGTTTTGACTGCCCCCGTCGATTTACGGGTTTCCGGATCGAAAGTTTTGATATTTTCCACGAAATCGTCGAAAAAGTCTATACGGAAAGGTTCTTTTTTATCTATCGGGAACAAATCGAGCACGTCGCCGCGCACCGAAAAAGTACCTTTATGCTCCACGCTCTCCGTCCGCTCGTAACCGACTCTCGTCAAAAACGCGATCAGTTCTTCCCGTGCGAGCGTTTGTCCGACAGAAACGGTAAAACTCAAAAATGTCTTTGGAAAAGTTTGCATAAGCGCTTCCGCCGTCGCAATGACGACGTCCGCAGAGCCTATATTTTTCATCGCGGCGATGCGCTGATACCGCCCGTCTTTGGAAAATGCGCGCGTAGAAATTAGCGTTTCTTCCTTTGCGGGCAAAAACACCGTTTTTTTAGCGGAAAGTTCTTTTATTGCGCGCTCCGCCGCCGCTGCCGCAAGCCCGTCTTTCACCACGAATAATACGGGATCACTCACGGTTGCGACCATAAAGTTTTTAAAGCCGTCAGAAACGCCGAAAACCGCCGAAGGTGTACCTTGGCGGATACAAGAAAGAAATTCCTTTACGGAATTTTCCCCGTCCCTTAACGCTATGATTTTTTCAAGCATAGTCCTACCGAAAAGTTTTAAGCGTTATTTTCTGCCGTTATATTTTTGCACGAGCGAAAGCACTTCCGCCCCGCGCGCGAACTCCGCTGCGGCATTCGCCGCGCGCGTCGTAGCGTCCTCGAATAACGGTTTATCTTCTTCTTTTATGCCCGAAAGCACGAAATCTATCAACGGTATCACGCTCGGCTCGTCGGGTTTAAAGCCTATCCTTACGCGCGGAAAATCGCCCGAACCAAGTTCTTTTATCAGGTTGCGCATACCGTTGTGCGTACCCGCCGAACCGCTTTCGCGTATCCTTATAAAACCCTTGTTAAGGTCGTAATCGTCGTATATAACGAGAAGGTCTTTTAAGTCCAACTTATAAAAAGCGACTATTTCCTTAACGCTCTCGCCCGAAAGATTCATATACGTCAACGGTTTGGCGATTAAGATTTTTTTGTCGCCCGAACCTGTCTCCGCCAATTTTGCCCGAAATTTTTCTTTTTTAAACTCCGCGCCCAAAATTGCGGCGACTTTGTCCGCGCATTTAAAACCCAAATTGTGGTAGGTGTTGAAGTATTGCGCGTCGGGATTGCCGAGCCCTACGATAAGTTTCATAATTTTACCAAATAAAAAGCCGTTTAACTAAATATATCAAACGGCTTCGTCTTTTAATCAGTCTTCGTAGATCGCCGAAAGCGAAGTGTCGGAGAAAATTACCGTTATCGCTTTTGCGATGTATTTTGCCACCGAAACGACCTTTATCTTCGAACACTCCCTTACCCTTTCAGGCATATTTATCGTGTCCAGAACGACGAGTTCTTTTATCGGAGAAGCGTTTATCCTTTCGATAGCGGGACCGGAAAGTACCCCGTGCGTACAGCAAGCGTAAACTTCTTTCGCGCCGTTTTTCATAAGCGCTTCCGCGCCCTGCACGATTGTACCCGCGGTGTCTATCATATCGTCCACCATAAGACAGGTCTTGCCTTCCACGTCGCCTATAACGTTCATAATTTCTATGGCGTTGGCTTTGGGACGGCGTTTATCGACGATGGCGAGCGAAGCGTCAACGCGGGAAGCAAAGTTCCTCGCCCTGCCCACGCTGCCGACGTCGGGAGAAACGACCACCCAATTCTCGTCCATTCTCTTCTTAAAACATTTAGCGAGCATAGGCGCGCCGTAAAGATGATCGACGGGGATCTCGAAAAATCCCTGTATCTGCGCCGCGTGAAGATCCATAGACATAACTCTGTCCGCGCCCGCGCTGGTAATGATATCCGCAACGAGTTTCGCTGTGATAGGATCTCTGGGGCGAGCCTTTCTGTCCTGACGGGCATACCCGAAATAAGGCATAACCGCCGTAATTCTGCCCGCCGACGCGCGCTTACACGCGTCGATAAGGATAAGAAGTTCCATAAGATTGTCGTTGACGGGGGCGGAAGTGGACTGAATAATAAAAACGTCCTTGCCCCTGACGGTGTTCGGGAGAGTAACGTTTATTTCTCCGTCCGAAAACTTGCCGACTTCCGCTTCCGAAAGGGTAAGCCCCAATTCCTTCGCCACCGCTTCCGCGAGCGGACGGTTGGAATTGCCGCTGATGATTTCGATAGAGTTTCCGTGTGTTATCATATTCTTTTTCTCCTAATGTAACTTTGTGTACATATAAGCACAATACCATTGTAAGCCCGACAGTTAAAATAGTCAAGGATTTTTGGGTTTTTAAAAAATTTTTTCGCCCGCCGCGAACATTTTTCGCGGCGGGCGACGCTTACGCAACCGTTTATCGACTTTATTTTAAGCGAACGGCTCGAATTTTTTACCTTCTAAAATATCCGCTATCCTTTCGCAAGCCTTGCCGTCCCCGTAAGGATTGACGGCGTGCGCCATTTTGTCGTATTCTTCTTTATCGTCTAAAAGTTTGGTAAACCACTCGTAGATCTCTTCTTCGTCCGTGCCGACGAGTCTTAAAGTACCCGCCTTAACGCCTTCCGGTCGCTCGGTCGTATCGCGCATAACCAAAACGGGCTTTCCGAACACGGGACACTCTTCCTGCAACCCGCCGCTGTCCGTAAGACACAGGTAACATCTCGCTTCAAAATTATGGCAATCGATCGCGTCGATAGGCTCGATTATATGTATTCTGTCGCACCCCGCGAACTCTTCGTCGGCAATTTGTCTTACGGCGGGATTTAAATGTATCGGATATATCGCTTTAACGTCTTTATGCTCGTCCAGAACCCTGCGGATAGCGCGAAACATACGGTGCATCGGCTCGCCTAAATTTTCCCTTCTGTGCGCGGTTATAAACACCAAACGCGAATCCTTTGCCCAATCCGTCTCCGGGTGAAAATAATCTTCCTTTACGGTGTGCGCCATAGCGTCTATCACGGTGTTTCCCGTAACGAATATCGCGGAAGGATCTTTCCCTTCTTTTATAAGGTGTTCTTTCGCTAACGGAGTAGGCGCGAAATTGTATTCGGAAACTATGGATATCGCCTGTCTGTTAAACTCTTCCGGGTAGGGCGAATAAATATCGTAAGTCCGCAATCCCGCTTCTACGTGTCCAACTTTTAAGCGCAAATAATAGCACGCGAGCGCAACCGCGAAAGAAGTGCTCGTATCCCCGTGTACCAAAGTTATATCGGGCTTTTCCTTTTCTAAAACGACCTTAACCTTTTCCATTATCGAGATCGTTATATCGAATAACGTCTGCCCCGCCTTCATGACAGATAAATCGTAATCGGGAATGACGTTAAAAGTATTTAAAACGCTGTCGAGCATCTGCCTGTGCTGTCCGCTGACGCACACGACCGTTTTAAGAGTTTCGCGTTTTTTCAGTTCGTTTACGAGCGGGCACATTTTAATCGCTTCCGGTCTCGTGCCGAAAACAACCATTACTTTTTTCATAGTTTAAGCTGTTCTGTGTTCCTTTGTATCTTTATCGGCGCTCATTATATTGGACGGCAAAACGGGCTGAACGCTTGCGTTTTGACCTTCCGTATCGTCGGTATTCATTTCCGTGATCTTGTGCGCCGTCTTTTTCCATACTCTCTGGTTACCGCACTTGAACAGACCGACGAATATAGCCAAAGTGTCTATTATCGAAACGACCATCATCGAAATATAATTGGGAATAAAGTCTATCAAAACTCTTCTTTTTTCCTTTTTCGTACCGTCGTACAAAGAAGACAAAGGAATAACCAGCAGACTTACGGCTAAAAGGAAATAGCCCAAAATACCGAAATAATCGGGTATCAATTTGATGGATCTGTCGTAAAAGAAAAAGAAAACGACGAGAGCCGACGCCAAAGTCGCGCAAATGATCAACAATTTAGACATCAAATAGATCATCATATCTATTTTTCTGAAAGTCGCCTTGATCGTTTTTAAATTAAACAACTGCAAAAACAATAATGGAACGAATTTGAAAAACAAATACCAATGTCCTTGCGCCCAACGCGTTCTCTGCACGAACGACTGTTTGATCTTTGTGGGTTTCTCGTCGTAGATCCTTACGTTTCTGTTATAAACGATTATTTTATTTTTAATGGTCGCTTTAGTCTGGATCTCCAGATCTTCCGTAAGAGAAGTACAGTTGAACCCGCCTATTGATTTCAAGAATTCGGTCGTAACTGCGTAACCCGTGCCGCCGATCGCCGGAACGAGCCTTAATTTCTGTTTTGCGGTATGCCAGAAAGTACCCGTTATCCTGTACGAAGCAAAATACCCTTTAGCGACAAGCCCGCGGTTGTTTTTGCAATCGAGATAAGTCTGGATCATCGTCGGGCGCTTCTTCGGTTTATAACTCAAATATTGGCTGTTTATGTGTTTCAGAATATCGGCGTCAACGAAGTTATCTGCGTCCAATATCATAAGCATATCGTATTTGTCGTAAAACCCGTCGCCGCTTTCAAGCATAGAAATAGCCCATCTTAAAGCGTGCGGCTTACCGTTTTTTCTCGGATCTTTTTCGCTCCTTTCCAAAATATGAAAGTTAGCGCAACCGACTTCTTCGATCGCTCTTTTTATTTCGTCCGCGGTGTTGTCGGCACAGTTGTCCGCAATAAAATAAATGTCGAATAAATTCTCGTCGTAATTTATCGCCGCGTAATTCAAAACGGTAGCCTTGATAACGCTGCCTTCGTTGTGGCAAGGCACGAAAATACAGAATTTTTCCTTATCTTCCGCCATGGGATATTTTTGGCGCGGGAACAGGATCCCTATTAAAAAAAGTATGCAATAATATACGCAGTTGAATTCCGTAAGCCAAAACAAAACCTTGTATATTACAAACAATATTTCTATCATAAAAAAAGAAAAAAGCCCCTTTTATCGTTGACAATCCAAAAGAACAGACTTATATATTATACAACCGCGTATAATTTATGTCAATCAAAAAAGGCTTACCTATTTATCAGTGCAAAGATCCGCGGATTTTCGCCTTTTTCCCCTGAAATATTCGCTCAAAATCTCCGAACAGATCTTTTCTTCTATCCCGCCGGAAAATTCCGTTTTATGATTAAGCCCGCTGTCGGTCAAAATGGGAAATTTACTTTCCGCACAACCGCTTTTACGCTCGTAAGCGCCGAAATAAACCTTTTTTATGCGCGCGTTCACGATAGCGCCCGCGCACATGGCGCACGGCTCTAAAGTGATAAATATTTCTGCGCCGTCAAGCCGCCAATCTTTAAGTTTTTTACAGGCCTTTTCGATAGCGACGACCTCCGCGTGGCGAGTGGCCGTATTTGAAGTTTCCGTAAAATTATACCCCCGCGCGATAATTTTATCCTTCATCACCACGACCGCGCCGATAGGCACTTCGTCCTTTGCTTTCGCCTTTAACGCTTCTTTGATCGCCGCGCGCATAAACTTTTCTTCTCTCGTCATAAAATCTCCGTTATAACCTTAAAAACGCTCTTGTTCCTGATAAATATTTCTTCCGCGTGTTCTTTACCTATCGGGTGTGAAAGCCCGTCGTTCCCCACTTCGATCGTGAGCGCGGGGATACCCAACTTCTGCACGCACCAGTCCTTGTATCCGCCGGCAGACCTGCCCGCGTTTCTCAAGGGATAACCGGTCGCGGCGGAAACCGCAACGGCTATTTTAAAATCGCGCTCAAGCGCGCTCTTGCTCTGAAAAAACTCCCAATAAATCTCTTCGCCCTTACTGTGATAACTGACCGTGATATCCGGCCCGACCAACAGCGTAAAATCGCGCAAAGAGCGCGTTTCCCACTCGGAAAAAGGCTTTTCGCCTATATAGTTTTCGGACGCTTTTTTACGCAGGTTTTTTTCGCCCCGCCCCCAATCGGCGTCGAAGTTCACGTTCAGATCGACGCCCCTTGCGTTCGCTTTATATAATTTATCGCTTTGCGTTTCCGCTATCCCGTCAATATTGACGGCGGGAATAAAATAAACGGTACCGTGTTTTCCCCGTTCGGCGAAATCTTTTGCCTGCATCATACCGAGATACGCCGTAATATATTCCCGCGCGTGTATGGCGTACTGCGCGATAACGACCGGATGGGCGGTCTTTTTTACCTTAAAATAAGGTATCAGGTTGCCGTTTTCGGTAAACCCGATATACCCCTTTTCCAAAGTCCAATCGCGGTAAAAATCTTTTAATTCGTCGATAACGTCCATACGCTATTGTATGAACGCTTACGCGTCTTTATTTGCCGTACGCTTTTATTTATGATAAGTAACGCCTTCTATTATCGTAAACGCTCTGTATATCTGCTCGGCGAACATAAGCCTGAAAAGCGTATGCGGGAAAGTCATATCCGAAAAAGAGATCAGTTCGTCCGCTTTTTGTTTAACATCGTCCGAAAGCCCGTACGAGCCGCCTATCACGAAAGTTATTTCCCCCGTTCCGCCATCCTTCAATTTTTTTATTTTTGCGGCAAATTGCTCGCTCGAATACTTTTTGCCTTCGATAGCGAGCGCGAACACCGCACCGCGAAGTTTGGGAAGAATATGCTGACCTTCTCGTTCTCTCGTCGCGTTTTCCGAAAGATTTTTGGCGTTTTCTTCGGGCGTTTCTATAACGGAAAACTCGCAGAAGCGTTGCAAGCGCTTAGCGTACTCTTCTATTCCCGAAAGGAAATATTTTTCTTTTACTTTACCTACGCAAACAAGATTTACCTTTATCATACCCCACCAAAAAATCATAAAGGCAACGCGGACAATACGGTTATGATAGCCGCCAACGCGATCCCCAACGCCCCGAAAGACAAATAAAAACTTTTTATGCCACTTTCAGTATGCGCGCCCCCGTTATTATCGCCGGAAAAGACCATAAGAACCGTAAACACTGCGAGCAAGCAGACGCCGATACCGATCATAATCGGATCAAACAGATCCAATGTAATATTAAAAAACTCCAAAGATAAAATGATAAAATTATTTAAAAAGTGCGCGACGATCGCGGGAATAACGCTTTTTGCTTTAAGCGTCAACACCGCAAGCCCCACGCCGTAAATAAACTGATAACAAAATTGCGACACGCTTAAATGATATAAAGCAAAACACAGCGCTACGGTAAATATTCCGTGCGTCTTACCGCAATCGCTTACGTTGCTCAATAATACGCCGCGGAAAAAAGTTTCTTCAAATACGGCGGGAAACACGCCTAAAAGCACGGAAAAAAGCAAGAATTGCCAAACGCTGTCGAGCGGTACGTTCGTACCCGACGTCTTTCCGCCTATACTTTGCAACCCTGCCGAAACGAGCAAATTTACGAATCCAAGCCCCAAAAACATACCCGCCGCCAAGCATACCGAGCCAATAATATGTTTATATGAAAACTTGTTTAAAAAAAGCGGTTTAATACTTTTACCGCCGCTGAAAAATACGGCGACGACAAAAACCGCAACCGAAAACAAGGAACTGACGGCATAATAAGCCGTACCCTTTATTGCCGCGATCTCCAAAATCGTTTTTCCGATCAAAGATACCGCTAAAAATAAAAGCAGCGTGGCGGTATAAATAAATCCACCACGTTTTGCGCTTTTGATACTATCCACTTAATTAACCTTTATTTATTTAATAGAAAGAGCGATAGCGATATCTTTCTCGGCTATCGTTTTTTCTGCGTCGGAAAGTTCGCCCTTTATACCGTTTATTTCCGCAGCGATAATTTCGCCGTCAGCATTAGTCAATGTATCCGCATCCGCCAACAACAAGTAGAAAGCGTTGTTTGCGGTATATCCGCCGAGCACCGCCTTTTTTGCTACTATAATCGCGGGAGTTAACCCGCTCTCGTAATAAGTCGCAACGGTAAACGCGCCGTAATAGTATTCGTAAGGCGTCATAATATACCCGCTGCCTTCGGTATTTTCGCAAAATTCCGTAAAGCCGTCGCCGTCAACTAAAATTCCGAGATACTTAACGGCGCGCGCGCTGTCTGTTCTGACGTTGAGTTTAGCGCAAAGATCGGCAAGATCGGATATATCGCCCGATCTCTCGTACTGTTTTTCGGAATATTTTACCGAAAGTGAATAATTTCCCGTGCCTTCCCAAAAATTCGCGAGTGTTTTAGGTGCGAATACCGCAAAACAAAGGTACAGCGCGGCGACTATCGCGATGATCGCGGCAAGCGTTACGACAACGGTTTTGATAACTAACTTTTTCATAATCTCATCCTTAATATCAATTTTAACAAAATACCCGCCAAAAATCAACTTTTTTTATAAATATATTTTAAGGCATAGTAACGGGCTGTGCTTCATACACTTTTTTAGGGGTATGTTATGCGAAAATTTATCGTTCTTTTCCTGCTTACGGTTTGCGTCGCTTGCTCTGCAGGCTGCAAAAAAGATTTATACGCCGGAAACATAAGCGAACTCCGTCAGGATATTTACGCGGGCAACGCGCAAAACGCGACGATCACCGCTTATTACGGGTTCAGAGAAACGCCTTTCAAATCGGACGGCGTCGTTTCGGATAAAATATACGGATTTACTTTTAAACTCGACGTTATACCCGACGAAATAAAAAGGTCGGTGGAATTTTCGGACGAAAACAAAACTTACAGAGCCGATTTCGCGCTCGACGATATCACGAGCGAATACAAGGCTTTTATTGAAGTAAACAAACACTTCGACAAAGGGTTTACGGTCGATCTGATCTGCGGGGCGAACGCCGAAAAGGTTACGCTTTTATCAATAGTTCCGAATAACAGTATAGATCATCTCGCCGCTTTACGGGCGTTATCTGAAAAACAGCGCGCGCTTTTCGACGCTTATACCGTTGACGGAAAATTCCAAGCGGAGATCTATATGCGTATTTTCGTTAAAGACGACCGTCCGTACTGGTATATAGCGATAACTCCTGCCGAAAACAAACTTAAAGCGATGCTTATAGACGGTTCTACGGGCGAACTGCTCGCCATAAAAGATATATTTTAAACGTGATTTAAAAATTTTACGCGCCCGACTTCAAGTCGGGCGCGTAATTATCGCGTAATAACAAATTATCAGATTTTATTTTTTCTTCGATTTCTTATGTTTGGTTTCTTTCTGTGGCTTATCGGGTTTTTCAACGTCTTCGAGATAAGCGATAACGCTCGAACCGGTAAGGCGTTCCAACTCCTCTTTGCTTCTCACGGTATTATCGAGAATATAGATGATAAACGCAATTCCGATGCCTAAAACCAAGCCGCCGAGAACGCCTAAAGCAACGTATTTCACGAACCCGCTCGAAGAAGTGGTTACCGGCACTTGGTCTATCGGATCGAATTTGACTTCGTCCGCGGTCAAAAGACCTTCATCTTCGTTAAAACCGCCGGTTTGAATAACTTCTTGCGCCGCGTCAATAAATACGTCGAGTTTTGCCGCCGCTGCGTCCTTATCGAGATCCGAATAGGAAACTTTAAGTATCGTCCCGCTTACTTCTTCAACGCTGACAGCACCCGCACTGATATAACCGACGGTTGATTTACTGTTAGCCGCTTTAATAAACTTCGGCGTAGTGAGTATGCTTTTAACTGTAGGCAAATAATTCTTTGAAACGGTTAAATTATTTCTTTGAGTAAGCCCGTTTATCTTTACAAGCAAAATTACTGATTTACTTTGAGTGTAAGTAACCGCGTCCTTCGTTACGGCAAACCACAACCCTACGCCCAAACCAAGCAGAGTGATTATACAAATAAGCAGAAAAAATCTACGTATAAACCCTACTACCAACGCAAACGAACGGCTGTTTTCGTTCGTACCCGCATCATTTGCCAAATTCTGATCCAACAATAATTCGTTTTCCATTATTTGACCTCCGCAACGTCTTCAAGGTAAGCGATAACGTTCGCTCCGGTCAATTTTTCCAACTGTTCTTTGCCTTTGACCGTGTTATCGGCAAGATATAATAAATACACAACTATAAGCGAAACGATGAATCCCAAAACGACGGAAATAATGATAATATTGGTCTGCGACATATCGGGGGAAGCGGGTATGTCTTTTATCGAAGTCGAAAGATCGATAAGACCTGACGCACCGCCGCCGAGATCGAGTATCTTGTTAAGCGCAACGTCCGCCGCAAGCGCGTAAATACGCGCCATCTTCGGAACTTCTTGCTGATCGAGATTTTTGACCCAAAGCACGAAATCGATCTCCGCGTCGGCAGAGTTTTTCGCAGCGACGTAATTAGTACCTATATTGTTTGCCGTAAATACCGGATTCTCTTCTTTTCTGACCGCCGCCCTGAGTTCGTCCGTTACCGAATAACCGGGTATTTCGTGGCGCTCGTTCCTTTCGGAAGCGGTATAAGCGCTCTTTAAAGTCGTAATAAAGGTATCAATATCCATCTTGGATTCAAGGAAAAACTTATAATAAACGTTAGCCCTTTCGATCACTTCGCCGCTCTTACAGATAGCGACGGCATTTTCCAGATAAGCGAACAAAAACGAACCGCTCGTAGTCTGGTCAACGGGTAACTTGTCCGAATCGGTTTGCGCTTTAAACATTTCCGCCTTGAATTCGACCGGTACGCTTGCTGTATAATACGGTTTTCTGACCCTGGAATAAGCAAAACCGCCAACGCCGAACAGCACAGTAATCATTATTATCAGAATTAAATGCGCGCGGATAATATAAAAAATATCCATAAAGGATATTCCTTTGCCGCTCTCATTATTCTGTTTTTTCAATATCTCTTCATTGTCCATCAGTAAAAACTCCTGCTTATCGATATACTCGACTTAATTATAACGATACGAATTCATTATACATAAAAAAAACCAAAATTGCAACGCAAAAACAGCATTTTTTAAAAATTTAATTAAAAAACCGAAAAATTGATCAGACAGTAGATTTTAGACAGATATACGACTTATGCGTTTTTAGCGGAATTTTCGTTAAATCCGAGACTTATAAGCAGCGCCGAATCCACCTTTTGCATAGTAACAGGCGATAATTCACCGATACGCTCTTTAAGGCGGCGCTTATCAAGAGTACGTATTTGCTCTAAAAGAATAACGGAATTTTTTACCAAGCCGTAATCGCCCGCGCTTATCTCTATATGCGTGGGAAGTTTCGCCTTGGTCATCTTGCTTGTGATGGCGGCGGCAATGATGGTCGGACTGAACTTATTGCCCGTATCGTTCTGCACGATAAGGATAGGACGCACACCCCCCTGTTCGCTGCCGACTACGGGGCTAAGATCGGCATAATACATTTCTCCGCGTTTTATCATAAAAATCCTTTGCGTAAACGTAAGTCCCTTACTTTATAATATGTAAGGATTCTTCGCCCACGCTACTTTTTAGTGTATTCGGATTTTACCCGATAGCAGAGTTTTTATACACAAAAAACAAAAGCGATCGTAATTATTACAGCCGTTTTTTGATAAAAAAACACGATAAATAAAATAAAGGCTTTTATGTGATTGCAGTTTTAAAAAAAATGTGATATACTACATTTAATATTTTAATATGCTTCCGTAGTTAAATGGATATAATAAACCCCTCCTAAGGGTTAGTTATGGGTTCGATTCCCGTCGGGAGTACCACGAAAACCACAATATCTTGTGGTTTTTTTATTTTTACCACTAAATATAGATTT
>JAGAEX010000001.1 GCA_017612915.1 Clostridia bacterium | reverse complement strand
GGAATAGCCCGCCGTCCAAAAGACGGCGGGCTGAACTCATTACCTGATTTTGTTCTTAATCTTTTCGCCAGACCATTTTATTTACTACGCCCGTGTAAGATTGTATGAGTTTTACCACCTTATCCGAAACGTTGATATCCATATATACGCCGACGGGCTTGCAGCCCTGTTTGTTCGCAAGCGCAACCTCTACCGCCTGCATAAGATTTTTCTCGTCGATACCCGCTAAAACGAAACAGGCGCTGTCGAGCGCTTCGGGGCGTTCGGTCGAAGTTCGTATACAGACCGCCGCTATAGGCTTACATATACTAGCGTAAAAACTGCTTTCTTCCGGCAAAGTGCCGCTATCGGACACGACGGCAAACGCGTTCATTTGCAGATTGTTGTAGTCGTGAAATCCTAACGGCTCGTGCATTATTACCCGTTTATCGAGTTTAAAGTTACGCTCTTTAAGCATCTTCGCGGAGCGCGGGTGGCAGGAATAAAGTATCGGCATATCGTACTTTTCCGCCATCTTGTTTATCGCGTTAAACAGCGACAAAAAGTTCTTTTCGGTGTCGATATTCTCTTCTCTATGCGCCGAAAGGAGTATATATTTGCCCTTTTCAAGGCCGAGTTTCTTCAATATATCGCTCTTTTCGATATTCTTTAAGTTATTCGTCAAAACTTCCGCCATAGGGCTACCGGTAACGAAAGTACGTTCTTTGGGAAGTCCGCACTCGGCCAAATATCTGCGCGCGTGTTCGGAATACGCAAGGTTGACGTCGGAAATTATATCGACGATCCTGCGATTTGTTTCTTCAGGCAAGCACTCGTCTTTGCAACGATTGCCCGCTTCCATATGGAAAATAGGGATATGCAGCCTTTTAGCGCCGATAACCGATAAACAGGAGTTGGTGTCGCCGAGAACAAGTACCGCGTCGGGTTTTATATCGACCATAAGTTCGTAGGACTTCGCAATGATATTCCCCATCGTTTCGCCGAGATCTTTGCCGACTGCGTCTAAATACACTTCGGGCGGGGCGATAGAAAGATCTTTAAAAAACACGCCGTTTAAGTTATAGTCGTAATTTTGCCCCGTATGTATGAGAACACAATCGAAATACTCGCGGCATTTGTTTATAACCGCCGCAAGACGTATTATTTCTGGACGCGTGCCCACTATTATAAGAAGTTTCAATTTTCCGTTGTTTTTAAACATATTTTTACACCTTTTCACCGAACGTGTCGGGTTTTTCCTTATCGAATTTTTCGTTCGCCCACATAATCGTAACGAGTTCTTCGGTATCGCTCAAATTTATTATGTTATGCGTGTACCCAGGGAGCATATGTACCGCAGTAATGTTATCGCCCGACACCCTGAACTCTAAAACTTCTTCCGTGCCTATCTTGCGCTCCTGAATAAGCGCCTGACCTTTGACGACGATGAAAAATTCCCATTTACTATTGTGCCAATGCTGACCTTTGGTAATTCCCGGTTTACTTATATTTACGGACACCTGACCGCACTTTTCCGTCTTTAACAGTTCCGTAAAACTGCCCCGTTCGTCAACGTTCGTAACGAGCGGAAACGCCACCTTTTCCTCGGGCAAGTAACTTAAATAGGTCGAATACAGTTTCTTTATAAAACTGCCTTTCGGCATTTCGGGAATAACGAGTGTTTTCGGCTGATTACGGAATAATTCAAGAAGATCTGCGATTTCGCCGAGCGTAACTTTATGCGTAGTCGGCACGGCGCAGAATTTACCCTTTTCGGTAATAACCGTGCTGATGCCGTCAAATTCCGCGTGATGCTCCTTATTTTCAAGCGCGTCGAGCATTTCTTCGACCAGATCGTCGATATATAACAGTTCGAGTTCTATCGCCCTGTCGTTTACGGTTATCGGCAAATCGTTTGCTATATTGTTACAAAAAGTCGCGACCGCGGAATTATAATTGGGCCTGCACCACTTTCCGAACAAATTCGGGAAACGGTAAACCAAAACCTTCGCGCCAGTTTCCTTCTGATAGTCAAAAAACAAGTCTTCGCCCGCTTTTTTGCTCCTGCCGTATTCCCCGTCGTATCTCCCGACAAGCGTCGCCTGAATAGAAGAAGACAGCATTACGGGACAAAGATTGCCGTATTTTTTCAACGCGCCTAAAAGTCTGCTTGCAAAGCCGAAATTGCCCCGCATAAACTCTTCCTGCGTTTCGGGACGGTTGACACCCGCAAGATTAAACACAAAATCGGCGTTTTTGCAATACTCGTCGAGTTCAACTTCCGAAGAGTCGATATCGTACTCGTAAATTTCTTCGATTTTTAAGTTCGGGCGAGTTCTGTCCTTACCGTCGCGCAAATTTTTAAGCGCTTCGGTAAGATTTTTACCTACGAACCCTTTCGCACCCGTGATAAGAATTTTCATTTTCTACCTATGATCAAAAACTTTTTACGCTTCCAGCCCGAGATAATCGAGCATCCTTTCGGCGGATTCCAGCGCCGCCCTGTCGTTAGTTAATATCTTTTTAAGATTTTTCCGCGCCTTCCTGCTCTTTCTGCCGAGTATCCTGCTGAATATCCTGTGAATATAGCAAAAGGGCAACAACCATTTATGCTTATATAAGACCTGATAAAATACGCACATATTTTTATACGGCAGAAAAATCAGATGGAATATATACCCTACCTTATTTTTACTTCTCGCCGTCCTTATCTTGTGCTCGTTCCTGTGATTTCCGTACACACCGCCGCGTAAAACGAAATCTTCTATAGAACGCGTATATTCGTCGTATTCACAATCGTCAAACCACACTTTCGCCAGCGACAAAACGCCGTTATATAACCTTGTAAGCCCGTACGGTTTCAAAAGCGCCATCAGTTTTTGTTCGTCGTAGAAGTTTTTAATTTTTAATATATAAATGTCGATAAACGGTTTTATGCCGCACCCGCCCATCAACAGATGATACGCCATGTGCGCCAAATGATGAAAGATAAAATACTCGGGCGTTTCGACGTATTCGCAACCGTCAACGACCTTCGTATAATCCCAAATCTTATCCAACAACCCGTCAACGTTTGAAATATCTTCCAAGACGTTATAGTGCAACTCAAAGTGCCACTGACCGTAATAAAACGAAATGTCGTGATAATCTTTTATGCCGCTTGTAGTAAACCCTGCGGCGAGCAACGCTTCCGTTGCCCTGTCAATATCTTCTTCGTGGATCAGAACGTCTATATCGCAACTCATACGCATCCAAGTTTCTGGATAATAATTGCGGATGACGTTACCTTTCAAGAAAATAAACTTTATCTGATTTTTCTGAAAAATTTCACGCGCTATTTCGGTAACGCTCGTTATTTTCGTTTCACGATAAACGGCAAGCATTTGTTCCTGCCTGAATTTTTCCGCCCACTCTTCGTCCTCCGGAGCAATGTTATTGCGGACGAGAGCGTCGTTTACTATATGCGCAAGGTCGTGTACTTTGGATATAAAGAACAGTATCTCGGCGTTGTACTGATTGTCATCGCCGAGATCCAAGTCCTTACCGAAAATCTCGTTGCGTAGTAATTTAAATAACAGTTCCTTGCTTTTCATCATCTCTTACTTTTTAAGTTCGTCCTTTATATACTGCAAAGTCAATAATTTTTCTTTTACTTCTTCTACCGTCAAAAGTTCGGTATTGTTGGAATTGAACTCTGTCAAAGTGTTTCTTTCGGTATTACCTTCGCTGAAATACTTATCATAATTGAGCCCGCGCTTATCGCTCGGCACGCGGTAGAAATTACCCATATCTATAGCGTGCGCGCACTCTTCGTTTGTAAGTAATGTTTCGTACATCTTTTCGCCGTGACGAATACCGATTACCTTTATATCCTTTTTATTTCCGCCGAACAGTTCGCAGACCGCTTCCGCCTGCGTTTGAATAGTACACGCAGGGGCTTTTTGCACTAAAATATCCCCGTTCGTACCGTGTTCAAAGGCAAAAAGGACGAGATCGACCGCTTCGTCCAAAGACATTATAAAGCGCGTCATCGTCGGCTCGGTTAGAGTTATGGGTTGTCCGTTTCTTATCTGGTCTATCCAAAGCGGAATAACGCTGCCGCGACTGCACATTACGTTGCCGTAGCGTGTGCAGCAGATCTTGGTCTTTGCGGGATCGACCGTGCG
>JAGAEX010000097.1 GCA_017612915.1 Clostridia bacterium | reverse complement strand
TTAAGCAATAAAACAAAAAGGAGATGTTTTTATGGGCAAAAATATGCTGACTACTAAAGAAGCGACGCTACTTTCCGACGTTTTAATTTACGAAGAAAGCGCGTGCAAAAAGGCAAGGTTATACGCAAGAACGCTTACCGACAAGGACTTAGCGGGCAAGTTTAATAAACTTGCCGACAATCACGAAAGGCGTTTCAACGCGCTGTACGATCTATTGTAAGGGGGTAAATACAATGGACTATTTAAAAGACGTTACCTTAAACGAAAAAGACAGTTTGCAGGATATGCTGAATCTTGAAAAAAATCTTGCCAAAGTGTATTCGACCTTGATGACCGAAGGGGTGAGCAACGGTTTCCGTAAGACCGTAAAAGAGCATTGGAACGAAGTGGTTGACGATCAGGCGGAAGTGTATTTTATGATGACCGATAAAGGTTATGCGGAAGTTCAATCCGCTCCCGCGACGACGCTGTCCGAAGAGAAAAACAAGTTCGCAAAAGTCAGAAGTCAACTTTCGTAGGCGGTAATAGCGGCGAACCGTAATTAAAAAATAGCGGCGCAAAGCAAAATGCTTTGCGCCGCTGAATTTTATTGCCGTAAAATATTATTCCTGCGTCTTGGTTTCTGCGGGTGTTTTTTTATTGGTAATAAATTTAGTAACGAATATGCAGCCTAACATTATTGCGATAGCGATAGGTAACATTAAGTACCAGATCGTAATGAATCCTGCGATTATGAAACATACGAACGATACCGCCGCGACGTAGATCGCGTAAGGCAACTGCGTAACGACGTGGTTAAGGTGTTCGCACTCCGCCCCTGCGGACGACATAATGGTCGTGTCGGAAATGGGCGAGCAGTGATCGCCGCAGACCGCGCCTGCAAGACAAGCCGAAATGCCGATGGTGCATAGTTCGGGATTGGTCGCGAACATTGCCAATACGATCGGGATAAGTATGCCGAAAGTTCCCCAGGAAGTACCGGTCGCAAAAGCGAGTATGCAAGCGACGATAAAGATGATAGCAGGTAACAGTTTTGCAAGTGTTTCGGGAACGTTTGCCATTAAACTGTGTATATAAGCCGCTGCGCCGAGTTCGCCCGTTATGTTTTTAAGCGCGGTCGCAAACGTTAAGATAAGCATTGCCGGTACCATAGCGATAAAGCCTTGCGGTAACAGTTTAATGGAATCGGCCATAGTAACTACTTTTCTTATAGCGAGATAGATTATGGTAAACACGATAGTGATAAGACCTGCCCAGGGAAGAGCGACGGTCGCGTCGGTATCCGCAAAAGCGTCGATGAACGATGCGCCGTCTAAAATACCGCCGTTATAAATAAGAGCGAATATGCTTACGACGATAAGAACGGCGATCGGCACTATAAGGTCGAATACTCTGCCTTTCGGGTTCGCTTCGGTTTGTTGTTGAGAGATCTTTTTACCCGAGAACAAATCTCCGTTTTCTGCGTTGATTTCGTGTTTTTTCATCGGACCGAAGTCGAATTTCAACAGTATAATACAGAGAACGAACACGAGCGTCAAAAGAGAATAGAAGTTAAAGGGAATAGCCGCTATAAACAGAGTAATGCCTTGTCCGTCAGCCGCATACTGCGAAACCGCCGCTGCCCACGACGAGATAGGCGCTATCATACAGATAGGCGCTGCCGTCGCGTCGATAAGATAGGCGAGTTTGCTACGGCTTATCTTATGTTTGTCCGTAACGGGGCGCATGACCGAGCCGACCGTTAAGCAGTTGAAGTAGTCGTCGATAAAGATAAGAATACCAAGTATAAAAGTGCAGATAGCCGCGCCGACTTTGGTCTTGATGTGCTTTTGAGCCCAGTTTCCGAAAGCCGCGCTGCCGCCCGCCTTGTTGACGAGAGCAACCAAAAATCCGAGTTCGATCAGGAAGATGAATATGCCCGCCGTTCCCGCAAGCGCGTCGATAAGTCCCGTTCCCATCAATGTATCAACGGTTTTAAGCGGGGCAAAATCGGTTACGAGTATCGCGCCGGACAAAATACCGATAAACAACGAAGAGAAAACTTCTTTGGTTATAAGCGCAAGACAAATTGCGATCAGCGGGGGAAGAAGCGCCCAGATAGAGCCCTGAACGATCCCAGAGCCTTCGCAGGTTTCGCAAAGAACGATAGTTGCAGTGTCGTCCAACAAAACTCTTACTTCGACGCCGTGGATATCGACGAATCTTTGATGATCGGTGCAATCAACGTATCCCGTACCGAGACATAACGCGCAGTTCGTATCGGGCGCGTCGAGTTCCGCACAATGAGAGCAGGGAACGAAGCCTTCGCCTTTGCCCGTGCCGCCGCATAACAAACAGGTCGGATCGGGGTTTTCAAGGTTTGCGCAAAGCGGACATTTTTCATCGCAACCGCAAAGAACGACGTGATAGTTGAGCGTTTTTGCGCCGTCGCATTCGGGACAAGAGACGAGTTCCGTGCCGCCGCAGGTTTCACAGCCCGACGTGTCTATCAGATCTTCGCAATCGGGACAGATTATCTTGCCTATACCGCCGCACGTCAGGCAATCGTGCGAGATCGTTGTCGTGCCTAACGTGTGGGGGCAGGACACTTCGTTATGTACTGCGCCCGTCGCGGTGATCACGACGAGTAAAGTTAAAACGACTATGCTCGATATGAGAATAGTGATTAACTTTTTGTTAAAGAAATTTTTTCCTTTTAACATACTGTTCTCCTTTTGTTAATAAAAATTAAAATCACGGCGATTAAATAGCCGTGATTTTTCATCATTGGTATTTAATAGCGCAACGCGGGGGAAATGCCCGCGACAGTCGTAAACGTGTTTCGTTTACGCCCAGATCGAAAATTCGGGGGCGAAATTTTCGTCTTCGGCGATCTTTCCTTTGCCGCGCAAAACCGTTAGCCCCGTTCTGCGTTTATCATAAAGACCGCGCCTCTATTTGTTTTTATACGAATAATATATAACTTTATTCTCTTATTGTCAACGATTTTCGGCAAATTTCGCGCATTTTTTTGATAAAACACGAGTTTTTGCACAAATCAGTCAAATCCGTTGACAAAATGTTTTTTAAATTATACAATAAAAGCACAACTTAAAAGAAGGTTTTCGGCAAACACTTCTATAAAACAACCGAGCGTAGAGAGAGTTTTCCCCGTTCCGGTCGTTTGCCGAAACGGGGAGTTTTTTATGGATAAAAAATCACAGGAAACACGAAACGAACGCGCGGAAAACGGCGCTTTTACCACTCGCGCTTTGGCGCGCGCGGGCATTATTGCCGCGCTGTACGTTGCGCTTACTTACGTTTTCGGGCCGCTCGCTTACGGACCTTTACAGATCCGTCCCGCCGAAGCGCTTTGCATTTTGCCTATATTTTTTATAGAAGCCGTTCCGGGGCTTTTCGTCGGTTGCGCGCTTGCAAATCTTCTTTCGGGCTACGGGATATACGATATCGCGTTCGGAAGTCTTATCACTTTGATTGCGGCGCTCTGCACTTATTTTATAGGCAGGCTGTTAAAAGGCAATTATCTTTCCGCCCTGCTCGGCGCCGTGCCGCCGATACTGTTTAACGCGATAGGCATACCTTTTATCATTATTTTAGTCGGCGAAGGTGAAACGATGGAATCTTACTTCATATACTTTTTACAGCTTTTGCTGACGCAAAGCGTGTGGATATACGGGCTTGGGTTTCCGCTTTATATCGGCGTAAAAAGATTGCGTAAGGGTGGCGCTCGCGCCTTGCTTTGATTTTTTCGTTTTATAGACGCAAAAAAGAAGTCCGGGCAGCGTTTTTGCTGCCCGGACTTCTTTTTTTTCGGATAAGAAACACAGTTTCTTTTGCTTAGTCTATTACCTTAAACGGGTGATAGATCGCCCATACGAGTAAAAGCCATAAAGCAGATACGCCCACGAGCGAATAAATTATTCTGGAAACTACCGCCGCATCGCCCGTGCCGAATATCATCGTTACGAGATTGATGTTGAAAATACCGATAAGTCCCCAGATTATCGCGCCGATGATAACCAGACTGAAAGCAATAATCGTAGTAAACTTCATATCTTCCTCCGCAACTTATTATGTGGAGTCGGGGTTTTCTTATGCATACCGGCGAAAATTTTTTTGCGAAAGGTCTGCGCGATGGCCGTGCATAATCTGTGCGCGAAGTTATCCGCGTATATATTATTGTTTAGGATATTCGCGTTGCCGTTCGGGGTTTTTGTTCTTTACTCTTTTTATGAATTCGTCGTGATTTTTCATCGTGGCAAGCATAGAATTTTGCAACGGGGGGAATTTGGCGCGGTTTTCCGCCGAAAAGGTTGCGGAGTCTTTCGCCGTTAAATCTGGCGTGCCCGAAAAAAGCGATTGGTCGGGTGAAACATCCTGCGGTTTCTTGTCGGAATTTAAAAAATTTCCGCCGAGCAAAGAACTTATAAGGTTAAAAATGCCGAATTTATCCATTTATAATTTCCCGAAAAATAAAAAACATTTAAATAACGTTAAAAATAATTGCAAAAACGCGCCGATTAGAGTATAATAAATCTACGAGATTTTTTGATACTCTAATACGCTCGTACAGTTATTTATATTCGGCACAGATAAAAATGTTGACCGAACACGGAGAATATATGAAGAAATTGACGAAAGGTTTATTAGCCGTTTCTCTTACGGCGCTTATCGTGGGTGCGGTCGGTTGCAACTGCAACGGCGGCGAAACTTGGCATGGTACCGATTTTACCGATTACGGCAGAGTCGTTGCGGAATCGAACGGCGGTTTCGTCGCGGAAACGGATAAGTTCGTTTACTTTATCAACGGCGTTGAAACGAGCAGTTCCGACAATACTTTCGGTACGCCCATAAAAGGCTCTCTCGTTGCGTTGGATAAATCCGATCCGGCAAAGATGCAGGTGGTTATTCCCGAACTTATCGTGTCTTCCGATTACGACGCGGGTGTTTACGTTTTTCAGGAAGGCGACAAGGCGTACGCTTATTACGGAACTCCCAACAGGGAAAAGAATTCTTCCGGCGAAGTCGCGTCTTCCGAAATGACCTTTACCAAAACCTGTCTTGACGGCACGGGGAACACCAAACTCTTCACCGTATCTTCCCACTCCACGTCTTTCAGGATGGTGCAGGATAAAGACGGTGCGGTAAACGTGGTTTATTACGACGAAGGCAATTCCTGCATCGTTTGCTATAACGCCAAGACGGGCAAGTCTTCCGTTATCGCAAAGACTGACGACAAGGTAAACGACGCGACGGACGGCGAATATCTGTCGCTCGACGAATACAAGTTCTTTGATAACGGCAATTCGGCGCAGGTCGTTTACACGATGAAGGTTTACACGCAGGAATATAACGAAGCGCAGGAAAAACAGCAGGAGTCTTATTCAAGACAAACGGCGTCTTACAACTATATGTATATCTATTCCGTTGACGGCGGTAGCAAGTGCGTTAAAAACGGTAAGACGACCGAAACGACTTATACCTTAAAGGCTTGCGTTGACGATTATTTGTTCTACACTGCGAAAACTCTTGTCGGCGGAAGCGAAAAGACTTACGGCGTAAAACTTGCCGCGCTCGACGCGGATAAGGAAATATCCTATCCCGACAATATTAAAGACGATATGATAATCAAGTCGTTTGAAGAAGTCTATTTCTTCGATTCGACCGACGGCAAGATCATCAAGACCACGCTCGTAAACGAACCGCTGCCCGAAAGAGAGGCGAGAAAAGTACTCGTTAAAGACAGTGCGATAAGTTCTCTTATAAGCATAGACGAAGATTACGCGTATTGCTATAATTCGGACGGCAACATTATCGCCGTAAATTATAAGGACGGCGACGATTTCGGTAAAACGATAAAGATTTCCGAGCGCAAGGCTTCTACCGGGTGGTATGCGCCCGAAACGGTCGTTATTGGCGGCGAAACCTATATTCTTTACTGCGACGCGTCCGACGAAGGCAGATCTTACGTGTTCAGCGCCAATTTGAGCGGACTTAACGATCCTTTGGAAAAGGATACGGACGACGACGGCGAAATCGACGAATATTATCTCGAAAGTTCTTTCGTGGGCGTTATGCCTGCGGCTGACAGAGCGGCGGTAGTGGCGACGAAGTTAAACGCTATTTCCGGAACACTTGATTTGCAAGAAGGCGAAACCGGTTATTACGATGAAACGGTCAATGCGGCGCGCGCTGCTTACGACGCTCTCGATCCCGAAGCGAAAAACGTTCTTTCGTCTGATGCGCTGGCAAAACTTACCAATGCGGAAAAGGCGATAAAACTTGCCGACGCATATATCAAACTCGAATCGGTAAAAACTTATAACGGTCTTTCGCAGGCAGGCAAAGACGCGTTAAAGACTGCGCTTGAACCCGCTTACAACGAAGCGACGAGCATTAAAGAAAGTTACGGTAGCAATTACAGCACCATTGCCGCATATCTGTCAAACAACCTTAACTACTACTATCAGGCGACTTACGATATTTTTAATCCTTCCGAAAGTAAATAGTTGCGCTCGATAGTTATTAACCTAAAAACCTAAACAGCGACGCCTTGACGAAAAGATTCGTCAAGGCGTTTTACTTTACTACTTTTTGACAAAATTCAACAAAATTCGGTTAAAAATTAAAAATTATGGGTAAAAATGTCGAAAATCGGGGGCGTTTTAACTATTTTTGAAAAAATATATCAATAAAATGCCCGAAAATGCTTTATTTTTGTCCAAAAATGTAGTACAATGTAGTTAATTAATCGGGAGGAAACTGAAATGAATAAAAGAACTGTGTTTATTTTGCAGGATACGAAAGAGTCGTGCGAAGAAATGGCGGCGGCTTTTGATAAAAGCGGGGAGTACGCGGTCTCGGGGACTTCCACCGACGGGATATCGGCTATCGCCGCGGTCGCGGAAAAGCGTCCGGATTTTCTCATCACCGAGTTGGTGCTTGCGGGGTACGACGGTATATCCGTGATAGATAAGGTGAAGAGTCTGGATTCCGATATAAAGGTGATAGTTTTATCCGCCCTTTGCCGAGAAGAGATCATTTCTCGCGCGGTGGCGGCGGGTGCGGATTATTTTATGGCAAAACCCGTAAATTTCGAGGCGCTTGCCCAAAGGATGAAGGAAGTTTATGCGGGCGTCGATCCCAATTATAAAAATCACGGCGAAAACCTGCACAGGGTTTCGCTTGAAGAAAAGGTCAGCAAGATATTTATTAACGTGGGCATACCGCCGCACATAAAGGGGTATTCCTTTTTAAGGGAAGGCGTTATGATGGCGATAGAGAATCCTTCCATTATAAATAATATAACCAAGCAATTATATCCTATGATCGGCGAAAGGTATCAGACCACGCCGAGTAAAGTAGAGCGCGCCATCCGCCACGCGATAGAGGTCGCTTGGAACAGAGGCAGGATAGATAATATCAATAATATATTAGGCGTGCGCGCGTATATAGGCGCGGATAAACCGACCAACGGGGAATTCATCGCTTTAATAGCCGATAAAATGCTTTTGGAAAAGGCTTAAAAAGTCAAATAAAAGATAAATCTGTCAGGATAAGCCGAAAAGGGCAGGAGTTATTCCGTCTTTTTCGGCTTAAAAAATATATAAAAGGTCGGGTTTTGAAAGAAAAAAAGTTTTATTTGATAAAAATTTAAAAAATTGCTTAAAAACAGTTTACAAAACGGGTGCATATAGATATAATACTATCAGCCGAAAGGAAAAGCAACGGAAGAGTTTCTTTAATGGGGAGAGATTTATGCCGAAATACGTAAAATGTCCGAGATGCGATTTGAACTATATGTTGGAAGGCGAAGAATATTGCGACGTCTGCAAAGCGGAACTTAAAAAAGCCCCGCCTCTCGTCTTTGCCGTAGATGACGACGAAGACGATTCGGATAATTTGGAACTCTGTCCGCGTTGCAGGCGCAACTTCATCAAGCCGGGCGAGTCTATGTGCGAAGACTGTTTAAAGGAGTGCGAGCGCGACGAAGAAGTCGAGCCGGAAGACGACGATTCCTGGAAGGAGTTCTTGGACGACGACGTGCCGGAAGAGGAAGAAGAAAGCGAAGAAATGCTTTCTCTTAACAAACTCGCGGAAGAAGAAGGGGAAAAACTTTTCGACGACGAAGAAGAGGAAGAAGAGATAGAGGCCCCCGTCGATGACGACGACTTCGAGATCCCCGATATCGACGAATCGGACTTTGAAGAAACGGACGAAGACGAAGAAGACGAAGAAGATTATGAAGATGATAAATACGATAAGGACGATAAATAATCGTTAAAATAATTTTGCGGCTACGGTGATACGTAGCCGCAAAAAGTTTTAAAAGCGAAAGAATCCTTTTGGGTTTTAAAATGCGGTCAAGATTTTAAAAGGGCAGGGCGGTTATTTTTTAAAAAGTATAAAAAAGGCGATCAAGGGAATAATAGGCGTATGATAAAAAGCAATACTTCTATTTCTCAGGTCAAAAAAATAATCGCCGAGATGAACCTTAAAACCGTGGAAGTAACCGTAAATCTCGGCAGGAACAAGTACGCCAGATTTCAAGGTGTGCTGTCGGGGGTATATCCAGCACTGTTTACCGTAAAGCCTTTCGACAAAGATTACCGCGGCAAAACTTCATATTCTTATTCGGAATATCTTTGCGGCAAGGTGCGTTTAAAAGAGACGGCGAGCGGGGCGAAGTGATAAGAAAGATTATTTTGTCATAATAATAAATCGGTCGGTATATACTTTATTGAACAGAATTTTGATGTTAAGGAGAAAGTTATGCCGATACAACCTGTTTTCGAGAAATTGAGCGCGAAGGAAAAGGCGGGCGAAGTTGTCCGTCAAGTCAAGGTGGAGTGCAAAACGGAAGTCCCCGCGGACGCGATGATAAGGGTGCTTAACGACGAGATGAATTTGTCGGTGGCGCTCGGCGACGTCGTGGGCGGAAAGGCGGAATTCGTAGGCAAAGCCACTTTTTTTATTTGTTATACGGCGGAAGAAGGGATAAAAAAGTGCGAGTGCGGCGCGGAAATCAAGGATTCCTTCCTGTCCGATCTGATCGCCGACGGCGACTATATAAAACTGTCTTGGGAAACGGATAAGGTGGAAACCGATCTTTCGGGGCTTAAAACCGCCGTTTCCGCATATATTACCGTCAAAGGCGAAGTGTATAAGACTAACGAGTATTCCGCGCTTACGGGCGGCGACGGCGTGTATTGTGATCTTACGGGCGTTAAAACGGTAAAGCCGTGCGGTGAGTTTAAGACCGTGTATCAGGCGGAAGAAGATTTTGAACTCGGTTTTGCGGTCAACGAAGTTCTTTCGCACAAAGCGGAAGTGTGTTTAACGCAGGTGCAGTGCGGAGTCGGCACGGTGATCGCCGACGGCGAGATCTATTTGACCGAAATATTGTTGCAATCGGGCGATAAAAAGGATATAATAAGAGAAAACAGGGTTATTCCTTTCCGCGCAGAATGTGAGTGCGAAGACGCTATGCCGCAACTTTCAGCGACCTGCCGCGCCTTCGTAAAATCGCTAAAAACGGATATAAGCGTGGACGAAACGAAAAACCTTTCCGCTATAACGGCGCTTGTAACGGTAGAACTTAACGGCGAAGCGTACGCGATAGCGGAAGAAACTTTTGCGACCGACGCGTTCAGCGCCGAAAACGAACTTTCGCTCGTAAAGTCGCGAGTGAAATTTTCGGCGGTCGGCGCACCTGCGGCGAAATTCGCAAAGATATCCGGCAGGGCGAATACGGACGATATCGGCAATTCGCGGATAATCGCGGTCGTCGGCGAAAAAGCGGAAATAGCGTCCTGTTCGCAGAGCGGGAACGGAGTCAACGTAAGCGGTACTATGGCGTTCAAATTATGGCTTTTGGCGGAAGACGGGCAAGTGGAGAGCCGCAAGTCGGAAATACCCTTCGAGATAGCGCTTGCGGATATAAGCGGCGAGGCGGAAGTTTTAGTCGCGATAAAGTCTGCGACGGCAAAACTCGTAACGCTTACCGAGATAGAGTGCGAAGCGGACGCGGTGTTTACCGTTTATCAGACGGATAATTATTCGGCGGAGATAATTTCCGCTGTGGAAGCGGGTGAAGAAAAAACGACGCCGACCGCCGCGATAAGCGTGTATATACCGCACGCGGGGGAAGGACTTTGGGAACTGTCGAAACGGCTTAACGTCTGTCCGGAAACGCTCGTTGCGACCAATTCAGATCTGCAATTCCCGCTTACGGGCAAAGAAAGAATAATCGTATATAGACAAAAGTAAAACAAGGGCTTACATATGAAAAAAATCAAGATAAAAGTACCCGCAAAAATCAATTTGACTTTGGATATTCTCGGCGCGGAAAACGGGTATCACGAGATCGAATCGCTGGTCGCTTCGATAGATATTTACGACACGGTAACGATCCGCAAGCGTAAAGAAAGCGCGATCACGATCAATTTTCGCGGCGTTCCGATAGGAATAAGCGGCAATAAAAGCAACGCCTATATCGCGGCGGAAAAGTTTAAAAAAGAGTTCGGTACTCTCGGTGCGGATATAGTTATCGAACGCAATATACCGGTCGCGGCGGGGCTCGGCGGTTCGTCTGCCGACGTCGCGGGTGTGCTGAACGGACTCGGCAAACTTTTCGATATAAAACGCGACCTTAATTTTATAGCGGATACTCTCGGCAGCGACACGTCGTATATGCTTAAAGGCGGGTACGCCGTGATGAAAGGCAGGGGGGAACGTGTAGAGTTTATCGGCGGCGTTAAAAGCACCTTTTATCTTTTGATAGCGATCGGCAGCCGCGGGGTTTCCACGGGCGAAAGTTACGGCGGTTACGATAAATTAAAGAAAAATCACAAGCGCGCGACGGATATCGCTTTAAAACTGCTGACGGAAGGGGACGCAGATAACTTTTTGACGACGCTGAAAAACGATTTGTACGAGAGTTCGGCATCTATTTTGCCCGAGATACGTGAAACGGTAGAGCGTTTGAAAGAATTCGGCGCGGCGGTGATGACGGGCAGCGGTTCTACCGTTTACGGGATATATAAGACCAAAAAGGAACGGGACGAAGCGTATAAATTCCTGCGTATTTTTTACGGCGACAAGTTGTTGAAAGCGCAAACGTTATAAAGGTGATAAAGTAAAAAGCGGCTTGAAAAACAAAGCCGCTTTTTTAATATTCTGTTTTTTCCTTTTTTTAATATTCTAATTTTTTTCCGTAAAACTTTTCGTACACGTCCACCCAAAGTTTATAATTTTTTTCGCACATAATAGCGGCGTTTTCCGCCGGTGAAAGTTTTTCGTCAGGATATATGGGCGGGAGATAATGAACGTAATACTCCTGAACAGGAAAGCCTTCGTCGATCACGTCGCTGTCTTTCATCGTTACGAAAACGGGCAATATGGGTTTATTGAATTTGCAGGCGAGTTGGAATACGCCTTTTTTGAGCGGGCGGGGTTTTTTATAGTTCCACCACATCGCTTGTTCGGGATAAATAAGTATCTTTTCGCCGCGGTCCAAAAGTTCTCCGACGCCGCGGTAAAAAAGTTTCATCGTTTCAAAATTGGAACTTAACGGCAAAGTGTTAGCGTGCCGCATAAGAATACGCACGACACCCTTAAAGTTATTATAATTGCCTTCTTTTATCACTTTGTAAAGATAATGTCTTTTTATAAGAGCGGGTTTTACGGTGCGATAAACGACGTAACTGTCGCTTATGTCAAAGTGATTGCAGGTAACGAACGAGCCGCCTTTTATGGACAAAGCGTTTTCTAAACCCGTAACTTCCTTAATAATAAGCGTCCGTTTTCTGATTTTATGCGTGAAATACATTTTCCCCAGCATATTTGCCAAAACGGTCATAAACTTGTTGGAAAGTTTTTTTATGGTATAGTCCACGTCTTTAGGCAGGATCTGTTTGGGCGGATCGTCGTATTCCACGTCTTCGTTGAATCGACCTTCTTTTTCAAAAAGAGCGATTCTGTTCAGCAGATCGATTCTTTCTTGAGATTTTTCCATTGTTTTCCTATTTCTTGAACCACAGTTTTTTGAAAGTACGTTCGCTGTGATACATACTTTCTATCCCTTTAACGATACCCGTAAACGCTTCGCGGTCTTTTTGTCTGTCGGCGTCCGTGTATTCGTTGAACTCTTTAAGTATTATATCATAGAATTGACTTAATTTCGCGTATTTCCAAAAATATTCTCCGTTTATAACGTTGTCGTAGTGCCACGGCTTTAACGACAGGGCGTAGTGGCAAAGGTGAAGTTCGCCTTCGGGCGGATCGGGGAAACTGTGCTTGTTCCAGCCGTTAGGCAGATATTTTACCCGCCCGTGGCAAATAACGTTGATATATTCCTGATCGGGTGCAAGGCAGTCGAAGTTGTAAGTCGTGAGCATATCGAGAAATCTGTCCTGCACTTTGAAGCGGCGGAATTCTTTAAGGTTCATAAGCATAACGCCGGAATTGAAGTAAGTTTTCGGGGGTATGCCGATTATGTCTTTCACATAGTTGGTAAATCTTATATCTCTGTCGGTGTTCTGCTCATATACCGCGCCGACGAGATCGTCGCCTATATCTATATTATATAGTTCCGCGATGTCGGAAAGAAGTGTAACGTCGCAGTCAAGATAGATAGCCTTGTCGTATTGCGGAAAAGCCTTTTCGATAAAAAGTCGGTAATAGGCGGCGAGAGTGTAATAGAACATATCCGGAAGATTTTTTTTGATGGGCTCCAAAAGGTCTTTCACGTCAAAAAACGATATTTTAAAATTATCGCTTTCGTGGGTTTTAAGTTTCCTTTGGTTTTCTTCCGAAACGTCCGTTTTCAAAACGGTTATTTGATAATCGGTCGATTTGTTTGCGTGCGACTTTATTGAAGTAACGGCTACGTCTAAATACGGAACGTATTTATCGTTGCAGGCAAAAAAAATCGGAATCGTTTGTCCCATAATTGCTCCTTTGTGCCGAATATTCTTATTATCATTTTATCACAATCGCAAAAGAAGGAAAAGAGTTTTTTCTAAAAGTTTCTCTACAAATGAAAACGGTGGCGGACACGCGGTTTTTTAAACTCCACCACAGCGAGAATTGTCGTTTTTTGATTTACAAAGCGGATTTTTGTGTGATATAATATAAACGAAATGAAAACGTTAAAAGAAGTCGTTTCGGAAAACATCGTCAATCTTCGTAAACGGAACAATCTTACTCAAGCGGAACTCGGAAAGAAAATAAACTATTCCGACAAGGCTATCTCGCGTTGGGAAAACGGCGAAGTTGTGCCCGATCTGGAAACGTTGCAGGATATAGCGGATATTTTCGACGTTTCTTTAACGGAACTTTTGGAAGAACGCGACGAAAAACGGGAGAGGGCGAACCGTATCAAGACGGAAGTGCTTTCGCAGATCTTTTTCGTGCTGGAAATATGGACGATCATCAGCGCCGTATACGCTTATTTCAACGTCGCTTACGGTAAGGATTATTGGGAAGTGTTTTTGATAGGCGTTCCTATGTCGTCCGTGATTTTGTTTTTTTATAACCAGAAAAAGAACGGCACTTTAAGTTTCGTTTACGGCACTATATTCGTTTGGTCGTTTTTGACTTGTATATTCCTTTATCTGTTGCCGATAATAACTTGGTATTTGTTCATCATAGGCGTGCCCCTTCAAGGGATACTTATAATAAAGTATCTGTTCAAGTTCAGACGACGTAAATTATTAAGGATAAACAGGCGAAAATAAAAAGAGCCTTCCGGCTCTTTTTTTATGCGTGAAAATCGGGTATCACGGCATAAAAAGCCTTGAAAACGGGAATAATGGGGGTATTCTTTTTAAGGCGGACTATAAATATGAAAAAATTCTGCATAAGTTTTACGCTCTTTCTCATAATAACTTTATCGGCGGCGGCGTGCGTTGTCGCGCCGCGGGGACTTTCGCACGCGGAGTATTTGCGCATACATATCCGCGCCGATTCCAACGAACGAGCCGCGCAGGAGGTAAAGTATCGCGTTAAAGACGCGGTCGTGGAATTTTTGACGCCGCTGTTATCCGAGTGCGACGATAAGAGTAAGGCGGAAAATGTTTTAAACGGCAACCTTGCCGGCATAAGATCGGTCGCGGATAAAGTTCTTAACGAGCAGGGATTTACCTATAAATCGACGGTAAGATTGTGCGAGGAAGAGTTTCCGACGAGAAATTACGGCGATTATACTTTGGAAGAAGGCTTTTACGACGCACTTATAATCGAACTCGGCAGCGGCGAAGGGGATAACTGGTGGTGCGTTGTTTACCCGCCGTTATGCTTTACGGGTTCGGGCAAAAATTGCGTCTATAAAAGCAAGATCCTTGAGATCATACGGAACTTTTACGGTTAAAGGGGGTAAAAATGAAAAAATCTTTCAGGATCGCGGGGCTTATCGTACTATCCGTTATGCTCGCGTTCACGGCGGTCGGGATCACTGGCACGAATTTTATCGACGTTTACGCCGCCGTTTACAAGCAGGGAAGTACGGGCGCTACCGTAAAAACTATTCAGCAAAAACTTAAAAATTGGGGGTATTATACCGGTGCGGTTGACGGCATTTTCGGCGCGAAGACCAAAGCCGCCGTGCAATACTTTCAACGAAAGAACGGGCTTACGGCAGACGGGATCGTGGGTGCTAAAACTCTTGCCGCTTTGGGTATGAGTTCGTCGTCCGCCGCAACTTCTTCTTACAGCGACTCTGACGTCAATCTTCTCGCGCGGCTTATTTACGGTGAAGCGCGCGGGGAAAGTTACGTCGGACAAGTCGCCGTCGGCGCGGTGGTTATGAACAGGATAAAAAGTTCGTCTTTTCCCAACACTATGGCGGGCGTTATTTATCAGAGTTACGCGTTTACGGCGGTTTCGGACGGGCAGATAAACCTGACGCCGGATGCAACAGCGAAAAAGGCGGCGCAGGACGCTATGAACGGCTGGGATCCCACTTACGGTGCGATATACTACTACAATCCGAAAACGGCTACGAGCCAGTGGATATTTTCAAGGCAGACGACGATAACCATCGGTAATCACGTGTTTGCAAAATAGGGGGATAATATATGGAAGAACAAAACAATCAAAAGGAAACGAGATCCCGGCGGGCGCTTTTAACGGTTGCGATAACGTTCGCCGTTTTATCGGCGGTGTTGGCGGCGGCGCTTATTTACTACACGGTAACTTCGGGCGGCAGCGGCGACAGCCTTGACGCGGGATACAGACGGTCTTTTTACGATACCGTGGTGGAAGTGGATAATATCGACCTGAATCTTTCAAAGGCTATGGCGACCAAAGACACGGGTGCGATGCAATCGTATCTGACGGACCTTGCGGTAAACAGCGAACTTGCCGAGAGCGATCTTCAACAGTTGCCTATTGAAGACGAAAACAAATTTTACACCACGAAGATCGTTAATCAAACGGGCGATTTCGCCAAATATCTCAACAAGAAGATAATAAAGGGCGAAAAGGTTTCTTCGGACGACTATAAAAACCTGAAAAGTCTTTATAAAGCCAACCTTGCGCTTAAAAACGCGTTGCAGTCGGCGATGCGTGAGATGAAAAGCGATTTCGACTTCAAAAGGATAGGCGAAAATTTTAAAGACAACGCCTTTTTAAGAAACTTTGACGAACTACAGGAAATGTCGGTGGAATTTCCCGAACTCATCTACGACGGCCCTTTTTCCGACGGCAAAGACAGGGCAAAAGTAAAGGGGCTTTCGGGCAGGACGATAACAGAAGCGGAAGCGGCGGATATCTTTGCCGAACGGTTTTCGGAGTATTCGCCTGAAAATATCCGTAACGCGGGCAAAAGCACGGGCAGGATAGAAGCCTTCTGCGTGGAAGCGGATATTAACAGCGAGAAGGCGTACGCGCAAATATCCGTCGTCGGCGGCAAACTGCTTATGTATGCGTTTGCGGGCAGTTGCAACGGTATAAATTACGGCGAAGAAGCCGCCGTAGAAAAAGCGCGCGAGTTTTTGAACCGCGAGATAGCGGACGATCTCACCGCGGTATGGATAAACCTTTCCAATAATTTGTACACTATAAACTTTGCTCCGAAAGTGAGCGGAGCGATCGTCTATCCCGACCTTATAAAAGTGCGCGTGTGCGCGGAAACGGGTATGATAATCGGCGTGGAAGGGACGGAATATTATAAAAATCACGTCGAAAGGAGCGTGGGTTTGCCCGCGCTCACTGCGGCGGAAGCGCGAAGTGAAGTTTCGGACGAGATAGCGGTGAACTCGGTGCGGCTTGCGATAGTGCCGATAGGCGAAAGCGCGGAAAGACTTTGCTACGAGTTTTCGGGTGAAAAGGACGGCGCCGTCTATTATATCTATATCGACGCCGAAAACGGCAGGCAGCTGGAAATGTTTAAAGTGATAAATTCCGACGAAGAAGGCTCGCTTTTAATGTAAAAAGATTTTCGGAGCAAAAGCCCGCAGCGGATTTGCAAAAAAGATCAATATGGTTTATAATATAATCGTTCGATTTCGGAACGATTATATTTTTTAAGGAGCGTTTATGGATTATATTATCGAAACGCGGGCTCTTACCAAAAAATACGGCGGTAAAATCGCGGTCAAAGACGCGTGCGTGCATTTAAGAAAGGGAGATATTTACGGGCTTATCGGCAAAAACGGCGCGGGCAAGACAACCCTTATGAAACTTATTCTCGGGCTTGTCAATAAAAACGCCGGTGAGATAAAACTTTTCGGCAGCGAAAACGCGGACGCGGGCAGAAGGAAGATAGGTTCGCTTATCGAAGCGCCCGCCATATATAAAAACGAAACGGCTTTCGAGAATATGAAACGGTTTTCCTATCTTGCGCCTACGACGGACGACGAGATAAAGCGGCTGTTGGATCTCGTCGGTATCGGCGATACGGGCAGCAAAAAAGCCGGGGCGTTTTCGCTCGGTATGAAACAGCGTTTGGGGCTCGGCATCGCGCTTTTGGGTTCGCCCGAAATTCTCGTTCTCGACGAGCCGATAAACGGGCTCGATCCCGCGGGCATAAAGGAAGTGAGAGATATTATTCTCGATCTTAACGCCAAAGGCATAACTTTTATGATCTCCAGCCATATTTTGGACGAACTCGGCAAGATCGCCACCGTTTACGGAATTATGAGTAACGGAACGCTCGAAGAAATAACGGCGGAAGATCTTAAAGCCGAGTGTCGTTCTGCGCTTAAGATAGTCGTGGACGACGGCGAAAAGGCGGCTTCGGTCTTGCGGTCGGAATTTCCGTCGGTGGAATTTGAAAAGTACGGCGAAGTGATAAGCGTAACTACGCAGGGTGCAGACGCGGCGGCGTTAAACAGGGCGCTGGTCGCGGCGGGCGTTTCGGTGTACGAACTTAAAAACGAAGGTATGGAATTTGAAGATTATTTCATCGAAAGGTTGGGTAAATAGTTATGAAAGATTTATTGAGATTGGAATTTCGTAAATTAAAACGGTCGAAATCTTTTTACATAATACTTGCGATAATGCTGGCTATGACGGTAATTTCAATGATAACGACCAAACTTTTCGAGAGTTTTGCCGACGAGTTGAACGAGATGGGGGCAGAGTTCGGCGAGTCTTTCAGCACGGCTGGCGAAAACGTGTTGCTCGGTTTTTTGTCTGCGAGTAATTTTTCCCTTCTTACCGCGATATTCGTGTCGATAGCCGTTTGCGACGATTATGATAATCACATTGTAAAAAACATCTTTTCGCGCGGATATTCCCGTTCGGACTTTTATTTTGCCAAACTCGTTTATCTTATCGTTACGACGAGTATAATGTTCGTGGCGGCGGCGACGGTCTCGGCGATTTTAAGCGAAGTGCTGTTCGGCATAAACGGGGACGCCGCAAAGATCGCTCATATTATTTCGACGCAATATCTCGCGAGTCTTGCAAGCGTGTCATTGTTCTTTGCCATTTGCACTCTCATAAAGAAACTCGGCGGATCTATCGCCGCAACGATAATTCTGCCAAGCGTTATCGCGTTGCTTCTCGCGCTCGTTGACGAGATACTCGGCGTCGAAAGTTTTTCCATAGCGGGGTATTGGGTTTCGAGTATTGCGGGCAGTCTTTCCACCATTACGGTCAAAACGCCCGACATAATACTTTACGCCGCGCTGTCGGTCGTCTATTTTGCCGTGTTTACGGTAGTGGGGTACGTTTTCAACGAGAGAACGGAAGTTTAACCGGCACTTTAACCTAATCAACCGAAAATCAAAACGCGCTGTTTTATAACAGCGCGTTTTCAAGTATAAGTTTATCGAAATGGATATTTTCCACGAAGTCGTCTTGCTTAAACTTTACGTTGTTGTATTTCGCGTAGTTAAAAAGATGCGTTTTGATCAGAACGGGCGTGGGGATATCGAGCGCTTCGCAAATGGATTTAAGGTAGTCGAAGAACTCCGAATAATCCGTTTCGCCTTCGCGTTCAAACAAATATTGCTTGACTATTCTGCCGTTTTTTATCGTTTTTGCCCATATCCGTATCATAAAAATCACCCTTTTAGAATATTCTACCATAAACATTATTAAAAAAGCAACTTATGTAATTGACAAATTACGACGGAAAGTATAGAATATATATGTATAATTAAAAAGGAGCGTATGCCTTTTGCCGGAAACAGACGGCGTTCCGCTTTTTCATCGGGGTAAAATTATGACCGATCTGGTTAAAAACGTATTAAAACTTCTGGGCGAAAACGCCCGCTATTCGTATGCCGAAATGGCAGATATTTTAGGAGCGACGGAAAACGAAGTCAAGGGCGCTGTGGCAGAACTGGAAAGATCCAAGACCATCGTTAAATACGCCGCTATTTTAAATACCGAAGTTTTGCCGGAAAAAAGCGTTCAGGCGCTTATCGAAGTCAAGGTCGCGCCGCAAAAACTCAAGGGGTTCGAGTCCTGCGCGGAAGAAATATATAATTTTTCCGAAGTGCAAAGCCTTTATCTTATGAGCGGCGGTTTCGATCTTGCCGTTTTCGTCGAAGGAAAAGATATCGGCGCAATCGCGCAGTTCGTTGCGGAAAAACTTTCCGTTTTAGACGGTATCGTGGGCGTTGCAACTCATTTTATACTTAAAAAATATAAGATCGAAGGGCAGATAACCAAGCCCGTTACCGCAAACAGAAGAGAAATTATTCAGGCATGAGAGATTTTGTCGGTAAGCGCGCCAAAAATCTGAAACCTTCCGGAATACGTAAGTTTTTCGACTTGGCGGCGGGAAGAAAAGACGTTATATCGCTCGGCGTGGGCGAGCCCGATTTTATTACGCCGTGGTACATCCGTGACGCGGCTATAACCGCGCTTAAATGCGGATATACGCAATACACTTCCAACAAAGGCATCGTTGAACTCCGCGCCGAAATTTCCGAATATCTTTCGGACAGATTCAACGCGAATTTCGATAAAGACGATATAATCGTTACTATGGGGGCGAGCGAGGCGATAGACCTTTCCCTTCGCGCCGTGGTGGACGAGGGGGACGAGATACTTATTCCCGATCCGAGTTACGTTTCGTACGCTCCGATAGTGTCCCTTTTAGGCGGCGTGCCGGTCGCCGTTCCGACGAACGGGGATAACGGTTTTAAATTGACGGCGGATAATCTTGAAAAGGTTATAACCGAAAAGACCAAGGCGCTTATTTTTCCCTACCCGAATAACCCGACGGGCGGGGTAATGGAAAAAGAATACATACAAAAAATAATACCCGTTTTATTAAAACACGACCTTTTGGTGATTTCCGACGAGATATACGCGGAACTTACCTACGGCGGCGAACATTGTTCGATAGCGTCTTTCCCCGAAATGAATAAAAGGGTGGTTCTTATAGGCGGGTTCTCAAAATCCTTCGCGATGACGGGGTGGAGAATAGGATTCGTTTGCGCGGACGCCGCAATTATGCAAGCGATGCTTAAAATACATCAATACGCCGCTATCTGTGCGCCGATCTTTTCCCAACACGCCGCGCTTGCCGCGTTGAAGATCGGCAAAAAGAACGGTTTTTCCGCGATTAAGGATATGCGCGAAGAGTACGATAAGAGAAGAAAATTTATGCTCGGCGCGTTAAAGCGTATGGGGTTAAATTGTTTCGAGCCGAAAGGTTCGTTTTACGTTTTTCCGTGCGTAAAGAACACTGGGCTTTCGGGCGAAGAGTTCGCGACGGAACTTTTAAATAAAAAGTCGGTCGCGGTAGTGCCGGGGATAGCGTTCGGTGAATTCGGCAGTGATTATATTCGCTGTTCTTACGCTTATTCTATGGAAGCGCTTAAAACGGCTATGGATAAGATAGGCGAGTTCGTCGCGGAACTTGTCGAAACGCGCAAATAATTTTAGTTAAAAAACTCAAACTTAAACGCGTAAAATCCGCGTTTAACAGGAGAAGATAATGGATAAAATCATTATTGTCGGGGCAGGGCTTTCGGGCGCGACGCTCGCAAGACTTTTTGCCGATAACGGTAAAGACGTAACCGTTGTGGACAAACGCTCTACAATAGGCGGAAACGCTTACGATTTCGTGGATAAAAACGGCATTACCGTACAGCCGTACGGTCCGCATATCTTCCACACGAAAGAAAAAGAAGTTTTTGACTTTTTGTCAAAGTTTACCGAGTGGAACGCTTACGAACACAGAGTTCTTGCAAATATCAAAGGCAAGTTGGTACCTGTACCCTTCAATCTTACTTCGCTTTACGCGTGCTATCCGAAAGCCAAGGCGGAGAGGATAAACAAAATTCTGACGGACGAAATAGGGCTTGGCAAACAAGTTACCATTTTGCAGTTAAAACAGCACCGGAACGCCGAAATACGAGAATTCGCGCATTTCGTATATAGCAATATTTTCTACAAATACACCAGAAAACAGTGGAAAATGAAGCCGGAAGATCTTGGCAGTGCCGTTATGAACAGAGTGCCCGTTTACGTTTCCCGCGAAGACAGGTATTTTACCGACGATTATCAATTTATGCCGAAAAACGGGTTTACGGAAATGATAACCAATATTCTGCGCCACCCGCATATCCGTCTTAAACTCAATACCGACGCCGGCAGTATTTTATCCTTTAAGGACGGCAAGATCTATTTTGAAGGCAACGAATTTAAGGGCATAGTCGTTTATACCGGCAGGGTGGAAGAGATCTTTGACTACAAGTTCGGCGCGTTGCCGTACAGAACGTTGAAATTTAAGTTTAAGACTTTGAATCGTCCGTCTTTCCAGAAAGCCGCCGTCGTCAATTACACGACCAGTCATAGGTTTACGAGAATTACGGAATTTACCAAATTCACCTGCGGAGCAAAGGACAAAACGGTGATCGTAAAGGAATATTCGAGAAAATGCAAAAAGTCGGATATGCCTTATTATCCCGTACCGACAGACGCGAATTACGCGCTTTATAATAAGTATAAAGAAGAAGCGGAAAAATACAAAAATCTGTATCTTTTAGGGCGGCTCGCGAACTATAAATACATAAATATGGACGTCGCCGTACTAAACGCGATGAAGACCTTCGACAAAATCACCGAAGAATTCGTTTTCGAAGAAGAATAAAATCCGACGAAAAGGCAGGTAAAACCTGCCTTTTCGCTTTTTAAAAACACACCGTTACAGGGGCGGTAAAAAAATTTAAAATATTTTTAAAACCGGGGTAAAAACGCTTTACAAATTCTGTCGAAAGTTGTATATTATTGTTTGTCGAAAGCAAAAGTGCTTTTTACTTAAATCGCTCATCATTTTCCCCCTTATCATATATTATTCAGGAAGCAGTAAACTTTGTTTATTGCTTTTTGAATTTTAAAGCAAATATCGCGAACTTTCATACTCAATACGGGGGCTTCCTTCTCCTCCGCGATGCTACGGAGCACTCGTCCGTCAGGGGGTGTCCTTCAAAAGGCGTGCAGTCCGCAGTAAACTTTGTTTATTGCTTTCTGAATTTTAAAGCAAATTCTGTTTATTTGTCTTATACTGTGGTATAATAAAAAAAGGAGTGATTATGAAAGAGTTTCAGATAAATAAACAAAATCTTTTCAAAATAATTTCCGGCGTTATCGTCTCTTGCGTGGTCGCGGCAGCGGCAATAGGAATATTATTATTGTTTTCGATAGTTTCTTACAGCGACGTTCTGGGACAGATATTGCTGTCGCTTTTGATCGTGTTTATAGCGGGGCTTTTCTTGCTTAATTCCATCAACGCTTTGGCGGTCGGTAACAAACTCGGTATTTTTGCCGCGTTTATGGTGTTGGTATCGGCACTTTTGTTTTTCGTGCTTATTTGGGCAAACGCATATCTCGGCGATTTCGGCGAAGTGTTTTCTTATATAATCGTGATCGTTTCGATGGTGTCTGTATTTCTTAACCTTATAGTGGGGAATTATATCGCACTCGGCAGGAACTTGTTAGCCGTACAAATAGTATTATATATATGTTTTGCGTATGCGGAACTAGTTATTTCTTTTGCGATATTGGGTAACGACGCACTGATAAAATACTGGCAGATACTCGTTGCGGCGATAATAGTCGCTTTTACGCTTTATATCGTTCTGAAAGTTAAACAGAAAAACATAGCGAAATCAATGATAGATGCCGATTTGACCGATAAAGAGAATTACGTTACTATCCCTAAAAGCGAATACGAAAACCTAAAAGCCGAAGTGGAAAGACTGCGGGAGATGGTGAACGCAAAACCGATGGGAGATATCCCCGAAGAAAGCGCGCACGGCGATTATGATAACGTTTAGAAGAGCATAAGATTTACGGGAGATAAAAATGAAAGGCGAAATTGCGAAATCTTATTTTTTACAAGGGTTTAACTGCTGTCAAGCGGTGGTAATGGCGTTTAAGGACGAACTTGGACTTTCCGAAGACGAGATCAAAAAACTTACGATAGGTTTCGGCGGCGGGCTTGCCCGCCAAAGACTTACTTGCGGTGCGGTAAGCGGCATGACGATGGTTCTCGGCGCGCTAAAAACCGACGGGCAGGATAAAGCGCAGGCGTACGCGCTTATTAAAGCCGCGTGCGAAGAGTTTAAGGCGGAAACAGGCTCTCTTATCTGCGCGGAAATGCTTTCGGGCGAGATATTAAAGGATAAATCGACGGTTCCGGAAGACAGAACGCCCGAATATTACAAAAAGCGCCCTTGCGCCGACATTTGTTATCTTGCCGCGGAAATTGCGGAAAAATATATAAACTGAAATATACAGGTAAAATTAAGCGTCCCGCGGGCTGTAAGCCCGCGGGACGCTTATTTATTTTGAAAAATCAATCGTTATCGGCGTTATCCGTAACGGGGTTGATACTTTCGATCTGGCCGGTGATTCCTTTGCTTGCGAATAAGGCGCAACCTACTGCGAGTACGATCACGAGATCGACTATTACGAACAAATTATATACGAGCGACCAGGTGAGCGCGGTATAGCCTTCCATAGCCCAGGAAGAGAATACGTAATATCCGCTTAAAAAGTGCGCCGCGTATCTGCCGATGCAGGCGATAGTCGCGCCGAAAATAAATTTGACGAGCGGCGTTTTAAGGAAGTGTAAGTTTTTCACTATTCCCGCAAGTCCTATCGCGCCGAAGGCTACGGGATAGTCAAGAATAACTTGCATCGGTTGGTATATCTGCGGATTTTGCAAGCATTGTAATATTCCGTAGATAACGCCTGCGAAAACGCCCTTTCTTGCACCGAAAACGTACGCGTATATTATAAGCGGCAGCATACTTGCAAGCGTTACCGAACCGCCCTGCGGGAGCGAGAACAATTTAATATAGGAAAGCGCAAAGGCTATCGCAATCGAAACGCCAGCGAACGCTATCGACTTGGTCGCGCTTGCCGTGCCTTCGTCTTTACCGAAGAATATTGTGGGAAGAGCGATAGCGATAATTAAAAGTGCGGAGAAAACGTACATCCCCGCAAAGGACAAGGGCGCGTAATCTTCGCCCGCGGTCGGCAATACCGAAAGCAGTATTGCGCCGTAAATCGCCGCCGCGCTCAAACCGACATAATTGCAAACGTTGAACGCTTTTTTATTCGTAAGCGCTAAAATCGTCGTCGTTACGGCGTAAACGAACAAAAGGGCGAAAAATCCGAGTATAAGATAAAAGTTTCCGTCTATTTCGTGTTTTATGCCGAGTCTTGCGAGCATAAATAAGGAAATGCAGGCGGTAAGAGTTACGGCATAGCCGACAGTAATGCCGAACGCGATTGTTTTAAACTTACCGAGTTTATCGTTTGCTTTTACTTTAACGATAAAGTATGCTGCGACGAGAACCACCGCGAGCGCGAGCGTAAGGTAAAGCGCGAACGCGGAGAGCGCGTTATAGGCGGCTTTTAAGCCGTCTTTGCCGAGAGATTTTAAAAATTCCTTCATACAGAACTCCTTTTATTCGCTGAATTGCGCTAAAAAAGCGCCCTTAAATAAAAGGCGCTTACAACCGAAATTACGCGGTTTCCTTCAAGAATTACCTTGCGGATTCGATGGTGTGATCTCAGCCTTGCGGCACCCATAGCGAATATTTGAATTTATCGTCTTAATGATAGCATTTAAGGTCGTTTGCGTCAAGTGATTTTGCGCGTTAAACGCAAAAAAAATTTCGCGGCGGTTTTTTATATAATTGACGGCGCGGCGGTATATGTGCTAAAATATTCATTGAAAAAACAAACTGCCGAAAGGCGTAAGGAGAAAAATTATTATGAGTAACGTTCGTCCCGAAAGTATGGAAAGAATAACGACGCCCGCGCTTGCGAAAGCCTTTATCGAAGAACAGATAAAAGAAATACGAGCGCAGGTAGGCGACGGCAAGGTTTTGCTTGCGCTGTCCGGCGGTGTGGATTCGTCGGTGTGCGCCGCGCTTTTAATCAAAGCGATAGGCAAGCAACTGACTTGTATCCACGTAAACCACGGACTTTTAAGAAAGGGCGAACCCGAACAGGTCATCAAAGTTTTCCGCGACGAAATGAACGCTAATCTCGTTTACGTTGACGCGGTCGATAGGTTTTTGGATAAACTTGCGGGCGTAGCAGAACCGGAAACAAAGCGCAAGATAATCGGCGCGGAATTTATCAAGGTGTTTGAAGAAGAAGCCAGAAAGTTAAACGGTGTGAAATTTCTTGCGCAAGGCACTATTTACCCCGATATTTTGGAGAGCGAAAAGGGGGTAAAAGCCCATCACAACGTAGGCGGACTGCCCGAAGACCTGAAATTTGAACTTGTCGAACCGGTAAAACTTTTATATAAAGACGAAGTGAGAGTAGTCGGCAAAGAGTTGGGACTTCCCGACAATATGGTCTTCCGTCAACCCTTCCCCGGCCCCGGGCTCGGCGTAAGGTGCTTGGGCGCTATTACCCGCGACAGACTTGAGATCGTCAGAGAAGCGGACGCTATCCTTCGCGAAGAGTTCGCGTTGAACGGCTTGCAGGGAAAGGTGTGGCAGTATTTCACCATCGTTCCCGACTTTAAATCTACGGGTATCTTAAACGGCAACCGCACTTACGCATATCCCGTTATAATCCGCGCGGTCAATACGAAGGACGCCATCGAAGCGACCATAGAAGAAATACCCTATCCCGTGCTCAAAAAGATAGTAAAGCGGATCACCGAAGAAGTAAAGGGTGTAAACCGCGTGGTTTACGACTTAACGCCGAAGCCCGTCGGCACTATCGAGTGGGAGTAAGATGAAAGTTCGCATCACTGTCAAGAAAATCGCCCGTTACGACGACTTGATTTCCGAGTATGAAAACCCCATAGAACACGCCTGTACTATGCAACTCGGGCAAACCTTTATCGTAGAAGACGGACGCTGTCCAAATGGTTTTTGCGAAAGCGCCTGGGATAGCGTAAAAGAGTTCGCGGTCGCGCTATCCGGCGGCGGCGGTAATTTTTACGACGGGTGGATGAAAAACCCCAAAAGCGCGATGATCTCCTGTAACGACGGTTTCCGCCCCGTGAGTTTTCTTTTGGAAACGATAGAATAGATCGCCGCGCGGCACAATAATGAAAATTTAATTCAGATAAACGCTTGTTTAACGCAAGTTTTTGTGGTAAAATAAAATTCCTTAAACTTTTTAAGGAGTTTTATTTTATGTCAAAATTTTTCGCATACCTTAACCGTATGAAATACATCAAGCGCTGGTCGCTTATGCGCTCTATTCGTGAAGAAAACATTATGGAGCACAGCCAAGCCGTCGCGGTCATAGCGCACGCGCTCGCACTCGTTACGAACAAGATCTGCGGGGGGAACGTTGACGTAAACAAAGTCGTACTTCTCGCGCAGTATCACGAAGTCGGCGAAGTTATAACGGGCGACCTTCCAACGCCGATAAAATATTTCAATCCCGAAATAAAGACCGCTTACAAAGACCTTGAAAAGGGTGCGTGCGAGCGTATTCTGTCAATGCTGCCGGAGTGTCTTAAAGAAGAGTACGAGCAGTATATTCTTCCCGACGAAAACAGCAAAGAATACCGGCTGGTAAAATACGCGGACCGGCTTGCGGCTTTTCTTAAATGCGTGGAAGAAGTAAAAGCCGGCAATGCGGAGTTCAAAAAGGCAAAAACGTCTATCGGGAACGAACTCAGAAACTGTAACGATCCCGCCGTGGCGTATTATTTGAAAGAATTCGCGCCCGCGTACGACTTAACTCTCGACGAGTTGGATTAAGACGGTAAAAACCGAATTACGCCGTCCGTTTGTGCAAAATATACAAAGACGGTTTTGTTATTTATGAAAAATGACTATTGAAAAACGGGGCGTTTTGCGGTAAAATGATACAGTAAACTTAATAGCCTGAAATTTTCAGGTTGATTTTTGGAGGAAAATATGTCAAGTTTAAACTTAAAGAACATCTACAAAGTTTACCCTTCGGGTGTAGTTGCGGTGTCCGACTTCAATCTCGATATCGAAGATAAAGAGTTCATCGTTTTGGTCGGACCTTCGGGCTGCGGCAAATCGACGACGCTTCGTATGATCGCGGGACTTGAAGAGATTTCGTCGGGCGAACTTTATATCGACGGCAATCTCGTCAACAGTGTCGTTCCGAAGGACAGGGATATCGCGATGGTTTTCCAGAACTACGCGCTTTATCCGCACATGACCGTTTACGACAATATGGCGTTCGGCTTGAAACTCCGCAAAATGCCCAAGGATCAGATAGACCAAAGGGTTAAGGAAGCGGCAAGGATTTTGGGTATCGAAATGTATTTGTCGAGAAAGCCGAAGGCTCTTTCCGGCGGTCAAAGACAGCGTGTTGCGTTAGGTCGTGCGATCGTTCGTGAACCGAAAGTTTTCCTTTTGGACGAACCGCTTTCCAACCTGGACGCTAAACTCCGTGCGCAGATGAGAACGGAGATAACCAAACTTCACAACAGACTTGCGACTACGTTTATTTACGTTACGCACGATCAGATAGAAGCAATGACGATGGGTACGCGTATAGTCGTTATGAAAGACGGCTTTATGCAGCAGGTCGATACGCCTATCAACTTGTACGATCACCCGATCAACCAGTTCGTCGCGGGCTTTATCGGCACGCCGCAGATGAACTTTTTCACGGGCAGACTCGTCGGCACGAAGAACGACGTCAGCGTAGAATTCGGTCTTGATAAAATCCGTCTTCCCCAGGATAAAGTCGATCTTATCGTAAATCTCGAAAAGTATCTCAATACCGACAGAGAGATAGTTTTGGGTATCAGACCTGAAAACGTTCACGACGATAAGGATTGGATCGCACATCACGGCAAGGATTCAACGATCGAAGTTAAGGTTGACGTTATCGAAGCGTTAGGGCCTGAAACCATCTTGTATTGCAAGACCAAGTCCGAGATGAGCGAAGAAGAAAAGAGTATTGCGGATGATATCAGCAATCTCGTTGCGAAAGTTGACAGCCGTTCTGCAACCGTTGCGAATACGCATATCAACGTTGCTTTCGATATGGTACATTGTCATTTGTTCGATAAGGAAACGGAAGTAACGATCCTTGCAAAGGACGAAACGAACAAGGCGGAAATAGAAGCGTTACAGGCGAAGCGTGAAGAAGAAGAGGCGGCGAAAGCGGCTGCTAAACTCGAAGCGCAGGCTGCGGAAGATGCGAAAGCCAACGCGGCGCTCGAAAAACAAAGGGCAAAGATGGAGAAAAAGGCCGCTAAAAAGGACAAAGCGGAATAATCTAAAAGGTAACATCGTTATTTAGCGATAAAGAGCGGGCGGGTGCAACAGCACCCGCCCGCAAAACTTTGTTTTCCCATTTTGGTACTCGCTTTCGCTCGTACCGGACTTTCCCTTACAGGGAACACAAGATCCGATAAAAACTAATCTTGTTTTTCGCCGTAGAATTTTATGCGCGCGTGGGGCAGGGCGTTTTCCGCGTCGCCTAATGGCTTATACGCGTTTCTGTAATCGTGGCTGTCGCAAAACGCTTTTAGTTCGCCCTGTACGCGGGCGAAATTCTTTTTCTGTACGCCCGATAAAACCGAAAGATACGCTTTCACGCCGAATCCCGCGCAGGACGAGTACTTTAAAAGTTCGGAGTAGTGGTGCATACAAAAGCCTTTACAGGAAAAGAGTATTTTATAAAAATCCTTTTCGCCCGTGAACATTTGTGCGACGGTTTTATAGTATTTTATCATACTTTCTTCCACGAGATCGCATATAACGCAGGAATTAAACGCGTTTTCAATTTCTTTCGCTCGTTTTTTTGCCGCGCCTGCGCTTTTTATCTCCGATAAAAGGGGCGCTATCTTTTCTGCGCGCGTTCCTACCTGAAGGGCAACGGAAAGTTTATTCTGCCGTTTGAATAGCATATCGAAGTGCTTTGCGCAAAAACCTTTTTTGCCGACGGTGATACGCGTGTTATCTTCCATAACGGCGTCGTTTAAAAACTCGTGCAAAAACTGTTCCTGAACGATCTTTTCGATGGTACAAAGGGGACACTCGCCGTTTTCTTTGAACTTTTCGTATATCAATCCCGTATCTATATGGTAATTCATAAAAGTATTATATCATCATCGCATTTATTTTACAAGTATTATAAAATATATTGCTTTTTTATGTCGCAGGTGATACAATTTAAAACGTAAATTCTATTGCAGTAAAGGTGTTTTTATGTTTTGTGAAAAAATCGATTTGTATAAATATTTCAGTTTTAAAAAGGCTGAAGGGGCGCAAGGCTATCTTAACGTCTATCTCCCCGAAGCGCCCGATTATCCTTCGCGCGTTCGCCCCGCAATGCTCGTTATCGCAGGCGGCGGGTACGGATTCGTTTCCCCGCGCGAAAAAGAGTGCGTTGCACTCGCTTATATTGCGAAGGGTTTTGCGGCTTTCACGCTGGAATATTCCGTCGCGCCGGTAACATATCCCGCGCAACTTTTAGAAGGCGCAATGGCACTCGCTTATATCCGTAAAAACGCCGAAAGACTCGGCGTTAAGCCCGATAAGGTGGCGGCGATAGGCTTTTCCGCCGGCGGACACCTTGCGGGTATGCTCGGAACGCTGTTTAACGCGACGGAAATAAAAGCGGCGCTCGGTAAAGACGCGGTGCTTTCTCGCCCCGACGCGGTGATTTTATCCTATCCCGTGGTAAGTAGCGGCGACAAGGCGCATAGGGGCAGTTTTATTAACCTTTGCGGAAACAATGAAAAACTTATAAAGGCGCTTTCGCTCGAAAAATGCGTAAAAGCCGACGCCTCGCCCGCGTTTATCTGGACGACCGTGAACGATAATTGCGTTCCGTCGGAAAACTCTTTGCTTATCGCGTCGGCGTACAAGGCGGCGGGCGTACCGTTTGAATTACATATTTTCGAGAGCGGTGTTCACGGGCTTTCGCTCGCGACCGAAGAGACGGCTTGGGTAAACAAACCCGTACAAAAGTGGTTGCCGCTTTCGGTGACTTGGTTAAAAGAGCGCGGGTTTATATTAAACGATTAAAAGTTTTTGTGTAAATTTTAATTAAAG
>JAGAEX010000096.1 GCA_017612915.1 Clostridia bacterium | reverse complement strand
CGCCGCCACAAGGAAACTCGATATTATCCAGAATAAAAGCGTACCTTTAAACGATTTACCGCTTAAAAGTTCGGCTTTCGCAGTACCTACCGCCGCAAAGCACGGAATAGTCGTCATATTGAACGCGATAAACGCTATAAGTCCCGGCACCCCTATACCCGTTGCGGTAATCATCGCCCGAACAGCGTCGATTCCGTCTTCGGCTTCAAAATCGAGCCCCGCGAAACTAATACTTGCAACAGCCGCAAGGCAAGCCGCCAAAGTCGCGAACGTTGCTATAACGTTTTCCTTTGCGATAAGCCCGGAAATCGCCGCTACCACGAACACCCAGCCGTACGCACCGAGTTGACTGCCGAACCCGAGCGGCGTAAATATCGGTTGCAATAACATCGATAATTGTGCCAAGATACTGTTGGATATCTCTTCGTCTTCCAAAAATCCCCAAGTAAACGAGAAATGCGAAAGCACCCAGATAACGATAGTGGACGCGACGATTATCGTGAACGCCTTTTTGATAAAGTGTTTTGCTTTATCCCAAAGGTGGATCATCAGGTTTTTGAACTGCGGCGCGTGGTACGCGGGAAGTTCCATTATAAACGGCGGCGTTTCGCCTTTCAAACTCGTATTTCTCATAAACAGTACCGCAAGGATAGCGGAAACAATGCCGAGAAGATACATACCGTAAGTGATTAAATCTGCGTTTCCTACGCCGAAGTACGCAACTATTGCGCCCGCGACTGCGGTTAAAATCGGGAGTTTTGCCCCGCAAGAAAAGAAAGGTATTACCCTTATCGTCGCCGCGCGTTCCTTGTCGTCGGCAAGCGTTCTCGTATTTATCATTGCGGGAACGGAACAGCCGAAGCCCATTATCATAGGCAAAAACGCCCTGCCCGAAAGCCCGAATTTACGAAACATTCTGTCGAGAATAAACGCGATACGCGCCATATATCCGGAATCTTCCAATATCGAGAAGAACAGAAAGAGTACGAGAATCGTCGGCAGGAAGGATAAAACCGCTTTTAAGCCTTCTATAATACCGTTGTTAAGTAAACCTACTGCCCAAGCACTTATACCGCTACCTTCGATTAAACCGACAAGCCAGCCGAAGGCGTATTCGACAATTATATTATTCCACAGATTATTTATTATTACACCCGGCGAAAATACCGCGCCGTCGTAAAAACAAGCGAGAAGTTTGCCGCCGAACGCGCCGGTATCTACACCCAAATCGTCCAGTGCCGGAAACCCGAAAATCTTGCCGAGATACAAAAAGTCTTCGCTGAAAGTAAAATGGAAAATCGCGAAAAGCACAACCAAAAATACAGGTATCCCCCAAATCTTATGCGTTAAGACTTTATCCGCTTTATCGGACTTCGTGCTTGCGAATTTTTCCTTGTTCTTTTTGGTAATGACCGACGAGAAATTATCCGATATGTATTTATATCTTGCGTCGGCGATCAAAGCCTCAAAATCATCGCCGAAAGTATCGTCTTTAAAGGTCTTTTTGAATTCTTCGACCATTTTGACAGTATCTTTATGCGCGTTTACTTCGAGTTCGTCTTCTTCGGCAAGTTTTACGGCGTGGAATAACGGATTACCTACCCCCTGTCCGTCAAGCGCGATTTTAACGTCGCCGATTAAATGCGCGAGCGCGCCGTGCTCTAAAACCGTTTTGCCAAGACGGGGCGATTTACTCGCCGCATACGCCCTATCCATAAGTTCCGTAAGCCCTTCGCCCTTTAACGCGGAAATTGCGACGACAGGCACGCCGAGTTTATTCTCTAACGCCTTTTCGTCAACGGCGTCGCCCTGCTTTACGACCGCGTCCATCATATTCAAAGCGATAACGACGGGAACGTCAATCTCCATAATCTGCGTAGTTAAATATAAATTTCGCTCTAAATTCGTGGCGTCTATAATATTTATCACGCAGTCGGGTTTTTCGTCTAATATGTAGTTCCTTGCGATAACTTCTTCGGGAGTGTACGGCGAAAGCGAATATATTCCCGGAAGGTCGATTATCGAAATAGGCTCTACGCATTTTTTATAAACGCCGTCGCGCTTATCCACCGTGACGCCCGGCCAGTTGCCGACGTGCGCCGTAGAACCCGTAAGTCCGTTAAACAGCGTGGTCTTCCCGCAGTTGGGATTTCCCGCTAAAGCAAAACGCATCATTTTTTTACCTCCATTACAACGAACTGCGCTTCTGTTTTACGTAGCGTTAATTCGTAGCCGCGTATGGTTATTTCGATAGGATCGCCGAGCGGCGCTTTCTTTCTTAACAGAACTTCCGCGCCGGGAGTTATGCCCATATCGAAAAGTCTTCTCTTAATCTTGCCTTCGCCGCCGACCGCTTTAACTACGCCCGTCTCGCCGATTGCAAATTCGTCTAACTGTTTCTGCATATCCGTTCTCCTTTATTTATATAAAAACTTTAATTTTTACCTATATTAAACCGCTTCCGCAACGAGTATTTTGGTGGAAATCGTCCTATCAAGCGCCACCCTGCCTTCCTTAACCTTGCACACGACCGCACCGCCGCCCGAAGACAATACTGTTATAGTCCCGTTTTGTGTAAGTCCCAAATTTTCTAAATGTTTTTTCGTCTTTTCGTCGGTCAAAACCCGCAAAATCCTGAGTTCTTTATTGATCGGTGCAAGTATTATCGGCATTCCTTCTCCTTTTAGTTAGCACAAGTTAACTCATTGTCAAAAAAATTTGCCACACCTTTCGGTTAGCATACGTTAACTCTACGCTATTATATTAACACGCAGAAGAAAGCGTGTCAATAAAAATAAACGAATTGTTTAAAATTTTTTTAATTTTTTTACCTGCCGCTACTCGCCGTCCGCAATAGCGCGAAGCATATCGCCGGCGTTAAGTTTTACGCCCGTGTAAAGCCTTACCTTTTGCTGAACTATCTTTGCGTCGTCTATAATTTCGCCACTCTCGTTTTCCATTTTGTCGACGGTTATAATTTGGTTAAGGCTATCTGTCGGCGACAACACTTCGAGTTTATCGCCCTTTTTAAAGCGGTTTCGCATTTCGACGGTAGCGTAGCCGTCCCCCGCGCTTAAAACCGTCGCGATAAACCTACGCGTACCCTTGCTTTGGCTGTCGTCGAAGTTTTCCGTGCGGTCGTTATCGCCTAAAAGATAGGCGGTCGTAAACTCGCGGTGAGCGGTCTTTTCAAGTTCTTCGCGATAAATACCGTCCTTAACGTAGTCCTTGCCCACTTCATAAAAGGCGTCGAGCGCGCGGCGGTATGCGTTTATGACCGTCGCGAGATAGTACTCCGATTTCATACGCCCTTCTATCTTAAAAGAACACACCCCCGCCCCATCAAGTTCCGCGATATAATCGGAAAGATTCAGGTCTTTACTATTTAAAATATATGTGCCGCGGTCGTCTTCTTCCATTTCCATAAACGCGCCGCTACTGCCCTTTTCGCGTATTTCATAATTCCAGCGGCACGCCTGAACGCATTCCCCGCGATTGGACGGCCTGCCCGCGCGAT
>JAGAEX010000095.1 GCA_017612915.1 Clostridia bacterium | reverse complement strand
TTTGCCGCAAACGAACGCCGCTTTTTCAACCTTTCCGTATTTCGCGAACAGCCCTTCGTCGATATAATCCGCCGTAACGCCGTTATATTTCAAATCGCGATATAGCGCGGCGTATTCCGTTTCTATCTTTTTGTAAACGGGACTTTTAACGTCGAAGAAATCGCAATATGTGTATTGATCGGAAAGCCCCCAAGTGCTTTCAATGGGGTTTATTATAGCGATATCCACCGTATCTTCGCCGTTTTTCATAATATAGGCAAGGCGCGCGTAATAATCTTCGATTAGACGGTATTCTTTATACCACGCCGATTGATAAAAGATTGACGCCGGGCAATCTCTCTTCGCTTCCCCTTCCATAGTGTACCATAAAAGGTGCGGACAGCGCAACGTGATACCGCCCGCCGCCTGCCAATCGCCGATGCGCTTGTAATCGGAAAGGTTCATCTGCCAACCGGTACAACCGTACAACTCGTCGAGAGTATATTCTTTTCCGAGTTGCTTCGCCACCGAAACCACGAGCGCGGGAACGGTATAAACGTAATTCTGCGCTCCGAGATTGTCTATACCGGGGTAGTCCATATACTCGTAAAATCTCATCATGCTGCCGCTCATTATAGTCTGCGCGGCAAGATTGTCTTCGTGCAAAACGTGCCCCGTAAATATCAGACCGTTCTTTTCACACCACTCTTTATAGGGAATCGCGAAATTTTCCAAGAACAACTCTTCGACCACTTCTATATAATCGTAAGTCTCTTTTACGAAAGTATCAGACGCTTTCCCGAACCAGATAACGGGCAAACGATCTTCTATCCTGTAACCTTTACGCTTGTAAAACTCGTCGAATAGTTTGGGGGTATAAGGCACTTCTATCTCTTTATCGGGTTCTTCGCGGGCAAATCCCATGAAGAATGATCCCCTGTGCGGTTCGTCGGTAAATACGCCTTTTATCTCTTTACCGAACTTTGCCCCCATAACTTTTTTGTATTTTTCGTGCGTGAGTTCGATAAATTTTTCGGTCGCTTCCCTGCACATCGTATCCACGTAAGTAAGACCGTTATAAAAACTGTTCGGAAACATATTGCGCCAGAAAAACGCGAACGCTCTTTCGCCGTCTTCTTTCTCGCAAAATCCGTTTATCTTTCTGTAAGCCGTCGCCCTACCTTCGCCGTTTAACACAACGGCAAACACCGCCAATAAGTTTTCGGGCAAAGCGTCGCTAAAAAGTTCGACGTAAGACATTGATTTTTGGCGATACTCTTCGTTTTCGGTAACGTATCCGCCGCAAGTACCCGAAGGCCACCTGTCTTCGTCGTAAAGATAAGCCTCCATACCGTTTTCTTTAAGAGTATCCGCGCAAAAGCCCATAAGCGCCAGCCACTCTTCGCCCATATACTCGGTTTTAAGCCCTGCACGAGAGTGTAAAAACGCCCCTCCGAAACCCATTTCCTTCATACAAAGAATTTGTTTTTTCAATTCTTCTTTTTCCAACTTTCCGTTGAGCGACCAGAAGGGTTTTGCGCGGTACTTCACCGACGGGTTTTTATACTCTTTAAAGTCCAACATCAACAACTCCGTAATCAAATCTCTTCAACTTTTAATAATATCACAACGAGCAGTTTTTTTCAATACGGTTTATAAACTTTTTTATATTATATTTAAACATGTATAGGTTTATTCTTATTAGGAAGGATAAATCTTTTTTATTTTTAAAGTTTTTATTCTTTTCTTTTGGGGAATTAGGTTTTTCTGATTATAAGGTGGTGTCTTATGAAATGTAAACAATCTATATTCCCCAACCCCTTTGATACAATGCCGTTTAGGCTTGTAAATATTATTTTATGGCTAGAAGCCAAAAGGAGCAGTTATGCAGGTAGTTTTATTGAAAAAGCAGGTCAATTACAAAGACAAAGAAGGTAAAGAGAAGACAGCAACGAATTTTTATTTACGTTGTGGTGAGAGTTTAGTCGCTATTGAAGCGAAATTCTTTCCTGATAAGGAAGGAAAAGATAAGGGATATGTCGGCAGAAAGTCTGTGTTATCGGCGTTTGCAGATACTCTCCCCGATAAGGAAGATAAGACTGTTATTACCGATAAAGAAGAGAAATCATAGTGTTTATCTCCTCAAAGACGGTCAAAGGTGAGTGCGTTTGTTTTAATCTTTCTCATATCCTTTTTGTTTTAGAAGGTAAGAAGGCTAATGCAATCGTTCTCACCGTTGACGGCGATTCGTTTGAACTCGTCGAGTCGTACGAAGATTTTATTCAACGTCTGGTTTAGGGTTCTTAATGTTTATCTTATGCCCTGTTAAGTAAAAATTTAAAAAATCGGGCAAATGGTGCAAAAAGTGCAAAAACGTAAAATTAAAAATTGTTGAAATCTTTTGCAAAATCCTTGCGATTACGCGAACCGCTTAGGGCTTGTCCAAGCGGTTCGGGCAAAAGGTGCAAAAAAAGGCAAAAGGTGCAAACAATTTTTTAAAAACACTTTTCGGATAAAGGGGTATAGAAATTATGTATCTGAAACAGTGCGAAGTTGAAAGTCGTGTCGAATTTTTTAAGGGCGACATTCAAGAAATTATAAAATCGCATACAACCATTAAAAAATGGGCTTACATATTACATGATAAAGACGATACTGCGCCGCATTATCATATTTATCTTAATTTTGATAAATCTGGTGTAGATACAAAGCAAATTGCAGAGTGGTTCGGATTACAAGAAAGTCAAGTTAATAGAGTTCGTGGCCGTCATACGGATATGCTTTTATATCTTACACACGGCAACGACAGCCAGAAAAATAAACATCAGTATTCACCTACGGAAGTCGTCGCGAATTTCGACTTTGAAACGGAAATTAAAAACGCGCAGATACTCGGAGACTTTGAACATTTTTCGTATGCGCAACAGTTAGAGTATGTAAATAGCCTTTCCGTTTCTGAAAAAGTTCCCGCATTTTCAAAACTTGAAAAGTTATGGCGCTTGCGCTGTCAATGGTTATCTTTACAGAGCGACAGGCAAATAGACGTAATTTTTATTTGCGGTAAAGCGGGAACGGGCAAAACTTTTTATGCAAAAAAGATTTTGCAGTCTCGAAATTTAGATTATTATTTATCATCTTCGTCGAATGACCCATTCGATTCTTATTTGGGGCAAAAAGGTGTTATCCTTGATGATTTAAGGGATAAAACGTTTGAATTTGATAATTTACTTAAACTTTTAGATAATAATACTTCGTCGAGTGTTAAAAGCCGTTTTTCAAACAAGGTTTTTAACGGCGAGATGATAATTATAACGTCTTCCGTTCCCTTGCGGTATTGGTATATTGAGTATAGAAACAGTAGGTTTGATACTTTGGACCAGTTATATCGCCGTATCGGGTGTTATGTAGAAATGACGTTTGATGAAATAAAAGTCTTTTCTGACGGCGTTGACGATAAAGGCAATCCGCAAGGTTTAGGACGGGTTTTTAAGAACGAACTTGTCGGGATAAAAAAAGAAGATAGAAAAAAGACTGATTTTAATTCTATATTTGAAAAGATATGTGAAAATTCTTCTTTGGATATACAGGAAGTTATACCAAAACAAACGATATATAACTGTTTTGGTTATTCTCGTCTTATGATGCAGGTCGAGAGTGGAACGCAGGACGGCGAAATTTTGGAGCGTTATTATTATATTTCATATAAGAAAGCCAGAAGTAAGCGTTTTTCTTCGGACTGTCATTCGGGTTTCTTTACTGTAAAGGCGTTGCGCTCGAAGGTCGGCATTGATGACTTAAAAGAGTACGCGACGGAAAAAGCGACTTTCCCCGAATTACAGGCGCAAAACAGTTATTTTGTCAACGATTTAATTAAAGGATTTTTAAATGAAAAAGAAGATTAAACCCCGTAATGAGTTCAGATATAACTATGCTACGGGGCATCCAAATTACATATATGGCGAGACGGATAAAAGGTATAAGGGCGTTGGTATAACGCACGAAAGTGAAACTTTCGGGAAAAAGAATATGCCGCTTACGAAAAATCCGCAGAAAGGAAAGACTGATAAAGCGTATATTCGTAATGGATATATTTCGGATAAAAAAAGTAATTTTAGGAAAAGACCGTTAAAAGGTTTTGAGTTTGATAAAAGTGATTTTGCGAACGTAAAGAGTAAAATACGGCACGTAAAAAGGCATAAATAAAACAAGCAAGTCCAACACGGTTGAGAAACCGCCAACTTACTTGCTTGCTTTTCGTAGCCTATCGGCTACAATCTTATTATATGCAATTCGGTTGCGTTTGTCAACTGAAAATAAAAATTAACAGTCGGCGGACTTTAAACGCAAAGGAGTTATATTATGGCAAACAAAAAGTCAAAGTACACACAGGCACAGCGCAAGGCGTATTACTCGGGTATGGGCTATCGCGCGGGATACGAAGGTAAAGCAATACCTTTTAAGAACGATAAAAACAAGCAATCTTTTAAAGAAGGCTTTGCGTCGGTAAAGGTTATTGTATCGAAATATCCTGATGTGAAAACGATGAAACGTAAGTAGAAGAGAGCCGAAAGGCTCTCTTCTATTCGTTTTCAAAGTTTATTTGTTTTATTTTTATATTGTCTTTGTTTAGTTTTCTTTTTAGTGCGGATTCGATATTACTATCGTCTTTTGGATATAAGCATATTAGTGTAATTTGCTTGTCTTTGTAAATTGGCATTTTAAATTTGATTTTTTTGTCTCCGTCTTTTGTACCTATCATTCCAAAATATTCTATATAGACGTCTTTATCTTCACCTAAATAGTTTGGGAGATAAAAGTCTGGTTTTATTTCGTGTTCTGGTTTACCGTCAACGTCTAATGTTGATTCGTATGCGTGCGGAATATTTTTTAAAAATAAGTAGTTGTCTATATCTCTTTCGACGTGGCTTTTAACTTTATGACCGTCTTTTGTTGTTAAAGTTCCTTCGTATTCGGCATTTAATATTTCAATGTTTTTACAGTCTGTTATTTTTATATAAACGCTTTTATTTTTATATTTTGGATAACATTTTTTGCAAAAAAAATATCCATTGCTTGGCTTACCACAATCAATGCAATTTTCGCCTACTATATTGTTGTTGTTTCTTTCTTGTTCTTCTTCGGTTGGGTCAAAATAATAAACTTTATTATGTTTTTTGCATTCACAATTTTCCGTAACGTAGTGCCATTTCCCGCAGTCTGGGCATTGTTCTATTTCCCCATTTTTTAGCATATCGGCGTGTGTTGGGCATAAACGGTCTTTCCGTGCATTTCCCATATAAACCCGTGTCGGCTTGCCGCAAATCGGACATTTCAAATCTTCTGACATAGTATAACCCCTTTGCTTGTACTTATACAAACGAGTATATTTTACAAAACAATAGGGCTTTTTGTCAAGTGTAAAGTAGTAATTCGAATTACTACTTGTTTTTAGACGTTCCAGGGAGAGTGATTTTGCGCCATACTACCTGTAATTGTCTTGTTGTCTCATTTTGCGGCATAACGGGCAGTAAGTTTTTTTATCTTTGCCGAAACTCCACCCGATAGAACGGGCGGCTTGTGCTGCGTTGTATGCTCTGATATTGTCCTGTTCTACTCTTTCTATTCTTCCGCAGTTGTCGCATTTGCAAACGAAAATATGTATGTTATATGATCCTATCATAATTTTATATCCTTTATTTTAATGCAATACTTTTTTGCGCTTGTGTGTCCGCGTAATTTTGCAATATTTAAGCCTATTGATAAAAGGTATTCGTTTGTTTCCGCTTTTGGCGGTAAATCAAACGTGTCGCCGTTAAGTTCTATTTCTATTGTTTCTGACGATTGTATATAATTATCGTCTATGTAATATGTGATTTTCATAAAAAACTCCTTAAATTAGGGTTTGGCTGTGGGTAGTGGCAGCCCGTGTTTTCCCCCGACGGAGAACCCGTCGGGGCGCGGTTTTAGTTTTTAATAAACCCAGTCGATTACTTTTTGTATTCTTTGTAGTGGGTATGTTCTTTCTTCGTCAAAGCATTTTATTTCGTTTGAAATTTCTCTCGGTTCGAAGTCGTCCATTATCCGAACTATTCCGTAATACTCTTTGAATTTAATCAGAGCGTAAGCCTTTCCAAGTTTGCAATAACTTATAATAGTTCCTTTCGCCATTTTTATAAGTTCTTTTTTGTTTCCGAATAAATATTCTAATTTATCATAAAGGTTATTAAAAACATTGTCGGTCATTTCTTCTGTTGCGTACGTGTTTTCGGGTAATTCGAATTCCATTAAACTGTTTACGTCTTCTAAATAGATTTTATTATTCATTTTCTTTTCTCCTTTTGGGGTTGCTATACCGCAACCCCGATATTATTTTCTTCTTTTCCGTTAAGTATGTAACGGATAGCCTTTTCCGCTTTGCTCGATGCCGAAACTATAAGTTTCTTATCGTTCTTTAAGGCTTTAAGCCAACTTTGTATATACGCCGTTGAATTTGTGAAACTGTTTTCAGTTTCGATATTCAGAAGCGAGAGCATACCCGCCGCGCCGATTTCGGCGACTAATTCTTCTTTGCTGTAATTTTCGTTACCGAAGAACGAAAAACCGTTTTCTTTAAGTCTTCCGAGCCGACGTTCCGCGCCCGTACTGTGCGTTATCTCGTGAAAAGCTGTCGAATAAAATTCCGCGCCGTTCTTGCCGAATTTAAATTTTTCGGGCAGTCTGATAAAGTCTTTCGACGGGCTATAATACGCTTCGTTTCCGAAAAAGTCGATTTCGATATTCTCGCGCGTCTTGTACGTTTCGATAATGCGTTCGGCTTCTTCGTCGCTGTTGAATTTAATTCTGTTGTCGTCTATGACTTCTTTTTCTTCAAGCGGCTTGACGTTCTCAATTTGCGATATATGGAAAACCTGATAATATTTTAGAATGGGAATTTTAACTATCGTTTCGTTGCCGTCGTTGTCGGTTTTCTTGTCTTCGTAAATTTTCCAAAAAACGACGATTTCGGCTTTCTCGCCTTTTTTGACGTAGCCGCCGACATCGTGCCACTGTTTAAAGGTTGCATATTCGCCCGCGTGTTCTAAAAGCATTTGATTTAACGGACTGTAAGCCGTTTTAGTAATGCGATTGAACGCAACTTTGCGAAGGTCGTTCGCGCCTTTGATTTGTATTCCCGAAACTTTCCACGGCTTGCGCCACGGAATAACGCCTTTTTCTAACTGTTCGGTAATACGTTTCGTTACCTGCTCGTAAATGTCAAACATAATGTAAACCCCTTTCCGCCAGAATAACCGCTGACGGGCGGTAAAAATACTAAATAATAGATATAAGTTGCAAGGTGCGCCTTGCAACTTCTTAATGGGCAAAAGAACACGAGATCACAAAACAAAAGTCAAGCCGTTAAGGAAGGATAAACACGAAGTGCTTACCTGACGGGTG
>JAGAEX010000094.1 GCA_017612915.1 Clostridia bacterium | reverse complement strand
GATACCGGACGCGCTCGTGAACAATCAGATAGACCGTATGGTTCAGGAAATGGAATACCGTATGTCTTATCAGGGGCTTAAACTCGAAGATTATTTAAAGTATATCGGTAAAACGATGGACGAATACAGAAAAGAATACGAACCGCAGGCAAAGTCCATAGTTAAATCGCAACTCGTTATCGAAAAGATCATTTCGGAAGAGAAGATAGAGGCGACCGACAAAGACGTCGAAGAAAGGATCGCCGAAATGGCGAAAGCGCAAAATAAACCCGTGCCCGACGTTAAGAAGAATATGCAAGCGAGACAACTTGATTACGTTAAAAACGACATAATAATCAAAAAACTGTTCGATACGTTGAAGAAAGAAAACGTTATAGAATAAATAAAGCGTGTAAGGGGAAGAATATAATGGATATAAAGAACACGGTAGTTCCGTACGTAATAGAGAACACGGGCAAAGGCGAAAGAAGTTACGATATTTATTCCAGGCTTTTGGAAGACAGGATCATATTTTTGACGGGCGAAATAAACGACGCCGTTGCGGATACTGTCGTCGCGCAACTTATCTTTCTGGAAGGCAAAGATCCAAACAAGGATATATGCCTTTATATCAATAGCCCCGGCGGGAGTGTTTCCGCGGGACTTGCGATCTATGACACGATGAACTATATCAAGTGCGACGTGAGTACCATTTGTATAGGTCTTGCGGCGTCGATGGGCGCGTTCCTTTTATCGAGCGGGACGAAGGGCAAGCGTTACGCTCTTCCCAACAGTGAAATAATGATCCATCAGCCGTTAGGCGGCGCGCAGGGGCAGGCGAGCGATATTAAAATTCAGGCAGACCACATTATTAAGACCAAACAGCGCTTGAACGGTATTCTCGCGGCGAACTGCAATAAGCCTTACGAAATTATCGAAAAAGATACGGACAGAGATAATTATTTGTCCGCCGAAGACGCAAAAGAATACGGGCTTATCGACCAGATATTCGTAAAACGCCCGTAAATAGCGGAGAATTATGAAAAACGACAACGAACAATTTTGTTCTTTCTGCGGAAAACAGAGAGAACTCGTAAAACGCCTTGTGGCGGGACCGAGCGGTATTTACATTTGCGACGAGTGTATTGAAGTTTGCCGCGAGATCTTAAAGGCGAGCGAAACGAGCGACGCAAAGGAAAAAGATGCGCCGCTTTTAAAACCTGCCGAAATCAAGGCAAAACTCGACGAGTATATTATCGGTCAGGAAGAAGCGAAAAAAGTCCTTTCGGTCGCCGTGTATAATCACTATAAGCGCATAAACACGAAGACTGAAGGTGAAGAGGTCGAACTCGATAAGAGCAATATTTTATTGCTTGGTCCTACCGGTTGCGGAAAGACTTTGCTTGCGAAAACGCTTGCGAAAATTCTTGACGTGCCTTTTGCCGTGGCAGACGCGACGACTTTGACGGAAGCGGGCTACGTCGGCGAAGACGTTGAAAATATTTTGCTTAAACTTATTCAGAACGCCGATTACGACATCGAAAGAGCACAAAAGGGAATTATCTATATCGACGAGATAGACAAGATCGCGAGAAAGGGCGAAAACGTATCCATTACCCGCGACGTTTCGGGCGAAGGTGTACAGCAAGCGTTGTTAAAGATCATTGAGAGCACGGTCGCAAACGTACCTCCGCAGGGTGGCAGAAAACATCCGCAGCAGGAGTGTTTGCGTATAGATACCACTAATATTCTGTTTATTTGCGGCGGCGCGTTCGTCGGGCTTTCGGATATAATCGCAAAGCGAAAAGAAAGCGCGACGCTCGGTTTCGGCGCGAGCGTGGACAGAACGGGTGAAAAAACCGTCGATATCACGCGCGAAGTCAGCCCGCAAGATCTGATAAAATACGGTCTAATTCCCGAATTCGTCGGGCGCGTGCCGATAACCGTGGGGCTTCACGCTTTGGATGAAGCGGCGCTCGTCAGTATTATGACCAAGCCGAAGAACGCGCTCGTCAAACAATATAAGCGTCTTATAGGGCTCGACAACGTGGAACTCGAGATCACTGACGGTGCTATAAGTGCGGTCGCTCGCCGTGCGATTGCGTTAAAAACGGGGGCGAGGGGACTCAGAACGATTTTCGAGAACCTTATGATCGACACTATGTACGATCTGCCGTCCGAGACGGATATCGAAAAGATAATCGTGGACGAGAACGTTGTCGAAAAAGGCGAAAAACCCCGAATCATCAGGAAAAAGATAGCGTAAAATTTGTTAAAATTATTTGAAAAACTTTTGAAAAACGTTTGACAAAAGGTTGCAACGGCTGTTATAATATAGAAGCTGTGTAATTTGGGTTGAGACGGGAAGTTACTTAATTCAGGTTTTGAAAGATAATTTCCGTTGACAATTGTGGGGGCTTTGATCCCTGCGACTAACTTAAAACGAAGAGAGTCCGAAGTCATTCGCAGCGACTTAAATATTTAAGTATCGGCGAATGATTTTTTTATTTCGGAAAACTCGACACACACGGGAAAGTTTACAGCAAATACATGGTAGAAAAAGTTAGTATAAAAAGGAGTAAAAAATGGCAGGTCAGAAAATCAGAATCAAACTCATGTCCTACGATGTGGAAATGCTTGACAGCGCGGCTAAAAACATAGTAGATACTATGCAAAAGTCAGGTGCGAAGATAAGCGGTCCTATTCTGCTTCCCACCGAAAAAGAGGTGGTAACCATCCTTCGTTCGCCGCACAAATATAAGGACTCGAGAGAACAGTTCGAGATCAGAACGCACAAGAGACTTATTGATATTTATTCGCCCAACATTAAATTGTTAGACAGCATACATTTACCCGCGGGCGTAGATATCAGGATCAAACTGTAACGGTTTAAAAACATTATTATATATACGGAGGTGAACTTTATCTATGAATAAAGCAATCATTGGCAGGAAATTGGGCATGACCCAATTATTCTCGAAAGACGGCAAGGTTATTCCCGTAACGGTCGTAGAGGCAGGTCCGTGCCCCGTCGTTCAGGTGAAAACTTTGGAAAGAGACGGCTATTCCGCTATTAAATTAGGGTTTAGTCAGGTTGACGAAAAAGAACTCAATAAACCGCAAGCCGGTTTATTCAAAAAGACGGGTATTGCGCCCTGCAAAGTGTTGAAAGAGTTCAGGATCGACGGTGCGGAAAGCGTTGCGGTCGGCACCGTTATAGAGTGCGACACGTTTGCGGCAGGCGATAAGATAGACGTTTCCGGTATTTCCAAAGGACACGGATATACCGGCGTTATCAAGAGATGGAACAATCACAGACTTAAAGAAACGCACGGCGTAGGCCCCGTACACAGAGAAGTGGGTTCTATGGGTGCGAACAGTTCGCCGTCGAGAGTCTTTAAGGGCAAAAAGATGGCAGGGCAGTACGGCCACGAAAACGTAACGATTTTGAATCTTGAAGTCGTGCGCGTGGACAAAGAAAGAAACGCTATTCTGGTAAAAGGTGCGATCCCCGGACCTGTAAACGGAATAGTTATGATACGCAACAGCGTTAAAGCGTAAGGAGAAAGATCATGCCAAGTGTTAAATTATACGATATGAAAGCAAAACAAGTCGGCACGCTCGATCTTAACGACGCTTTGTTCAATGCCGAGTATAACGAATCGGTTATTCATCAGGCGGTAGTTACGAGACTTGCTAACGAAAGACAGGGTACTAAGAGCACGCTTACCCGCAGCGAAGTGCGCGGCGGCGGTGCGAAACCCTGGCGTCAGAAAGGAACAGGCAGAGCAAGACAAGGCTCTATCAGAAGTCCTCAATGGGTAAAGGGCGGCGTCGTGTTTGCTCCGAAGTCCAGAGACTTCTCCAAGAAAATGAACTATAAAGCGAAAGAAGTCGCGCTTTTCTCGGCTTTATCGCAGAAGATCAGAAATGACGAAGTGTTGTT
>JAGAEX010000093.1 GCA_017612915.1 Clostridia bacterium | reverse complement strand
GTTGATTGCGACGACTTCGTAGCCTTCCGCGCCGAACATCTGTCTGAAAGCCAGACGGCCGATACGACCGAAACCGTTGATTGCTACTTTTGTAACTTTTGCCATAATTAAGTATTCTCCTTAACTTTATTTATAAATTTCGAATATATTATAAAATTTTCCCGCGTTTTAGTCAAACGTTTTAACGCCGTTATTTTAAATTTTCGGGGTTTAAACACAATAAATCGTCGGGAATAAACAAGCCGTCTTTACGGATAAGTTCGCCGTCAAGATAAATTTCGCCGCCGCCGTATTCCTTGGTCTGGATAAGCACCAAGTCCCAGTGCACCGCCGAAACGTTCCCGTTATAGCAGTCGTCGTAGCACGCGCCGGGGGTAAAATGTATCGATCCCGATATCTTTTCGTCGAATAAAATGTCGCCCATAGGCTTAACGACGAACGGGTTTACGCCGAACGCGAATTCGCCGACGTACCTTGCACCTTCGTCGGTGTCGAAAATCGCGTTTATCTTGTCTGGCGCGTTGCCCGTCGCGTTTATTATCTTGCCGTCTTTAAAGGTGAGCGACACGTTTTCGTACTTAAAACCGTTTTGCACGGACGGGGCGTTGTAAGTGATGACGCCGTTCACGCTGTTTTTAACGGGCGCGGTGTATATCTCGCCGTCGGGAATATTGTGCTCGCCCGAACACTTTTTACTGCCTATCCCCTTTATGGAAAAGGAAATATCCGTATTCGGCGCGACGATACGGACTTTATCCGCCTTGTCGAGCCTTTTCTTTAAAGCGTCCATAGCCCTATCCATCTTGGAATAGTCGAGATTGCACACGTTAAAGTAAAAATCTTCAAACGCGTCGGTACTCATGCCCGCCTGCTGCGCCATGCCTTGGTTGGGGTAGCGGAGTATCACCCACTTGGTCTTTTTAACGCGTATCTCGTGGTGGACGGGGTGAGAATAAAACTCGCTGTCTATCTGCAAATTCTCGCTCGGCACGTCGGAATTTTCGTTGCTGTTTTCGCCGCCGCGAATTCCGATATACGCGTCCATTTCAGACATACGGAAAGCGTCGTACTTTGCTTTAAGTTTGGCGTATTCTTCCGTTTCGCCTAAAAGAAGTTCGCGCGAAACGCGGTTATCGAATAACTCCACGAAAGGATACGCGCCGACTTTATAGACTTCCTTTATAAGCGCGTTTACAAGCATATAGTCTATGCCCTTGGCTTCGATAAGCACTTTTTCGCCCTTATTCAGTTTACAGGAAAAATTGACGAGATTGTGCGCGAGTTTATTTATTCTTTGGTCTTGCATAACAGTTCCCTACCGATATTTTGTTGTTTTTTTATATTATGATACAACTTTATGAAAAGTTTTGCAAAGTATTTTGCGCTACCTTGTAAATTTATTTGCAAATAGGGAGAAAATAGGCTATAATATTTAATGGTTTTTGGGTAAAACCGATAAAAAATCAAAAAAAATTTTTAGGAGTAACAACAATGTCATTAGTAAACTCTAAAAAGATGTTTGAACAGGCTTACAAGAACGGCTATGCTATCGGCGCGTTCAACGTAAACAATATGGAGATCGTGCAAGGCATCACCGAAGCGTGCAAAGAAGAAAACGCACCTGTAATTTTACAGGTCAGTAAGGGCGCGCGCGCATACGCTAACCACACCTATCTCGTTAAACTCGTAGAAGCGGCGGTTATCGAGTGCCCCGACATCCCGATCGTACTTCACCTTGACCACGGCCCCGATTTCGATACCTGTAAATCTTGTATCGACGGCGGATTCACGTCGGTCATGATCGACTATTCTTCGCACCCGTTGGACGAAAATATCGAAGAGACCGCGAAGGTCGTCGAATACGCTCATAAATACGGCGTAACGGTCGAAGGCGAACTCGGCACGCTCGCGGGTATCGAAGACGAAGTAAGCCACGCGGTAGGTTCTTACACCCGCCCCGAAGACGTGGAAAAATTCGTTAAAGGCACGGGCGTCGATTCGCTCGCTATCGCAATAGGTACTTCCCACGGCGCGTATAAATTCAAACCCGAACAGTGCACGGTAAACGAAAAGGGTATTTTAGTACCCCCCGCGCTCCGTTTCGATATACTTAAAGAAGTCAGCAAACGTCTTCCCAACTTCCCGATAGTTCTGCACGGTTCTTCTTCCGTTCCGCAGGAATACGTCAAGATGGTAAACGAAAACGGCGGCAAAATGCCCAACGCTATCGGCGTTCCCGAAGAACAACTTAGAGAAGCGGCTAAACTTTCGGTCTGCAAGATCAATATCGACTCCGACTTAAGACTTGCTATGACGGGTACTATCCGTAAGTTCTTCAACGAACATCCCGACAAGTTCGACCCGCGTGAATATCTTAAACCCGCGAGAGCGAATATTAAAGAGATCGTTCGCCACAAGTTAAGAGACGTTCTTGGTTGCGCAGGCAAAGCCGACGAGTGCAAATAAGAAAACAATAAATAATTACGGCGGAAAAGTCAAAACTTTTCCGCCGTTTTATTTTTACGTTTTTTATATCGTTATTTTTAGTATTATATGGTTTTTACCGTGCCGATAAACATAGGCAGGTCTGACGCTTCGTCCATTAAAATATACACGAACGGGCGGTCAAGATAAATGTTTATCGTCGGTTTTTGTTCTGGCATCATCGCCGCGTCTTTCATACCGATATAGGTAACGGCCGCCGCCTTTATGCCCTTTTCGTCCAGTTCAAAGTGCGTTTTTTGCAGTGCCGCACCTATATACGCGTTGGAATTCGGTATTTCCACCATAGGCTTAAAATTCGCTAAAACCCCGTCGAACGCGTCCTTTAATCCCATAGTTTGCATAATTTCCACAAGGTCTATCTCGTAATCGTTCTTAAATTTCGGGATACGCGTATTTACGAAACTGTCGTAATTCGCTTTGCTTAAAAGCGCGCTTATCTTATCGGCGGTAAGAGTATTGCAATACTCGTCGATATCCGCACTTTCGTCGGGCAATATCCCCACGAAGGAAAACCCGTCCTTTAACGGCATTTTAATGGCTTTCGCATCTGTCGCGGAATAATACGAAGAAATGCGCCTGCTTAAAAACTCCGCTTGTTTTTTTGCGCCGTTTTTATCTGTAAAATCGTCTTTTACCACGCTGTACGAATCGTAAGTTTCCGCCCATTCCGCTTCGATCAGGAGTGCGTTTATAAGCGCCATAAATTGATGCTCGTCAAAATCGTCGATAATTTTATCTATAAGCCCGTCGGTATTATCCTTGCACCAATCGTTTACGGCTTTAACTGTCGCTTTATCCGAAAAATCGCATTTAAATATCGCGGCGTTAAAATAATCTGTCGCGGTTTTAAGGTATCCGTCTTTTACGAACGGGGTGTAATCGTTATCTATCCACACGGAGTTGGCAAGATTGACTTTGGTGTTTTTGCTGTAATATTCTCTATGGACGAAGTTGCCGTAAAGCCCTTGGCAAAACTCGGCGGCTTTTTCTTTTTGTAAACCGAAAACGGTTTTGAATTCTTCGGCGGTATTGCCGTCAGACCCCGCAAAACACAACGAAAAAGCCATATACGCGGAAAAGGGCGACAGACATACGTTTTTGTCCTGCTCCGCTTTACTCACCGTGTTGAAAAAATCAAATGAAAATTTGTCGTATGCCGAAATATAATCTGCGTTTTGCGCGGCGTCCGCCGAAAACCTTTCCGCAGACGCGCTGTTAAGCCTTGCAATTTTTTCGCCGTCATACGTTTTTCCGCCGCATCCGCAAACGGCGAACGCGATCGCAACACATAAAAGCAAACTAATAACTCTTTTCATAAAAACACCTTTTACGCTTATATTATATTGTTTAAACGCCGTAAAGTCAATACCGCCGACAAAAACTTGTCGGCGGTATAATTCATTTTATTCGCTTTTTACTTTTCGTCGGGTTCTAAACTCTCCGCCTCGCTGGCGAGTTCGTCTTCTTCAAGTACCCTGCAAAACTCTTCAAACACTTCGTTCAAAAGGCCTTCGTCTTCTATCGGCAGCAGATCCGCAGTCTCTTCGTCGTCGCCCGATAATTCAAAGATTATAAGGTCGTCGTCATCGATGCCGTCGATTTGCTCAGCCGGCTCGAACGCCGAATAGTTTTTGCCCTTATACTCTATCGTGCCGACGAAATAAAATTTGAGTTTTCTGCCGTCGTCTGCGGTAAGTTCCACTATATCGTCTTCACACCCGCAATC
>JAGAEX010000092.1 GCA_017612915.1 Clostridia bacterium | reverse complement strand
GCGGCGACGGAAGTTTTTTTTAATATTTATTTATCCAATACGTCTTTAAGGAATTGCCCCGTATAACTTTCGGGAACTTTCGCTATCTCTTCGGGCGTGCCTTTTGCAACCACCGTGCCGCCGCCGCTACCGCCTTCCGGTCCAAGATCTATAATATAATCGGCAAGTTTTATCACGTCAAGATTATGCTCTATAACGACGACGGTGTTCCCCGCCGCCTGCAATCTTTTAAGTATCTTGCAAAGTTTATCCACGTCGTAAGAATGAAGCCCCGTAGTCGGCTCGTCCAGAATATACAGCGTTTTGCCCGTACTTCTTTTCGCTAGTTCGGTGGCGAGTTTTACCCTTTGCGCTTCACCGCCCGAAAGCGTCGTCGACGCCTGACCGAGTTTTATATAACCCAAGCCTACTTCCTGCAAAGTCTTTATCTTATTATAAATGCCGCCGATATTTTGGAAAAAATCGCACGCTTCGTCCACCGTCATATCGAGCACGTCGCTTATGTTTTTGCCCTTATATTTTACCTGCAAAGTTTCGCGGTTATATCTTTTGCCGCCGCACACTTCGCACGGAACGAACATATCGGGCAAAAACTGCATTTCTATCTTGATTATGCCGTCGCCCTCGCAATGTTCGCATCTGCCGCCCGACACGTTAAAAGAAAATCTGCCCGACTTATACCCCCGCTCTTTGGCGTCGGGAGTCGCCGCGAACAGGTCGCGGATAGCCGAAAACACACCCGTATAAGTAGCGGGATTACTTCGCGGCGTTTTGCCTATCGGCGACTGGTCTATCGCGATAACTTTATCGAGATGTTCGTATCCCAACACGTCGTCCGCAAGCCCCAAACGCATCTTCGCGCCGTTTAACTTTGCCGCAAGCGCGGGATAGAGTATTTCGTTTATTAAAGAACTCTTGCCCGAACCGGAAACGCCGGTTATCGCAGTAAAAAGCCCTATCGGTATATCGACGTTTATATCTTTAAGGTTATTCTGCCTTGCGCCGACGATAGTCAGCCATCTGCCGTCGGGTGCGTTACGAAACGCCGGCACTTCTATCTTTCTTCTGCCCGCAAGGTAGTCGCCGGTAATGGAACGCGGCTCGTTCATTACGTCGCTTATATCCCCCGCGACGACCACTTCGCCGCCGTGAACTCCCGCTTTAGGGCCGATATCCACGATAAAATCCGCCGCACGCATGGTGTCTTCGTCGTGCTCTACGACGATAAGCGTATTGCCGATATCCCGCAGTTTTTTAAGCGTCGCGATCAGTTTACGGTTATCGCGCTGGTGAAGTCCTATGCTCGGCTCGTCGAGTATATAAAGCACCCCCGTAAGCCCGCTGCCTATCTGGGTTGCGAGTCTTATTCTCTGCGCTTCGCCGCCCGATAAACTGACCGCGCTGCGCGACAGCGTAAGGTAAGACAGCCCCACGTCTTTAAGAAAATTGAGCCGCGCTTTTATCTCTTTTAATATCGGAGTGGCGATCAGAGTTTCCGTTTCGCCGAAAGTAAGCCCGCCGATAAAATCCAAAAGATCGGATACCGACATATCGGTAAGTTCCGATATGTTTTTGCCGCCGATAAGTACCGACAGCGCTTCTTTTTTAAGGCGTTTTCCGTGGCAGGTAGCGCACTCGGACACCGACATATACTTTTCTATCTCCGACTTGGTGTAATCGGAAGTAGTTTCTCTGTACCTGCGCTCCAGATTGGGAATAATACCTTCCCAGCGCGAATCGTAACTCGTAACAAAGGTCTTGGTCTTGTACTCCATACGGATCTTGTCGTCGCCGCTGCCGTATAAAAGAACGTTATACACGTCTTTCGGCAGGTCTTTGACGGGAACGTCAAGGCTGAATCCGTAATGACGGGCGAGCGACGAAAAACTCATTTCCGCCATTTTGCCTTCGCCGATATTCCAGCCGGACACCGTCATCGCGCCCTGACGAAGGGTAAGATTTTTGTCCTTCACTATAAGGTTTTCGTCCACGCTTTGGCGAAAGCCAAGCCCGTTACACTCGGGGCAAGCGCCGAAAGGATTGTTGAAGGAAAAAAGCCGCGGTTCTATCTCTTCGATATTAGTGCCGCAGTCTGGGCAGGCATACTTGGTGGAAAACAGTTTGCTTTCGCCGTCGGCAGTTTCTATACTGACCGTGCCGCCCGTAAGTTTTACCGCCGTTTCCACGCTGTCCGCAAGTCGCTTTTCCATACCTTCTTTGACGACGAGCCTGTCGATAACGACGGAAATATTATGTTTTATATTCTTTTCTATGGTTATTTCTTCGTCCAAAGAATAAACGATGCCGTCTATCTCCACGCGCGCGTATCCGCTCTTTTTATAACTCTCTAAATCCTTTTTGTACTCGCCCTTTTTGCCGCGAATAACGGGCGCGTTTACTAAAATTTTAGTACCGACGGGGTATTTAAGAACGGCGTCCACGATATTATCGACCGTCTGCCGCTCTATCTTTCTGCCGCAGTTGGGACAATGGGGCGTGCCGACGCGCGCGAACAAAAGACGGAAATAATCGTATATTTCAGTTACCGTGCCGACGGTGGAACGTGGGTTGTGCGAAGTTGTCTTCTGGTCGATAGAGATTGCGGGCGACAACCCGTCAATGGAGTCCACGTCCGGTTTTTCCATCTGCCCCAAAAACATACGCGCATAACTCGAAAGGCTCTCTACATACCTCCTTTGCCCTTCGGCGTAAATGGTTTCAAACGCCAAAGTGGATTTACCGCTGCCGGAAAGCCCCGTAAACACCACGAGTTTATCGCGCGGAATACTCAACGTTATATTTTTAAGATTGTTTTCTCTCGCACCTTTAACGGTCAAAAATTCTTTCATCGTTATTTTCTCATTTTAAGTTTAAGTTTTGCGATAGTGTCGCGTATCTCTATACATTTTTCAAAATCGAGATTATTCGACGCTATCTTCATAAGCGCTTTTAGCTTCTCTATCTCCGCGGGAATATCCCCTTTCTTTATCTCTTTCGTCCTGTCCGCTTTCTTGGTTATCTCTATGGTGTTTACCACTTCTTTAACGATGGTCTTAGGCGTTATGCCGTGCGCTTTATTATACTCGTCCTGGATCTTACGACGGCGATTTGTTTCGTCTATCGCGCGGCGCATACTGCCCGTTATTACGTCCGCGTACATGATCACTCTGCCTTCCGCGTTTCTCGCCGCCCTGCCTATCGTCTGAATAAGCGCGGTGTCGCTACGCAAAAAGCCTTCTTTATCGGCGTCAAGGATAACCACGAGTTTTACTTCGGGAAGATCGAGCCCTTCGCGCAAAAGATTGATGCCGCATAAAACGTCGAATTCACCCGAACGCAGTCCGTCCACTATTTCTATCCGCTCCATCGTGTCGATATCGCTGTGCATATAGCGCACTCTTACGCCCCGTTCTTTTAAATATTCGGTAAGGCTTTCCGCCATCTTCTTGGTAAGGGAAGTGATAAGCACCCTGCCGCCCGATTTAACCGTGTTATGGATCTCCACGAGAAGGTCGTCTATCT
>JAGAEX010000091.1 GCA_017612915.1 Clostridia bacterium | reverse complement strand
TCCATCCAGATAGGCTGACTTATCGATATGCCGAATCTGTTACAATCATCGAACAAGTCGTAACCGCTCGCCGTAAACGGATCGCTTCCGTAGATCTTGTAATATAACGCCCTTATCGACAAACTGTCCAAACATATACGTGTTTCGATCGTTTCGTAAAGCGCCGTATCGGTATATTTAAGGTATTTAATATCGTCGTACGCCTGACAAAGCAAATCGATATACCCGTTTAAGGTAGCGCTCGGCCAGCAAGTTGAAGTCGTACTCTCCCACAAGTTTTTGCCTTTACCCTGGACCAGATTGTTGGCGACCAAATACGCAAATCTTTCGTTGAACTGCGTATATAAAGTCTTCATCGTATCGGACGCCGCTTTATAGTATTTATCAAAGAATCCGTCGGCAAGCGCGTCGATATCCGCGTCAACGTCAACGCAAAGTTTTGCCCTGATATAACTCTTTAACGATTCAAAATCGTACGGATTCACCGAGCCGTATCTCGCCTCGTCAAACAATAAATACGCGTTGTCCGCAATATACGAATAAGTATTCGCTATATCGCTAAAATCGTAGTAGGGATATAACGGCGCTTTATAGTAATAACTGTAACTCCATAACATCAGTTTGTCGCCGCATAACGTTTTCCACGCCGCAATCTGATCAGCATAATTCACGTCGTCGTAATATCCGCCGCTTATACCGGTGGAGTTTTTAGCGTGATCGTAAGAATAATATCCGTTTGCGTATATCGGACAATACCATATCGCAACGTTATCTTCAAGTGTAAGTTCGTCAAGATGCGCTGTCGGCGGAGCGATCGTATCCTGATAGGCTATTATATATAAGGTTATATCCCTGTCGCTATTGTTCGCGTTAAGCCACGCGTTTATATCGACCGCACAGGCATTGATAAACTTTATCGCCGCCGCAGATTTAGAACCGTAATAATCCTCCGAATACCCGCAAGCACCGCAACTGCACCAACCGCCGTCGTCTTCCTGCGTAAAGCCGATGGCAATCGCCGAATCGCTTGCGGAAATAGCCGCTTTCATCTTCGCAACGACGTAATTTTTAAGATTATCGAAATCTCTCGTAAGACAAAGTTGCTTTTTATCATTCGAGAACCAATTCTCATGATTCTGGTACAAGGTATTAGCAGTATCTTCAGGATCTTCGGCATCCGGATCGACAACAGCCAAGTAGTTATGCATCCAGGTTCCGCCGAAATCAATCATATAATCGCTTACGGAACTATAACCTAAACGCCTTGCAAAAGTTTCATTGCGAGCCGTAACCGCGCTCGACGCTATACGCCAGGTTATATCAGCGTTATAACTGCCTTCCGTGATATTGAAAGACGCGTTCGTTATGCCTTTTTCGATATACATTTCGTCAGCCGCGTAAGTCTCGAACCCGAACTGCTGACGTAAAAACGCATAAACGCCGTTAAGCACGCCGACGTCAGTTTCACCGATTATAAACAACGAACCGTTTTTGATCTTCAAAGCGTAACCCGTTTCGTCAAGCGCGTCGTAAGTAACGCCCGCCGCAGTCAAAACTTCGGTCTTACCGAGCGAAATGTATTTTTGCGAACCGTCGTAAGCGCCTGCGTTTGACGTCGCCTGCTCGTCCGTCCATTCAAGGATATTTATACCCGTCGCGGCGGCAAGCAAGTTCTTTAATTCCTGACGTGCGGTGGTAAATATTTTATGCGTGCCGTTCGCCGCCGCTCCCGTTACGTCGTTAGGTATAACAAGTCTATAACTCGTAGAACCGTTTTTGATAAAATCAAATATCTCATCGGATACTTCCGACAGCGTGTAATCGGTATCGTTATAAGTATAAGTGTTACCCGACTTCGTTACGCCTTTCTTCTGCAATTCGGCAAGAGTAACTATTTCCTGCAACGAAGATTTCGCTTCCCCGTCGAGATCCCCTACCGCCTGACCTGCAACGTACGCTATACTGCGGGCATATGCGCTTCCGACTTTGGTATATTCGTAATCGCTCGGAGAAGTGCCTTCACCCGTTCTCAAATACCCTATCGCAACGAAATCCAAGTTCAGGTTTTCGTATTTAACGTTAAGTATGGATATCTTTACCCTGTAACAATTATGCTCCGCGTCCGCGTAAATAACGTCGTCATCGTAGGTAAAATGTATCATTTTCTTCTTTACGTTGCTGAAATATTCGTAATATCCGCCCGTATAAGAAGGATTATCCGCTTTATACGACTCGTAATCTTCCAAATAAAAATAAGGCACGATCATCGCGCCGAGCGTTTTTTCTCCGCTCGCAATAGACGCCTTTTCGTTAGCGCCTAAACGGATCGTAAACCTTAATCCGTAAGGCTCGCTCGTTCTCGTCTCCGCCGACGCTTCGACCGTAAACAGATCGGCTACGTACTCGGCTTTAACCGTGCGGAAAGTGCCAAACGCCATCCCAATCATTATTATCGACAATGAAAAAAGAACGGCAATAAAAACAGATCTCAATGAATTCTTTCTCATATTACTTCTCCTTACCAATCGCCCGGGTCGTCAGCGCCCCATTCTCCGTCGCCGAAATTCGTTTCTCCGGACATCACGATAGCGTCTTGCAATTCAAGAAAGAACATATCCGGCATCTGATATCTTTTCTTTTTCTCAAAAGTCATCTATAACGTACCTCCTTTTGGACATACTTCGCCATATATATAATTTTCTACGGTAACATTATTATACTTCTTCGGAAAATTGTCAACGGTTTTCTCGATTAACGATTAAAACGCTCAAATATTGAACACATTTTCGGCGCGTCTTAATCAATTTGAAAAACAAACAGTTGTTTTTTTACTTTTTTTACGTTTTTTATTGTATTTTGTTCAGAAAAATAGTATAATTAGAGTAAAATTGAGCGTTTGCGTTTAATATGTCTGCATTTTCCTTTCGTTTACGCTCACTATTACAGGGGGATATTTTATGCTGTTAGACGAAAAAGAAAAGGAACTTTTAGACGTATTATCGTCGGCAAATTCCATACTTTCGGTCAAAGAGATCGCCAAAAGGCTTTTCGTAAGCGAACCGACCGCAAGGCGCAGGTTGCCTGTTCTCGCAAAAAAGAATTACGTAGTCAGAACTCACGGCGGCGCTATCATAAACTACAATATGACGCAAAATAAAACGATTCCGCTTTACCTGCGCATATCCAATATGTCCGACGGCAAAACGCTTATAGCCAAAAAGGCTATGAAACTTATAAAGGACAACAGCGTAATATTTCTCGACGGTTCCAGCACCGCCTTTCATTTAGTACCTTTTCTTAAAACTTTTCACGATATAACCATTTGCACGAACAGTCTTAAAACCGCGATCACTCTTGCGGAAATGGATATAAAAACCATTTGTCTCGGCGGAAACGTCAATTTTTCCAACCTTGCGTGCAGCAGCCCCGACACCTTTGAAATGATAGAAAAACTGAACGCGGATATACTTTTCTTTTCCTGCGACGCTTTGAGCCAGGACGGTATATTGTCCGACTCTTCGAGCGAGGCAAGTTTTTTGCGAATAAAATATATGAAAAACGCAGACGTAAAAGTTTTACTGATCGACAACACCAAACTAAACAAAAAATGCCAGCACAATATGTGTTCTGTAAAAGATCTGGATTATTGCATCTGCAACACCCCCTTACCCGAAAACATAAAGTCTATGCTTAAAAATCCCGATTTCGGCGAAGATTGACCCATTATTCGATTTCACTCGGCTAATCGACACTTATTTCATCAGGAGTTATTATGAAAAACGCAAATTGGATTAAATCAGCAATATTCTATCAGATCTACCCCGTTTCTTTCTTCGACGGAAACGGCGACGGCATAGGCGATCTTAAAGGAATCACGGCAAAAGTCGGCTATCTTAAAGATCTCGGCATAGACGCTGTATGGCTCAATCCCGTGTACAAATCGCCGTTCAAAGACGCAGGCTACGACGTTTCCGATTACCTTGCGATAGACAAGCGGTTCGGCACTATGGAAGACCTTAAAAATCTTATAGAAGTTTTTCACGAAAACGGCATAAAAGTTGTTCTCGATATGGTATTCGGACACACGTCGAATAAACATAAATGGTTTATAAAGAGCACGAGCAAAAAACGCAACAAATACAGCGATTACTATATTTGGTCGGACAGCAACTTCGACGAATATAACGGCAAACTTATTAAAGGACTTTATTACCGCGACGGCGGATACCTTATGAATTATTACGCAAGTCAGCCCGCGTTGAATTACGGTTTTCACGCGCCAGACAAGCCGTGGCAATTAAAATACGACGACGCGCGCCTTGATCCTTTGCGCGAAGAACTGCTGAACATTATGCGTTTTTATCTCGATATGGGCGTGGACGGTTTCCGTTTCGATCTTGCGGGACATATGGTAAAGGGCGAAGTTTGGGACGACGTAAGCGAAAACGGTAATACCGGAAACGCGTGGTTCTGGAACAAGATATTCGGCACTCTGCGTAAAGAATATAAAAACAAAGTTTATATCGCAGAATGGGTTTGTCCCAAAAACTCGATTGCGAAATGCGGATTCGATTTCGATTTCCTAACGCACGACACACCCGCGTACAACGAACTCGTGCGAAACGAGAAAAACACGAATTTAGTGCCCGAACTTGAACTCGGCGACAACTATTTCAGCGAAAACGGAAAAGGCACGATGAAAAACTTTGCCGACTACGTTGACGACCTGTATAAAGCCATAGACGGCAAAGGATACATCTCTTCCCCTTCCGGTAGCCACGACGAAATAAGAATAGGTACTTTTAAAAGCGACGACTTGCTGAAAACCATTTTTGCGTTTTTACTTACCTATAAAAATATAGCGTTTATTTATTACGGCGACGAAATCGGCATAAGACATAATTTCAACGTCAGTCGCGACGGCGGATCCATAAGAACGGGAACGCGTACGCCTATGCAATGGACTAACGGCAAAAACAGGGGGTTTTCGCAGCACCGCGGAACGTACCTTCCCACTAATAAAGATAAAAATTGCAGTGTTGAAAGTCAGTTAAAAGATGAAAACAGCATATTGAACACCGTAAAAAAACTTATAAAAATACGAAAGAAATACCCCTGTCTTAACGCGGAATGCAATCAGCGTTTTTTGGAAACGGGCTACCCCGCCGTTTACGAGCGTTCGGACGGCAAAACAACTATAAGAGTGTATCTTAATCCGTCGAACAAGCCCGTGGAAAGAAAGTGCGAAGTAAACGAAATTTTACTTACCCAAAACGCCGAAATCAACGGCAATACCCTATTGCTTAAAGCACAAAGTTTCGCAATCATAAAGCTCAATGCTTAAACCGCAGGTTTCAATCGCGCAACTTTCGACTCGGATAGTTCATCTCCATCGGGGACCGATGGCATAAATAAGCACCCACCGACAAGGTGGGTGCTTATTTATGTTTGGCTGCCCCTGACAGGGCTTGCTACTTCGTAGCAAAACCGCTGTGCCCGTCAATGATAGCCCGTCACAGGCGGCGATCTTTCAGTTTGAGAGTCGCGCAAAGCGCAACCCAAACGAATAGCCACAACCAAAAGGTTGTGGCTATTTGTTTGGCTGCCCCTGACAGACTCGAACTGACGACACT
>JAGAEX010000090.1 GCA_017612915.1 Clostridia bacterium | reverse complement strand
TTTTCTCCTTTCGCCCGAGAAACAGCCTTTAACGCTTGGCAGGCATTCGGACTGTAACCGTAATGGCTGTTGCGACGGGTTTTCACCGTACTTCCCCTGCTACGCTTTGACGTAATAAATCACCCAAAGTTCAAACGCTATTTAAAGAATAACTTTTTTTAGAGCGTTTGTCAATCATTTTAGTTAAAGGCAGTTATACCATCATTGACTTTAACCTTGTAAAATGATATACTTTAAAAATAACGAACGGATAAAGGTGTCGCTATGAAACTTACCGAAATTTTAAACAGAAAAGAATTATCGCTTTCTTTTGAAGTGTTTCCGCCGAAATCGGAAGACGTATTCGACGTAGTAAAAAACGCGACCGAAAAAATCGCGGCGCTAAAACCGTCTTTTGTCAGCGTTACTTACGGCGCGGGCGGCGGAACGAGTAAATACACCCTCGAAATAGCGGAAAATATTAAGCGCGCTTACGGCGTGGAAACTTTGGCGCACTTGACCTGCGTATCTTCGGATAAAAACACCGTTAAAGAACGCATTAAAGATATGATTGACAGCGGCATAGAGAACGTTATGGCGCTCCGCGGCGATATTCCCGAAGATAAAATAAACGACGATAGAAGTCGTTGGGACTATAAACACGCGGTAGACCTTATCCGCGAAATAAAAAATAGCGGCGCAAATTTTTGCATCGGCGGCGCGTGCTATCCCGAAAAACACCCTGAAAGCGAAACGAGTAAAGACGATATAGCCTTCTTAAAAGAAAAGGTAGACGCAGGATGCGATTTTTTGACTACACAGATGTTTTTCGACAACGACCTTCTATACGCGTTTTTATATAAAATACGCGAAGCGGGTATCAATATTCCGATAATCGCGGGCATTATGCCGATAACGAGCGCAAAGCAAGTTGAACGCGCGATAAAACTTTCGGGGTCGTTTATGCCGCGAAGATTTAAGAGCCTTGTAGACAGGTTCGGAAACGATCCTTCCGCTATGAAACAGGCGGGCATAGCCTACGCCACCGACCAGATAATAGACCTTTACGCGAACAACGTTAAAAACGTTCACGTTTACACCATGAATAAGCCCGACGTCGCGGAAAAAATAATGAAAAATTTAACCGATATTTTAGGCAAATAAAAAGTGTATAAAGTAGAAATCAAAACTTATTCGGGTGCGCCCGTAAATTATAACGAAGTTTTGCGTTATTCGGGCGCTAAAAAATCCGACGAGAACTTAAAAACGCTGATAGACGACTGTTTTTCGGAGTGCGAAAAGGAAAAAGCCGTGGGTTTTGCCGTCTGTTTTACCGAAACACCCGTTTCGGTAAAAAACGACGAGACGGATTTTTCCGTATTCACGCTTAAAAGTAAAAATCTCGCAACCGCGCTTCACGGTGCAAAATCTGCTCTTATCTTTGCCTGCACTATAGGTATGAGCATAGACAGGCTCATAAAAAAATACACGGAAATAGATCCTGTAAGAGCGCTTATTTTACAGGCGCTCGGCGCGGAACGGGTGGAAACTTTTATCGACTTATTTATTGCCGACTACGAAAAGTCGCGCGGCATTAAATTGTCGCCGAGATTTTCGGCGGGCTACGGGGACTTATCGCTTGCCGCGCAAAGAGATATTTTTAACCTGCTTAACCCGCAAAAACATTTGGGGCTTACCTTAAACGACAGTCTGCTTATGTCGCCTTCAAAATCGGTAACGGCGTTTGCGGGAATAAACGGGGCTTGCGATAACAAAGAGCGTAATTGTAAAAACTGCGCTAAATTCAATTGCGATTATCGGAGATAAAATGGATATTAATACTTTTCTTAAAGACAATATCGTCGTTTTAGACGGCGCAACGGGTACGGAACTTCAAAAAGCGGGGCTGAAAGTCAACGAACTTCCCGAACGGTGGAATATTTCCCACGCTGAAAAACTTATCGATCTGCATAAAGCCTATTACGACGCGGGCAGCAACGTTGTTTCCGCAAATACTTTCGGCGCAAACTCTCTGCATTTTAACGACGTTGAACTTGAAGAAGTTATCGCCGCCGCCCTTGATAACGTAAAGACAGCGCGGGAGTTATCCACGGCAAAACAGGAAAAATTCGTTGCCGCGGACATAGGACCTACGGGTAAACTTTTAGAACCATACGGCGACCTGAAATTCGAAGACGCGATAGAGATTTTCGCGAAGACCGTAAGGCTTTGCGCTAAATACGGCGCGGAAATCATTTTTATACAAACGATGAACGACAGTTACGAAACGAAAGCGGCGGTTATCGCGGCAAAGGAAAACTGCGACCTGCCTATTTTCGTTTCCAACGCGTACGGCGAAAACGGTAAACTTATGACGGGTGCGACACCTGCCGCGATGTCGACTATGCTCGAAGGCTTGGGCGTTACCGCCGTGGGCGTAAACTGTTCTTACGGACCTGACGAGCTTGCGGGAGTAGTAGACGACCTTTTAGAGTGTTCTTCTTTACCCGTAATCTTTATGCCGAACGCGGGGATACCTAAAAACTTAAACGGTAAAGCCGTTTACGACGTGTCGGCGGAAGATTTCGCGAAAATCGTGGCGACCGCCGTTAATAAAGGCGTCAGAATAGTCGGCGGGTGCTGCGGAACTTCGCCCGAATATATAAAACTTTTGGCGCAAGCGGTAAAGGATATCACTCCAAAAACGACAGAACCGAAACGCCTGACGCGCATATCTTCTTACTCGCACGAAGTAAGATTCGGTCTTAAACCCGTCGTTATAGGCGAAAGAATAAACCCGACGGGTAAAAAACGCTTTAAACAAGCGCTGATAGAAAACGATAAAGGTTATATCTTAAAAGAAGGCGTAAATCAGGCGGAAAGCGGCGCGGACGTTCTCGACGTAAACGTCGGTATCCCCGATATAGACGAAAAAACCGTTCTGCCCGACATAGTAGCAAGTTTACAAGCGATAATCGACCTGCCTTTACAAATAGACTCTTCAGATGCGGTCGCTATGGAAAAGGCGGTAAGGCTTTATAACGGCAAACCGCTCATCAATTCCGTCAGCGGTAAAAAAGCGAGTATGGAAGCGGTCTTCCCTATCGCCAAAAAATACGGCGGCGCGATTATAGCGCTTACGCTCGATGAAAACGGAATTCCCGATACCGCGAACGGACGGCTCGATATAGCACTTAAAATCTTAAACGAAGCGGAAAAATACGGCTTAAATAAGGAAAACATAATTTTCGATACTCTTTGTATGACCGTTTCGGCAAATCCCATTGCTGCAAACGTAACGCTCGACGCGCTTAAACTTATAAAAGAAAAAACCGGTTGTTTTACGTCGCTCGGCGTTTCCAACGTGTCGTTCGGACTGCCGGACAGAGAAACGCTTAACGCCGCGTTTTTAACGCTTGCGCTTGAAAGCGGGCTCGATATGGCTATAATCAATCCTTTCTCCGCACCCGTAATGAAAAGCGTAAAGGCTTTTAACGCGCTTACGGGAAAGGATGCAAATTTCAACGATTATATAGCGTTTGCGACGAAAAACGCGACCGCGGAGATTGTGCCCGTACGCACGGAAGAAGATGCGGGACTTAAAACTGCGATAATAAAAGGCTTAAAAGACCAAGCGGCAAAGTCCGCGAAAAAACTTCTGGAAGATAAAGAACCTTTGGCGCTTATAAACGAAGAGATAATTCCCGCGCTCGATGAAGTCGGGAAAGGTTACGAAGAAAAGACGGTGTATCTTCCGCAACTACTTATGAGTGCGGAAGCGGCAAAAGCGGCTTTTGAAATAATAAAGGAAAAATCCGCCGCGAAAAACGGAAGTATCAAATGCGATTTCGTTTTAGCGACGGTTTTCGGCGACATACACGATATAGGCAAAAACATCGTAAAACTGCTTTTGGAAAATTACGGCTTTAACGTGATAGATTTAGGAAAAGACGTACCGCCCGAGAAAATTGCGGACGAAGTGGTAAGAAGACACGCACCGCTTTTAGGGCTTTCCGCTTTAATGACGACGACCGTCCCCGCTATGGAAAAGACGGTCGCAC
>JAGAEX010000089.1 GCA_017612915.1 Clostridia bacterium | reverse complement strand
TCAACTCCGGTCTCGGCGACGTAAAGGACAACAGTAAGAGCGTTCAACTTGCGCAGGAAGAATTAAAACTTATATCCGGACAGAAACCTATACTTACCAACGCTAAAAAGTCTGTCGCTAACTTCAAGATAAGAGAAGGGCAGAGCGTCGGTATGAAGGTTACTTTAAGGGGTACGAGGATGTACGAGTTTTTCGATAAATTCGTATCCATCGCTCTTCCCAGAGTGCGCGATTTCAGAGGCGTCCCCTCCAAGTCGTTTGACGGCAGGGGCAACTACGCGATGGGCGTAAAAGAACAACTTATCTTCCCTGAAATTTCCTACGATCAAGTAGAGAAAATAAGGGGATTCGATATTTGTTTCACCACCACCGCGAACACCGACGAAGAGGCGAGAGAATTGCTTGCAATGCTCGGTATGCCTTTCGCGACCAAGTAAGGATAAAAGGAGTTACAAAATGGCTAAGAAAGCAATGATAAACAAGCAGCAAAGACCTGCTAAATTTTCTACCAGAGCCTATACGAGATGCAGCATTTGCGGTCGTCCTCACGCCGTTTTAAGAAAATACGGCATTTGCCGTATATGTTTCAGGAATCTGGCTTATAAAGGTCAGATCCCAGGCGTTAAAAAGGCCAGTTGGTAAAGGAGGATACTGAAATGACAGACGTTATTGCGGATATGCTTACACGGATAAGGAACGCCCTTTCCGCCAAGCACGAAACTGTTGAAATCCCCGCGTCAAACACCAAGAAAGCCATAGCCGATATTCTTCTCAAAGAAGGCTACGTTTCGGGTGTGGAAATTCTCGAAGGGGTACAAGGCACTATAAAGATCACCCTTAAATACGACGGAAAAGACAAAGTTATTTCCGGACTTAAAAGGGTAAGCAAACCGGGACTTAGGGTTTACGTCGGAACGGACGAGATCCCGCAGGTCTTGGGCGGACTCGGTATCGCGATCCTTTCCACGTCAAAAGGTATTATGACGGGTAAAGACGCGAAGACCGCGCATCAGGGCGGCGAAGTTCTCGCTTACGTGTGGTAGGAGGTTTATTATGTCAAGAATCGGTAATGCTCATATCACTATTCCCGCAGGTGTAACCGTTGACTTTAAGGACAACGTGATCACCGTTAAGGGTGCGAAAGGAACTTTGACTCAAGGGTACGATCCCATCATTACGCCGACTGTTGAAGGTAACGTTATTATCTTCAAGCGCGCTAACGATTTAGGACCGACGAAAGCCAAACATGGCTTATATCGCGCACTTACCGCCAATATGATCAAAGGCGTAACCGAAGGGTATTCTAAATCCCTGCAGGTAAACGGCGTAGGCTGGAAGGTCGCTAAACAGGGCAATAAGATAGTATTGAACGTCGGATTTTCTCATCCTGTAGAGATCGAGGAGATCGACGGCGTTAAACTCGATTGTCCGTCGCAGACTGAAATTACCGTAAGCGGTATCGATAAGGAAAAGGTAGGTCAGTTCGCGGCTATGATAAGAAGTATCAGAGAACCCGAACCCTATCACGGCTACGGCATCAAGTACGCTGACGAACATATCGAACGCAAGGTCGGTAAAGCGGCAGGCGGCAAAGGTTAAAAATTTAAAGGGCTTTTAGTGGTCGCATAAAAGCGACTGCCGAGTGCGCCGATAGGCGCGAAAAGTTATTAAATAGGAGTAAAAAAATGATTGGTAAGATCAACAAGAATCAAGACAGATTAAAAAGACATAAGAGAGTCAGAGCCAAGATAAAGGGCTCGGCGGAAACGCCAAGACTTTCGGTTTACAGAAGTCTTAACCATATTTACGCTCAACTTATCGACGACGTAAAGGGCAATACATTGGTTACCGCGTCAACGCTTGACAAGGCAGTCAAAGATACTCTCGAAGGCAAAGATAAGAAGGCGCAGGCTTATGCGGTTGGCGAACTGCTTGCGAAAAAGGCAAAAGAAAAGGGTATTTCGACTGCCGTGTTCGACAGAGGCGGATATCTTTATACCGGCAGGGTTGCAAGTCTTGCCGACGGCGCGAGAAAGGGCGGCCTTCAATTCTGATATAAGGAGAAATAAATATGGCAAGAGATAATAACAGACCGCAGAGAAGAGCGGAAGAAAACGACGGTTTGATCAAAAAGACCATATCCATCAACCGTGTTACGAAGGTTGTTAAGGGTGGTAAAAATATGAGATTTGCGGCGTTCGTTGTAGTAGGCGACGGCGCTGGCAAGATCGGTTGCGCACTCGGTAAATCCACCGAAGTTCCGGAGGCTATCGACAAGGCGACCGCAAGGGCTAAAAAGAATATGAAGCCCGTTTCGCTTTTGGAAACGAGTATCCCGCACGAAGTTATCGGTAAATTCGGCAGCGCGTCGGTTTTGATGAAACCGGCTGCAGAAGGTACCGGTGTTATAGCGGGCGGCCCCGTTCGTTCGGTTATGGAAGCGGTCGGTATTTCCAATATAAGGACTAAATCGCACGGCACGAACAATCCGATAAACGTAGTTAAAGCGGCTATCGCGGGACTTAACGCATTAAGAACGGCGGAAGAGATCGCGGTTATCCGCGGTAAATCCGTACAGGACATCAACGGTTAAGGAGGCGCGATATGGCTACAAAAAAGAGCAAAAAGATAAAAGTTACGCTTGTAAAAAGCACTATAGCGATCCTTCCCGCGCATAAACTCGTCGTTAAGGCTTTGGGGCTTACGAAAGTCAATTCTTTCAAGATCCACGAAGCGAACGACGCTATACTCGGCATGATCGCCAAAGTAAATTATCTTTTAAAAGTCGAAAACATTTAATTTTAGAAGATAATCGGAAAATTAAGGAGTAATTACAATGAAATTAGGTAATTTAAGTCCCGCTACAGGTTCAAAAACTCCCGCTAAAAGGCTCGGCAGAGGTATCGGCTCGGGGCTCGGTAAAACCAGCGGTAAAGGACATAAAGGTCAGTGGGCAAGAAGCGGCGGCGGTGTTCGTCCGGGATTCGAGGGCGGTCAGATGCCTTTGATCAGACGTATTCCGAAACGCGGCTTTAACAATCATTTCAGGCAAGCGTACAGCATAGTCAATCTTTCGGTACTCGATACTTTTGAAGCAGGCGCGACGGTGGATATCGGCGTTCTCGTCGAAAAAGGACTTATCAAACTTGTTAAAGACGGCGTAGGCTTAAAAGTTCTCGGTAACGGCGAACTTAAAAAGGCTTTGACCGTAAAGGCTAACGCTTTCTCGGCTTCCGCAAAAGCGGCGATCGAAAAAGCAGGCGGTACAGCGGAACAAATTTAACCCGCTTTTAGGAGGGCGAAATGTGGCAGACGATTGTTAACTCGTTCAAAATTAAAGAAGTAAGAAGAAAAATTCTCATAACCATCGCGCTTTTGTTCGTGTATAGGCTCGGTTGTTATATTCCGGTGCCCGGCATCAGCAGTTTCGATGGACTTGAGAATTATACCTTCCTGCAAATATTGAGCGGTGTTTCGGGCGGCGCGTTGCAATACGGCACGCTGTTCGCTATGGGTATCGGCCCGTACATTAACGCGTCGATTATTATTCAACTTCTGACCGTCGGTATTCCGGCTTTGGAACAGTTAAGTAAACAGGGCGAAGAGGGAAGACGTAAGATAAACAATTATACGCGTATTCTTACTCTTATTCTTGCCGTTGCACAGGCTATCGGTATTTTGGTCGCGTTCAGAAATTCCATTAAATTCGAGTATTTGTTCGGCGATTCGGGCTTTATGCAGATTTTAAGCTATATCTTCCTTGTGCTCGTTTATACGACCGGTGCGGCGTTTACTATGTGGCTTGGCGAAAGGATCACCGATTACGGTGTATCTAACGGTATCTCGATGCTAATCTTCGCCGGTATTTTATCTACGGCAGGCACGGCGCTTCTTAACACGATCAAAGACGTATTCGTTCCCGCGTCGGCAACGACTGCGGCTTGGTCGCTCGTCGGATTTATCATAGCGGCGATTCTGATATTCGGCGCGATTGTAACGGTAGAAAGCGCAGAGCGTAAGATCCCCGTTCAGTACGCTAAACAGGTAAAAGGCAGAAAGATGTACGGCGGTCAATCAACGCATATTCCGATCAAGGTCAATTCTTCGGGCGTTATGCCGCTTATCTTCGCGTTCGCGATCTTAAGTTTCCCCGATCTTATAATGAACTTGTTCGGCTTGTCCAAAGACAATAGTTCGTTCTACGCTTGGTGGGCGACATGGATGGGCACCGGAAGTTATCTTTACGCGGTAGTTCTCTGCTTGTTTATCTTGTTCTTCTCTTACTTCTATAATCAGATGCAATTCAATCCTGACGATATCAGTAAGAGCATCCAGAGCAACGGCGGATTTATCCCCGGAACTCGTCCGGGTAAACCGACTGCGGACTATTTGAGAAAGGTATCCAACAGAATAACCCTTTTCGGTGCTATTTACCTTGCGATCGTAGCGTTAGTTCCGTCTATACTGTTCAGAATAATCGCGCCTAACGGCTCGCTTGTAAACGTATTCAGTGCAACTGGACTTCTGATCGTCGTATCGGTCGCTCTCGAATTCGATCAGGCGTTGACTTCGCAAATTATGATGAAGAACTATAAAGGGTTCTTAAAATAATGAAGATAATTCTGCTTGGCGCACCAGGTTGCGGCAAGGGCACGCAGGCGGCGCGTATAGTTCAGGAAACTAAACTCCCGCATATTTCCACGGGCGATATTTTCAGGGACAATATAGCGCGCAAAACCGAATTGGGACTTAAGGTCAAATCGGTTATCGATGGCGGCGACCTTTGTCCGGACGAGCTTACGATAGCGATAGTAAAGGACAGAATTAAAGAAGACGACTGCAAGAACGGTTATCTTCTCGACGGGTTTCCGAGAAATCTCGTACAGGCAAAGGCGCTTGATGAAAGCGACGCGCCGGATATCGTTATCCAACTCTTCGTTCCGTTTGAACAACTCGAACGGCGCTTGGCAGGCAGAAGGCTTTGCTCCAAATGCAGATCGTCCTTCAATACGGCGGATATCGGCGAAAGAACCGATTGTCCGAAGTGCGGCGGAGAACTGTATATAAGGGGCGACGATAACGTTGATTCCGTTCGCGAAAGGTTGGCGGTTTACGAACAACAAACCGCTCCGCTTATCGACTATTACGGAAAGCAGGGCAAACTCGTTTCGATAGACGCCGACAAGACGCGCGAAGAAGTGTTTGAAAGCGTCTTAAAGGTTATAAAATGATCAAAATAAAAACCGAAGCGGAACTCGATTGTATGCGTAAAAGCGGCAGGCTTACCGGCGATCTGCTTAAATTTCTCGAAAGTCAGATAAAGATCGGTATGTCAACCAAAGAACTCGACAGGCTCGCGTACGATTATATAACGTCGTTCGGTGCGACTCCGTCCTTTCTCGGCTATGCCGGGTATCCTGCGTCAACTTGTATATCTATAGACGATACGGTCGTTCACGGCATACCGTCGGACGATATAATAATCAAAGAAGGTCAGATCGTAAGCGTTGACGTAGGTGTTATTCTTGACGGCTGGCAGGGCGATGCAGCGAGAAGTTTTCTTATTGGAAAGTGCAGCGAAGAAAAGGTCAAACTCGTAAACGTAACGAAAGAGTGCTTTTTTAAGGCAGTTGAAAATCTTTCGGACGGCACACCGCTCGGTGATATCGGGTATTACGTTCAGACGCACGCGGAATCCAACGGGTTTTCGGTTGTTCGAGCGTTGACGGGACACGGTATAGGCAGAGAGATGCACGAAGATCCTTCCGTTCCGAACTACGGCAGAAAGGGTACGGGCATAAGGCTTAAATCTGGTATGGTCGTCGCAATCGAACCGATGATAAACGCAGGAACGTTTAAAGTCGAGTTTATGAGAGACGGTTGGACGGTCAAAACGCAGGACAGAAGGCCTTCGGCGCATTACGAAAACACCGTAGCGATTACGGATAAGGGTGCGGAGATATTAACTCTGTAAATTATAAATCAAAATCAATAGGAGGATAAAGTTTGTGTCCAAAGACGACGTTATAGAAACAGAAGGCGTAGTCGTTGACGTTTTGCCCAACGCGATGTTCAAAGTAAAACTTTCCAACGGGCATATAATTACGGCGCATATATCGGGCAAACTTCGTCAGCATTACATAAAGATAATACTCGGCGACAGCGTGAAACTTGAAATGAGCCCGTACGACCTTACGAAAGGCAGGATCACTTGGCGAAGCAAATCTTAAAGATATAAACTAAAATCCAAAGGAGTAAAAAAATGAAAGTCAGACCATCGGTTAAACCTATGTGCGATAAGTGCAAAGTTATTAAGAGAAACGGAAAAGTTATGGTAATCTGTTCCAAGAACAAGAGCCATAAACAAAGACAAGGTTAAGTCCTGTATAAACGGGAAAACTTTTCGGACGCAATAAAAACCGTTCACATTCCAAACGAGTAAAACGCGTTCGGTATCTATACAAAAAAATAAAATAAGGAAAGAAATACGGAGGTATTTAATGGCACGTATAGCCGGCGTTGATTTGCCGAACAACAAGAGAGTCGAAATCGGTCTTACCTATATATACGGCATAGGACTTTCGACGTCTAAAAAGATTATAAGTGCAACCGGTAT
>JAGAEX010000088.1 GCA_017612915.1 Clostridia bacterium | reverse complement strand
TAACGTGATCCATATAAAACAATGAGTGTTTTGCGGACATAAAAGAACTAAACGTCAAACCTATAATGGTTTGGCGTTTAGTTTATCCAAAAGGTTGAAGCGACGGAATACGGCGGCAAGCATCGTGGCGTTTGCCGTCGATCGTGTTTAAGACTATAATCCTGAAAATGAACCCCCCTTTGATAAAAGTGAAACCTCCTCAAAAATCAGTTGAAAGCACTTGAAAATTTTTTATTTGCAAAGAAAAATGGCCTGACAATCTGTCAAGCCATTTGTTTTTTTATTAAATTTTATTTTGCAATTTTCTTTTTACGAATATCATTGAAAGAAACCTGATTTGGTAAACAAATCAGGTTTCTTTTATGGTCGGAGTGACGGGATTTGAACCCATGACCTCTTGGTCCCGAACCAAGCGCGCTACCAACTGCGCTACACCCCGGCGTCGTCGCTCCGCCACTTTGTCCGCAAAAATTCAGTCAAATTTTTGCTTGACCTGTCGGCGGGCTCCTTCTCTTCGTAAAAAAATTTTGCAGGCAAATCTTTTTTACGATTTTTCTTTTATCCGCTCGCTCAATCAGCCTTTGATACCGGCGCGACAATCTAACAATTATTGTAATATATTTGTTCTAAAAATGCAAACGAATTTATGCAATTATAACAAAATATTATTATTTATATTTTTTTTGTCAGTTTTAGTGTAAATAAATTTTTTTTATAGTATAATATAATCAATAATAAATGATCGGAGGTGCATTATGGCTTCAAAGAAAGATTATTTTGGTTTGGATTGGATTATAAGTTTGATTCTCGCCATTATTATGCCGGCTGCTTGGATCTGCGGTATTATTACTAGACTGCAAGAAGGTAAGATAGTCGCAGCCATCATTCGTATTTTCGGTGGATGGCTTATTTGGATTTTAGACCTTATCTTTATGATAACGCATAAATCCATTTTCCGCCTTTTAGATATGTAATCGTACTGAAAATCGGCAAAAAACGCCCCTTTTGCAACTTTTTTCGCAAAAGGGGCGTTTTTTGGTTCACCACAATATATTGTGGTCAATAAAAAAATATTTTACAAAATATTGTAAAAACTATTGACTTTGAACGCACGGTGTGGTATAGTAAAACCACTACCGCTTTTTAGGGGTTAATTTACGAGCGAGGAGAGAAAAATGTTTCAGGTTAAAAAGAGAGACGGCAAATTAGTAGAATTCGATATGAGCAAAATATCCATAGCGATTTCCAAGGCGTTTAACGCCAATCAGGTCAATTACACCGCGGATATTTTGAATATGCTTACCCTTCGCGTTGCGGCGAATTTTTCGGAAAAGATCAAGGACAACGTGATCTCCGTCGAAGATATTCAGGACAGCGTGGAAGTCGTTTTGATACAAGCGGGTTACGTCAGCGTTGCCAAAAGTTATATTTTATACCGCAAACAGCGTGAAAAAGTACGTAATATCGCAAGCACCGTCGTCGATTACAAAAAGGTCGTTGACGATTACCTGAAAGTCGCCGATTGGCGCGTTAAGGAAAACTCCACCGTTACTTATTCGGTAGGCGGTCTTATCCTTTCCAACTCCGGCGCCGTTACCGCCAATTATTGGCTTTCCGAAGTTTACGATGAAGAGATCGCCAACGCGCACCGTAACGCCGATATCCATATTCACGATCTTTCCATGCTCACGGGGTATTGCGCGGGCTGGTCGCTCAGACAACTTATTCAGGAAGGCTTGGGCGGCGTAGTCGGCAAGATCACTTCTTCGCCCGCGTCCCATCTTTCTACGCTCTGCAACCAGATGGTAAACTTTTTGGGCATAATGCAGAACGAGTGGGCAGGCGCGCAAGCGTTCTCGTCTTTCGACACATATCTCGCACCGTTCGTAAAAGCGGATAATCTTTCTTATAAAGAAGTAAAACAGTGCATACAGTCCTTTATTTACGGCGTAAACACGCCGTCGAGATGGGGCACGCAGTCGCCGTTTACCAACGTAACGCTCGACTGGACGGTTCCCAACGACCTTGCGGAAATGAACGCGATAGTCGGCGGCAAAGAAATGCCCTTTAAGTATAAAGACTGCAAGAAAGAAATGGATATGGTCAACAAGGCCTTTATCGAAATAATGATCGAAGGCGACGCAAACGGCAGGGGATTCCAGTATCCTATCCCGACGTATTCCATTACCCGCGATTTCGACTGGTCGGAAACGGAAAACAACAAACTGCTCTTTGAAATGACCGCAAAATACGGCACGCCGTATTTCTCCAACTATATAAATTCCGATATGGAACCGTCGGACGTAAGAAGTATGTGTTGCAGATTGCGTCTCGATTTAAGAGAACTCCGCAAAAAATCGGGCGGATTCTTCGGCAGCGGCGAAAGCACCGGTTCTGTCGGCGTCGTAACGATCAATATGCCGCGTATCGCGTATTTATCCAACACCGAAGAAGAGTTCTACGACAGATTGACGCATTTAATGGATATTTCCGCGCGTTCGCTTAAAGTAAAGCGCGACACCATCACCAAACTTCTGGACGCAGGCTTATATCCATATACTAAGCGTTATCTCGGTACGTTTGCAAACCACTTCTCGACGATAGGACTCGTCGGTATGAACGAAGCCTGCCGCAACGCAAAGTGGATAGGCAAAGATCTCACTAATCCCGAAGCACAGACGTTTACAAAAAACGTTCTCAACTTTATGAGAAACAAACTGTCCGACTATCAGGAACTTTACGGCGACCTTTACAACCTGGAAGCGACTCCCGCGGAATCGACGTCTTTCCGTTTGGCAAAGCACGACGTAAAGCGTTATCCCGACATAATCACGGCGTCCGACGCGGACAAAGCGCCGTATTATACCAACAGTTCGCACCTTCCCGTCGGCTTTACCGAAGATATTTTCTCGGCGCTCGATATCCAGGACGAATTGCAGACGTTATATACGTCCGGTACCGTTTTCCACGCCTTCTTGGGGCAGAAACTTCCCGATTGGAAGGCGGCGGCAAATCTCGTCAGAAAGATCGCGGAAAATTACAGGCTTCCTTACTATACGATGTCGCCGACGTACTCGGTATGCGCCGATCACGGCTATATCACGGGCGAAGTTTATAAATGCCCGATCTGCGGCAAGACTACCGAAGTTTACAGCCGTATAACCGGATATTATCGTCCCGTACAGAACTGGAACGACGGTAAACGCGCGGAATTCGCCGACAGAAAGGTTTACGACATAGATCACTCGGCGTTCAGCGGCAAAGAAAAAGCCTGCTGCGAAGTAAACAACAACGGTAAAGTCGTTGACGAAGCTGACGTTATAACTATGCCCGTGCTGTTTACGAGAAACGGTTGCCCGAATTGCAAAACGAGTAAAATGATGCTCGATAAAGCGGGTATAAAATACAACGTCGTAAACGCCGAAGAAGACAAGGAAACGACTTTAAAGTACGGCATTAAAAAAGCGCCCACGCTTTTGGTTCCCGACGGGGATAAAGTGCGTTCATACGACAACGCGAGCGAAATAAGAAAATATATAGAGAGCGTGAACTGATGTACGATATTATAGTAGTAGGCGGCGGCGCGGCGGGTATGACGGCGTGTCTGTACTCGCTCCGTAACGGTAAAAGCGTCCTTTTATTAGAGAGCG
>JAGAEX010000087.1 GCA_017612915.1 Clostridia bacterium | reverse complement strand
GATTGTAAATGCAGTTGCCGTTTTACCTTTTGCATACTGAATTAAAGTTTTACCATCTTTACTATATAAATTACCGTCTATCGATTTATAATTCATATTGTTTGCTGATACGTTGATACTCATTAAACTGCTACAACCATAGAACGCCCCATCTCCTATACTTGTAACGCTATCGGGGATAGTTATACTCGTTAAACTGCTACAACCATAGAACGCCCCATATCCTATACTTGTAACGCTATTGCCTATTGTTACGCTCGTTAAACCGCTACAACCACCGAAAGCCCAATCTCCTATACTTGTAACGCTATCGGGGATAGTAAATGCAGTTGCCGTTTTACCTATTGCATACTGAATTAAAGTTTTACCATCTTTACTATATAAATTACCGTCAATAGATTTATAATTCATATTGTTTGCTGATACGTTTATACTCGTTAAACTGTAACAATCAGAGAACGCTTCATCTCCTATACTTGTAACGCTATCGGGGATAACTATACTCGTTAAACGGCTACAAAAAGAGAACGCATAATTTCTTATACTTGTAACGCTATCGGGGATATTTATACTCGTTAAACTGCTATATCTAACGAACGCACCTTCTCCTATACTTGTAACAGGTATGCCGTTATATGTAGATGGCAAAACCACTTTAGCAGGTATATTTTTTCTATCTCGTGCCTTTATTTCGTACGTACCATCAGAAAGCAAAGTAAATGTAAAATATCCGTCATCGGTAGGTTGTAACGCCCCGCAATCGTGTCCTAACTCATCTTTACCCATATTATTACTCCCTTTTACAAAATTATTTTTACAAGTATAATTGTAAAAACAATATATCACAATTATTCTTGTAATGTCAACAAGATAAGGTATATCAGAGTGGGAACACGATAAAATCGAGCCGACGATGAGCAATCTTATCCGCCTTGCCGATTGCTTTGAAGTAAATATTGATTTTTTGGTCGGAAGAAAAGAATATTGACCTAAAATGCCCGCCGCGACAAAACCTTGTCGCGGCGGGCGTGCTTTTATCAATTATCGTACCCCGTTTCAGGGAACACAAGTTATATATTTATTTCAAATTCGCTTTTAATTTAGCGAGTTCGTCGTATAATTCCTTCGGAACTCTCGGACCTAATTCGCCGTAGAAACTCTCTATCCCTTCCGTTTCCTTCGTCCAGTTTTCTTTATCTACCGTAACAAGGTCTTCTATGGTCTTTTCGGTGATGCCGTCAAGCCCTTCGATATTTATATCCTTTGCGTAAGGAACGTAGCCGATAGGCGTTTCTTTTGCGTCAACCTTGTCTTCGCAACGGGCGAGTATCCAATCCAGAACGCGCATATTATCGCCGAACCCCGGCCAGATAAAGTTGCCGTCATCGTCGGTTCTGAACCAGTTGACGTTAAAGATCTTGGGTTTATTCTTTATCTTTTCGCCCATTTCTATCCAATGCTTAAAGTAGTCGCCCATATTGTAGCCGACGAACGGTCTCATCGCCATAGGATCGCGGCGTACTACACCGACCGCACCCGTCGCCGCCGCAGTCGTTTCGCTCGCCATGATCGAGCCCACGAACACGCCGTTATTCCAATCTTTGCTCTGGTAAACGAGCGGTGCGGTCTTCGCGCGCCTTCCGCCGAAAATTATAGCGGAGATCGGAACGCCGTTCGGCGCTTCAAACTGGTCGGAAAGACACGGGCAGTTTACCGTAGGCGCGGTAAATCTGCTGTTGGGGTGCGCGCCCTTTATGGGTTTACCATCAGCGTCTTTCATATCGCCGTTCCAGGGATTGCCTTTCCAGTCGATAGCGTGTTTCGGCGGGTTCTTGTCTAAGCCTTCCCACCAAACCGTTTCGTCGTCCAAATTTTCCACAACGTTGGTAAATATCGTGCCTTTTTTAGTGGACATAAGCGCGTTGGGGTTGGATTTCATACTCGTTCCGGGAGCAACGCCGAAGAAACCGTTTTCGGGATTGACTGCCCAAAGTCGCCCATCTTCGCCCACTCTTATCCACGCGATATCGTCGCCTACGCACCAGCATTTATAACCTTTTTTCTTATAAACTTCGGGCGGGATTATCATTGCAAGGTTGGTCTTGCCGCACGCCGACGGGAACGCCGCCGCAACGTACTTGATCTCGCCCTTCGGGTTCTCGATGCCAAGAATAAGCATATGTTCCGCCATCCAGCCTTCGGTCTTACCGAGATACGACGCGATACGGAGCGCAAAACACTTTTTGCCAAGTAGTACGTTGCCGCCGTAGTTAGAGTTTATGGACATTATGGTATTGTCTTCGGGGAAATGGCAGATATAACGTTTTTCTTCGGAAAGTTCCGCGTAGGAGTGCCAGCCCTTTATAAAATCGCCGTCGCCCAAAGCGTCCAACACCTTTTGCCCGACGCGCGTCATAATAGCCATATTCAAAACGACGTATATTGAATCGGTGATCTCTATGCCGATTTTAGAAAACTTACTGCCGACAGCGCCCATCGAGTACGGAATAACGTACATCGTTCTGCCTTTCATAACCCCTTTGAAAAGACCTTTTAAGAGTTTATAGGCTTCTTCCGTTTCCATCCAGTTATTGATAGGCGCGGAATCGTCTTTATTTTTGGAGCAGATAAAAGTTCTGCCCTCCACCCTTGCGACGTCGTTTACCGAAGTGCGGTGAAGATAGCAACCGGGCAATTTTTCCTGATTGAGTTTGATAAGTATTTTCTCGTCAACAGCCTGCTGACGTAGTGCGTCGAGTTGAGCCTCGCTCCCGTCGATCCAAACGATTTTATCGGGCTCGCAAAGCGCTTTCGCTTCTTCGATAAATGCCAGAAGTTTTTTGTTAGTAGTCATTTTTTCGTTCTCCTTATCCTAAAAAGTTATCATCATACCCCATTATAATCGTATATATTATAACATTTTTCCGACGATAAGTAAAGTTTAAAAAGCCGCCTATTTATAATATTTTCTTTTATTTCCGCCCTGCAATATATGCAAAATTACCGACATTTTGCTTAAAAATCATATTTTTCGACACAAACGATCATATATATTATTTATAGTTTTGAAATCGCAGTTTCGGGGGACAAACAATGTTCGGCAAAAAAATTCTCGTGATGAAACACTCTGCGGAAAATTCACCCGCAAACAGCAAAGCGTGCGGGATATGCCGCTTGGAAAAGGAAGACGATACTCTTACCGTTTGTCTGTCGCTTATAGGTTTTCCCGCGCTGACTTACGGCGAATACCGATTATATATCGTCGGCGACGATAAGAACGTTGTCAAAAAAACTCTCGGTAACGATCCGAGTTCGAGCACGACCGTGTGTAACAGCGCGCTTTCCGTGAATATAGGCGTTTCGGCAGGGATTTGGACGGTAAAAGACGATATTCCGCTTCTCATCGCATACAGAAAAAGCGAAGACGCGGTTCTCTCCGCAAAAGAGTACGGCGCGATAGTCGTCAACGACATAATAACGGAGCGCAAAACACGCGAACGTAAGGAATTCAGCGAACCGAAAATCGCGGAAGAACCCGCTTCTACCGAGCCGCCCGACGACAAGTACGACGAAAGAGATAAATGCGATCGGTTTCCGCCGCTTAAAATATATGAAGACGACGCGGTCGCGACGGAAAACTTTTACGACGACGACATAAAACGAAAACTGTGTGAAATAAAGGAGTTCTCCGATGAGTATATTAGACGTGAAACGAGCCGCGGAGATAGTATCCGCGAGCAGAAAACGCAAGAAAGCCACGAAGACCTTAAAACTGATCCAAATGAAACGGACGCTGTCGGAATCGAAGACGCCGCCTATTACCAAACGGTAAAAGCGGAGATAGACGAGATCTTCGCGAAATACCCCGAAGAAACTGAAATCGAAAAAACGATAGCGGACAGTCGCTTCGCAAAGGTGTATTACGCGGAAAACAAATACTATATCGTGGGTTTAATAAAGGAGAAGAAAAAAGAAAAATATATCTGCTACGGTGTGCCGTCCAAATATTGCGAAACACCGCCCAAAGAACTCGCGGGGTACTGCTCTTTCGTGCCGCTCTCGGTGTTCAACATTAAAGGAGACGGATATTTTATGATGTTTCAGGACGCCGCGACGGGTATGTGCGTAAGAAAAGGATAAAGGCTTTTACTGTATAAAAAAGACGGCGCAAGCCGTTCTTTTTCGTTTTTCATCTGATAAATTTGTTTTAATGCAGTACCGCGTCGGCGCGCACTATCGCGTTTTCGTCTGAAACACGGTTGTTTTCGTCCGCGGTTTCTATGCCCAAGTCCTGTATGCACTTGTCTGAAAGGGGTGAATAAACGTAAGCCGTCGTAATTACGAGCGCGCCGCCCGACCTTAACCCGTAGGTCGTTTGCATTATCCCCTTACCGTAAGTACAGTACGTTTGTCTTGTCGGGTGCTTTTCCGTGAGAATTAATCTTCCGAGATCAAATCTCGCGCCGTTATGCGCGGCAGGATCGCCGTAATCGTTCAGTGCGTTAATAAGCGCTTCGGACGCGGACGCCGTATTGCAATTCGCTATAACCGAAATATCCGTCAAAAACGCGTCGTAATGGTTTTTGTCGGTATAAAAACCCGCGATCTCCTTTTCGCCCCTCGTTTCAAGTATCTTGATCTTACCCGAACCGTTATCGTTGACAAGATACGATACGATGCCCGAAAGCACGGTAGTGAGTCCGCCGCCGTTATCTCTTAAATCTAAGATAAGTTTGGTCTTGCCGCGCCCTTTCATATAGCCTATCGCTTCGCCGAACTGTTCCGCCGCGCCGCCTTCGAATTCACACAACTTTATATACGCCGTGTCGGGACTCAAAAACGCAAGCCCGCCGTCTTCCGCTCTGCCGTGAAAGCCGTCTTCTTCGGTAGAAAAATAATAGCGTTTTTCGTTATCCATATATTCTATATAAGAAACAATATAATTTGACTTTATAACTTCAAACGTTAATTCTTCTTCTCCGCGCAGGACCTTGACCTGCACCGATTCGCCGACGCCGAATTGCGAAAGAAATTCCAAAACCACCTGCATCAGGCTTTTAGTGCCGTATGTGAGCGACGCAAATTCCGCGTACTCGCTTTGCCCTTTAAAAACACCCGCGACGAGCACATCCCCTTCTCTTATACCGCATTTATACGCCGGAGAATTAAAATACACCCTGCCGATCGTTCCGTCGTAAAGCCCGCTCGCGTTCCTTTTAAACGCCACGCCAACGCCCGAATAATTGCCTTTATCTTCCGCTCTTACCCGATTATATTCGTTGGGCGAATAGTAAGCGGCGTATTTATCTCCGGGCAAAAGCGTCTTGACAAGCCCTGCCGTTATTTCGTCGGCGGTCTTATCGTCGTAATAAACGGACGCCGAATCTATCAGCCGAACTATCTCGTCGATCTTCCGCAGATACGGCTGTTCCACAGCGCCGCGCACTATAAACCCAACCAAAAAAGAAACGGCGGTTATCGCCGCTACGATTATCGCTACTATGCCGTTCCGGTCAAATACGCGCGGCTTTTCCGTCGCCCCTTTCTTTGCTTTTCCCACTTTTTACCTTACCAGTTTTAATATTATCATTATCATTTTAAAGGTTATCGCGTCGGATACCCTGCGGATATCCAGCCCCGTAACCCTTTCTATCTTGTCAAGCCTGTAATTTAAAGTATTTCTGTGCAGGAAAAGTTTTCGCGCCGTTTCGCTTATATTCAAACTGTTCTCCAAGAACTCTTCCGCCGTCGTTATCATCTCTTTATCGTCGAAAATATCGCGTGCGGACGGCTCTAAAAGTATTTTAAGGTATTCCGTAAGTTTTATCTTCGGAAGATCTTCGAGCATTTTGACTATCAAAAACTCCTTAAAAGAGTGCACGCCCGAACGACGGCTCAACTCCCCGCTTATGCGGTGCGCGGATATCGCCTGCGAAAAGGAAAGCGCAAGATCGGCAACGCTTTCTATCGTGCCGCCGATAAAAATACCCACCGTTTCGCCCGTTTCTTCGTAAATGGACTGCGCCAAAAACTCCGCATACTCGGAAACAGAACGGTATTCGCCGTTTTCTTCGTCCAAAAATTTGACCATCGCCAAAAGCCCGTCTTCGATGCCGCACACGAAGTCCGAACTGCCGTCAGTATAACTTTTAACGACTTCCAGAACTTCCTTTTCCCTGTTCTGCCCTGCCGCGATAAGCATCGCGCAGACTTTACCGTTTTTAAAATATTTGTTGGAATATTTCTTGATGGTATAATAACTCGCTTCTCCGAAAAGCGCCGACTTAAAGAACTCTTCCTTATTAAGATTGCTCTTGGCAAAAGACTGCTCGGCAAGTTCGCAAATGAGATAGGCGTAATTTTTCGCCGCGGCGTCCGTACCCGACAACCCGCCTATGTACGCTTTGTTTTTATACCTGAACTTAAACAGCGTTTTGCCGCTCGTTTCGTCGGAATACACGCCGGTAAAATCCGACGTTACGACGGTTTTATCTTCGCCCGCGATACTCTCCCCCCGCTCGGAATACAGGTCGATACCTATTCCCGTGTTTTTGCGGATATCAGACACGAAACTAATTATATCGTTTTCCATATTACACTTTCTCCCTCGGTTATAATGCGAAAATCCCCAGCGCGATATACCCTATCGCGAGCGCGCATAAAAACTGCAATCCTATTATAAGTAACGCTTTTACGAAATTTTTCTTGCTTCGTAAAAGTATCAGTATCCCTATACCCGAATTCGCCGAAAGCCCTGCGATAAGCCCCGCAAAACTCAATATCCCGTCGTTAAACGCCTGCGCTAAAAGTATCGACGAACCGCAGTTTGGTATAAGCCCCACGAGCGACGCGAAAAGGGGTTGAAAATACGTTTTCCCGTCCATAAACGCTTTTAAAGCGTCTTCGCCGATCACTTCCAAAAGCATACCGAGCAAAAAATTTATTATCAGCACGTAAACGAGAATTTTCGCCGCGTGCCAAAGCGGATGCAGAAAATATTTATCGAGTTTTCCTTCGTGATGCTCCCCGCATTCTATACAATCGCCCTTTTCGGGACAGACGTGCGCGGCGTCCTTTTTCGCAAGTAAAATATTTATGAATACGCCGACGAGAATAGCGTAAACCATTTTGACTCCGACGAGAATAGCGGCGTCTTTCACCATTGCGCCGCCCGTTATCAAAACTATCACGCCTTCATCGCTTATGGACAAAAACGCGGCGATAAGCGTGCCTATTTTTATTAAACCTTTATCGTAAAGTTTAGCGAGCATCGCGGCAAAACCGCACTCCGGTACGGCGCCGAGAGCCCCCGCTATCACAGGTGCAAACGGCCCTTGCAATACCCTTTCTATACTCTCCTTATTGCGAGCGTTCTCGATAATTTCCATAAGAATATAGATAAGGAGAATAAAGGGGAAAATTTTAAGGCTATCTAAAACCGCGTCAAAAACAACGTCCCACATAATTATTATTCTACCACAATTTTCGTAAACACAGAAATAATTTTAATCTTTTAACCTTAAAACCTTTTCTATCGCCGATAATATTTCGCCTTTACCCATACCGTTTTCCGCGGAAGACGCCACTATATCGCCAACGCCGAGTTTAATAGCGGCGGCGAGCGTTAATAACTGCGGCTTTATCTTGGTTTTGGCGAGTTTATCCGCTTTCGTCGCCACCACGGTAAACGGGATCGCGTAATGATAAAGGTAATTTATCATCTGTTTATCGTCCGCGGTCGGTTCGTGCCGAATATCCACAAGAGCAAGTAAAAGGGTTATCTTCTGCGTGGCGAAAAACTCTTCCAACAGCCTTGCCCACTTGTCCTTTTCGTCTTTGGACACCTTCGCAAAGCCGTAACCGGGAAGATCGGCAAGCACGAACGCGCCGAAGTCAAAATAATTTATCAGTCGCGTTCTGCCCGGAGTATCGGAAGTTTTAGCGAGTTTACCGTTCCCCGCAAGCATATTTATAAGCGAACTTTTTCCGACGTTAGACCTGCCGCTTGCGGCGACGATAGGTCTTCCGTCGTAATAAAATTTATCGCTGCTTGCGACGGAAGTTATAAATTTCGCGTCCTTTATTACCATTTTTACCCCTTAATATCGATAGCGTTCTCGAAAACGGTATCGACGTTCTCCGCCGCCACGAATTTTATCTCTTTTTTGACCTTTTTCGGCAGTTCTTCCAAATCTTTAAGGTTGCCCTGCGGAATTATCACTGTTTTTATACCCGCCCGATATGCCGCGAGCGTTTTTTCTTTAAGCCCGCCGATGGGAAGGACTTTGCCGCGAAGGGTTATCTCGCCCGTCATCGCGACTTCCTTTTTGACGGGTTTTCCCGTAAACGCGGAAAGAATAGCCGTCGCCATCGTTATACCTGCGGACGGTCCGTCTTTCGGTGTAGCACCTTCGGGAACGTGGATGTGGATATCTTTCGACGTAAACTTTTCTTCCGCGATGCCGAATTTCAGCGCGTTTGCGTGTATATAACTTATTGCGGCGCGCGCGGATTCTTTCATCACGTCGCCGAGTTTGCCCGTTAAAAGTATCTCGCCTTTACCCGGAATAAGACTCACTTCTATCGTCAAAATCACGCCGCCGACGCTCGTCCAGGCAAGCCCCGTGCAAGCGCCTATTTCGTTGCGGTCGAGAGTTTTGCCCTTTTCGTATTTCCTTACGCCGAGATATTTTTGAATATCCCCGCTCGAAACCACTTGCTTTTTAACGCGCGGATGCTCGGCGACCAAAGCGGCTATTTTTCTTATCACGCTGCCGATCTCACGCTCTAAATTACGAACGCCCGCCTCCATCGTATAGCCTTCTATGATCTCTTTTATCGCGCCGTCGGTAAATTCCGCCTTTTTGTCGGTAAGTCCGTTGTTCTTTATCTGCTTCGGAATAAGATATAGCTTTGCGATCTCTACCTTTTCTTCCTGCGTATAGCCCGTAATTTCTATTATTTCCATACGGTCTAATAGGGGGTAAGGTATAGTATCCACCGTGTTCGCGGTGGTTATGAACATCACGTTAGAAAGGTCGAACGGCACTTCCAAAAACCTGTCGCGGAAAGTGGCGTTCTGCTCGGGATCCAAAACTTCCAAAAGCGCGCTCGCGGGGTCGCCGTGGATATCCGACGAAAGTTTATCTATTTCGTCGAGTAAAAATACGGGATTGTTGACGCCCGCGTTTTTAAGCCCGTAAATGATCCTTCCCGGCATCGCGCCGACGTAAGTTTTGCGGTGTCCCCTTATTTCCGCTTCGTCTTTAACGCCACCCAGACTCATACGCACGAATTTACGACCGAGCGCACGGGCAATAGACGACGCGACAGAAGTCTTGCCGACGCCGGGCGGGCCTACGAAACATAAAATCGGACCTTTTATCTTTTTGGTAAGGTGCAATACCGCGATATACTCGGTTATCCGCTGTTTCACTTTGATAAGCCCGAAGTGGTCTGCGTCCAATATCTCTTTCGCTTCCGCAATACTTTCGCGATCTGTCGTGCTCTTCGAGAAAGGCAGATCAAGGATCCAATCGAGATAGTTAAGTATCACCGAATAGTCTGGCGACGCGGGATTTATCCTGTCCAGCCGAGAGAGTTCCTTCATCGCCTTATCGAACACTTCTTGCGGAAGGTTTGCGGCTTTTATTTTTTCTTCAAGTTCCGCGCGATCGTCTTCACCGTCGCCGAGTTCTGCGTGGATAGCCCTTATCTGTTCGCGCAAATAAAATTCCTTCTGGCTCTTGTCGATATTGGATCTGACCGTGGAATTTATCTTTTTCTCTATCTTGGAGATCTCCGTTTCCCTGTTGAACAGCAATGAAAATTCTTTAAGTCGCTCTACGGTGCTGTCTTCGGCGAGGATTTTACCGACGACTTCTTCCTTTAAAGGCGCGACGGAAAGAGCGCCGTCTATAAACCTGTTCGGTTCCGTTATCCCCATAATGGTCGCGACCGCTTCCTTTTGCAACCTTTTATCGACCAGCACGAATTCCGAAAAACTCTCTCTCGCCGCTCTGAAATACGCTTCCGTTTCCAGCTCGTCGCATTTAATATAGGGCGCTTCGACTACTTCCGCCGCGAAATAGCCTTTCGCGGGCAAAAACCTTACGATCTTGGCGCGCGCTATCGCTTCGACGGAAATTTTCATTGCTTCGCCGCCTAATTTTGCCACTTGTTTTATGCGCGCGATCGCGCCGACCGTCAGTATATCGCCTTTAAGCGGCGAATCAATAAACGCGTTCTTCTGCGCCGCTATAAATAAAAGGTTGCCGAAAGCAGGCGCGGCTTCCACCGCCGCAACGGATATAGGACGCCCTGCGTCGAAATTCAAAAAAGTGTTTGGAAAAAGCACTTTCCCGCGAAGGGCTATGACCGGCATAGCCTTTATATCGTTCTTTTTATTCTCCGTTTCGGGCGCGGAAATCTTATCGCCCGTATTTACCTTGTCGTTAATCTTTTCTTCCATATTTTCACCTATGTATATAGTTCGTTTTACAAGCAGTATTTTTCAAGTAAATGTTTTATCGGCTGTTCTTTATACGGCACGGTTATCTCGTCTGCGTGCTTTTTAAGTTCTTCCATCCCGTCGCCGACAGCAACGCCGTGCCACTCCCCGCGAACGAGTTCTATATCGTTCGTCGAATCGCCGACCGCTATGATCTCGTCGTATCCTATCCCGTAATATTTTGCCAAAAACCTGACCGCCGCCCCCTTGCTGCACGCGGGATTTACGAATTCCACCAGATTAGAGCCGCCGCTGTTCACTATCGCCCTGCCTTCGTACTTCTTGCCGAACTCCTTCATAAAACCGAAAACGTCTTCACCGTCGCAATAAACGTTGAGTTTCAGCACTTCTGTTCCTTTATCCTCGACAAATTTTATAATATCCGGGACTTTTTTTACTTCGATAAGTTGCGAATTTTTATATCCGTCAACGTGCCGCGACTCTTCCGAATAATACAGCACGCCGTCGGTTATCAACGTGGATATAACTTTACAGCCTTTGATCGCCCTTAAAATTTCCGCGGCGAAAGCATTGTCAAAAGTGCCTTTAAATAAAGTTTTCCCGCTTTTTCTTTCGTTTATGCGCGCACCCTGATAGGACACGTAAACATCCGCGATATCGTAAGGATCGCATACCCTTGCGATGCCCGTCAGCATCCTGCCCGTACAGATAACGAACTTGCCGCCTCTTCTTTCGTATTCTTTTACCGCGCTTACCGTTTCCGCCTTTATTCCCGTAGGATCTCCGAGCGTACCGTCGTAATCGCTTACGAACATTTTGTATTTCATTTAAGTCCTTCTTCCGTAAGTTTTTTTATTATCTCGTCGGCGATATTATCGCCCACGCCTTCTACCTGCATAAGTTCTTCTTTTGTCGCTTTGATTATCCCCGATAAGTCCTTGAATCTTTCCATTACCGCCTGCGCCTTTACTTTGCCCAAGCCTTTTACCCCGTCCAGAACCGAAGAAAGCGCCCTTTTACCGCGCAAAGTCCTATGAAAAGTTATCGCAAACCTATGCGCTTCGTCGCGGATACGCTGCAACATTTTAAGGCAGTAATCCCGCCTTTCCAAAACGACGGGCGCGGGATTATCTGGCAAAAAGATCTCCTCTTCGCGTTTAGCGAGCGATATTAAGTCTATACCCGTAACGCCTTTTAAGTCAAAAATCTCTTTAACGCTCGACAGTTGCCCTTTGCCGCCGTCGATTATTATTAAATCGGGCTTTGCGAATTTTTCGGGATCTGAATTAAGCCGCTCTATCCTTCGCGACAAAACTTCCTGTAAACTCCTGAAATCGTCGTTACCAATAAAGGTTTTTATCTTAAATCTGCGGTAAAGATCGCGTGCGGGCTCGCCGTCTATAAACACGACCATACTGCCCACTCTGTCCGTTCCCGAAACGTGCGAAATATCGTAGCACTCCATACGCTTCGGGTAATGCGAAAGGTTCAATTTGGTCTTTAAACTCTCGCACGCTTTGACGGTCATATCGTCTTTATGCTTTATTCTGTCCACGGCAACGATAAGATGCTCTTCGGCGTTGACGCCTGCCATATCGGCGAGTTGACGTCTTACCCCCTGCTTGGCGCAGATAATATGCACGGTTTTATCGAATTCCTTCTTAAGATACTCGGAAAGCAACGCCGTGTCGATTTCTTCGCCTGTGATAATCTCGTCGGGCAGTTCTTCGCG
>JAGAEX010000086.1 GCA_017612915.1 Clostridia bacterium | reverse complement strand
GAGATACTTGTAACGTCTTCGATAATAATAGCGGAAATCCGCTATATAAAAATGACAAAAAATAATAAAAAAATAAACGAAAAAGGAGAACAAACAAATGGAATTCAAAGTGTTTCAGAAGGAACTGGAAGTGCAGAGTAAAGGTTGGAGACCGACCTTTCACGACGTAAGTAAGGAAGTTATCGACATCGTTAAGCAGTCGGGCATCAAGAACGGCACGGTAACCATCGCGTCCCATCACACGACTTGCTCGGTCATGATACAGGAGTGTTCGCACGATATCGATATCTACGATCTCGAATACTTACAGCACGATATCTTAAAGATAATGCAGAAGTTAGTTCCCGATTATTCGGAGAATAACGCGTATATGCACCCCGGTCCTATACATACGCAGTTCGGCAGATACGTTGACGAACCCGGCGACTGGACGAGTTTAAACACCGACGGGCATCTTCGTTCGGTATTCTTCGGAAGAAGCGAAGCTATGACCATTAAAGACGGGGTTTTAGACGGTGGCGAATTCGCGCATATCTATTTCGTTGACTGGGATCAGGTTCGCGCAAGACACAGACAGATAAACGTTACCGTTATGGGAACTACGGACGACGTAAACGATCGTAAATACAACGGCGGCAAGGTCATCGACACGTGGAGAAAATATACCGACGAAGAAAAGGCTGTCGATCCCCATTACGTTAAACAGCAGGAAAGAAGAGATCCCAAAGATACCAAAAAGTGGTTTTAATTAAATGAAATATTTACTCGGCGCGGATTTCGGTACGACGGCGTTAAAAGTTTGTCTGTTCGACGAGAACGGCGAACTCGTCCAAACGGAATCCGCGAAGTATAACTTAATAACCGAAGGCGAATTCGTGGAATTTCCCGCGGAAGAGTTTTATAAGGTGTTTATTTCGACGGTAAGTAAAATTACCGATAAATACCCCGTTTACGCGATGAGCGTGGATACACAGGGCGAAACGCTTATCGCTTTGGATAAAAACGATAAGCCGCTTATGAACGCGATCATCTGGCTTGACAACCGTGCGGAAAAACAGGCGAAGGAGATAGAACGCAAATTCGGTTTAAAAGGCATCTACGATCTTACGGGACAGGCGGAAGTTCCCGCAGGCTATCCCGCGCCGAAAATTCTTTGGCTTAAAGAAAACAGACCGGAAGTTTATAACAACGCGGCGCATTATCTTTTGCTCGAAGACTATATAATATATAGACTTACGGGCAGGTTCGCGGCGTCAAGATCGCTGTATTCATCGTCGCTACTTATGAACGTTATTTCGGGCGGATATATCCCCGAAATGCTTAATTTTCTCGGCATAAAGAAAGAACAGTTGCCTGCGCTTTTGGAAAGCGGCGAGTACGTCGGCGATTATAACGGCATTAAAGTCGTAACGAGTGCGCTTGATCAGATCGCGGGGATAACGGGCGCGGGCGTCGTAAAAGAAGGAATAATGAGCGAAACGACGGGTACGTCGCTGGCTGTTTCCGTGCTTACCGAAAAACTTCCCGCGTGGCACGAAGGACTTACCGTGTCCGCATATTACGTTAAAAAAGGATTGTACGCGCTTTTAATGTGGGCGCCTACCGCGGGCGCGACGCTGGAATGGTTTAAAAAGAACTTCTGCGGCGGCGACGATTATAACGAACTTAATCGCCTTGCGGAAAGCGTGCCGAAAGGTAGCGAAGGGCTTATTTGTCTGCCGCACCTTTGCGGTACGGTGATGCCCGAAAACAACGCGAAGGTAAAGGGTGCGTTTTTCGGCGCGACTTTAAAGCATAATAAAGGACATTTCGTTCGCGCTATAATGGAAAGTATCGCTTATACCATTAAAGAGTTTTCCGATTATATAAATGCCGACGCCGGGGAGATCCGCAGTATGGGCGGAGGCGCGAACAGTAAACTTTGGTGCGAAATAAAGTCGGAAGTTCTTGGTAAAAAGGTGATAACCTTAAAGCAGAATGAAACGGCGTGTTTGGGTTCTGCGATATTCGCAGGGCTTGGCGCGGGGCTTTATAAGGACGTGATTTCCGCTGCGGAGAAAATAGTTAAAACCGATAAGGTCTATTATGTCGGTAGCGACGGGTATTCTTCGCTGTATTCGGATTTTAAAACCAAAGAAAAGAAAATCTCGGATATATATTGATGGGACGTCATGTCGTCGTTTAATAAAAAGTTTTTAGGTGAGTTTTATATTATAGCGTGCGCCGTACTGTGGGGGATTATAAGCCTTTTTACTTTGCCGCTTAACGGTATGGGCTTTTCTTCCGCGGAAATAACTTTCATCAGGTCGCTTTTCGCGGCAGTTTTTTTGGGTGTTTTTATTCTCGTAGAAGACAGGGGTTTGTTTAAGATATCGTTAAGGCATCTGCCTTTTATCGCGTTTATGGGTATAGGCTGTTTTATGACCGTCTGTATGCTTTACACCCTGTCCATCGAAGAAAACGGCTCGTCCGTCGCGGCGGTGCTTATGTACACTTCGCCCGTTTGGACGGTCGTGATATCACGATTTCTGTTTAAAGAGAGCGTAACGTGGTTAAAAATATCAGTGCTTATCGGCGTTGTGGGCGGTTGCGCTATGCTGTCTTTCGGCGGCGAACTGCGTTTAAGTTTTAAGGGCATAGCGGTAGGACTCGCCACAGGACTTTTTCTCGCGCTGTACGGTATATGCGGTAAGATCGCAGGACAGAAATATCAACCAGAAACGGTAACCTTTTACGTTTTTTTGTTTTCGGCTTTGGCGGGGTTTTTCGTTGCTATGGCTTGGAGATTGCCCGTTAAAATAGGCGAAAACCCTATAAGTTTAGCGTATTTTGTCGGGCTCGCGGGGCTATCTACTGCCGCGGCGTATCTGTTATATTCCGCGGGACTTAAAACGGTGTCCGCCGGTAAAGCGAGTATGCTTTCCACGTTAGAAATAATCGTCGCGACGATAGTCGGCATAGTGGCGTTTAAGGTCAACGTCGGCATAGTCGGCTATCTCGGCATAGCGGTTACGATTTTATCGCTCGTGCTTTTAGAATTAGTTGACTGCAAAAAGACGAAAGAGATGTAAAAAATACGGTGATAAAAAATGATTGAAAATGCCCCTTTTGGGGCATTTTTTGCTGGTAAGTTTTTTGATGATTGAGATAAAAAACAGTTTTAAGATTAAAAATAGTTAGGGAAATACTAATAAAAAAGATAACGACAAGAACTTAATGGTGTTCGTGTCGTTATCTTGTGGTAGCCCCACGGAGAATCGAACTCCGGATTCCGCCTTGAGAGGGCGGCGTCTTAACCGCTTGACCATGAGGCCGTTATATTAAATTTATAAGATTCTCCGTGCCCACGGAGAGGCATCTCTGCGATAAATCGCTCCGATGGTCTTCGACCGAACTCCGGATTCCGCGTGCGGCAAAAAATATTCTACCATAAACGGTTTATTTTTGCAAGCAAAATTGCTGCAAGATAAAAAATTAGCCTGCATCGGCCGACGGAAAGGAAAATATTAACCCGATTTTGCTACGGGCGAATACCGCGATTACCGCTTCTGCATCTTTCCGTAAAGTTGTCCGTGATACGCGGACGGAAAGCTCCGCTCCACAGTAAATAAACGGTTTCTACTTCTTAAATTTGTGGATTTTTTTGACCTTTCCTATCGCACCGCGAAGGCAT
>JAGAEX010000085.1 GCA_017612915.1 Clostridia bacterium | reverse complement strand
CGAAGAACCGCTTTTTTGCGTGGCGGTGGCGGCGTATCTGTTCGGGAAAGCGGGCGAAATAGCCGCAAAAGAACAGAATTCTTACACGATAACGGCGACCGATTTGATTTCGGCGCTGCCCAAAGCGATAAATAAAATTTTATAATTCGGATAAATCTAAAATAAGGAGTACCAAAATGAAATGTATGTATTGCGGCTGTATCGACAGTAAAGTCGTCGATTCCCGCACGACGGAGGACGGAACGAGTATAAGAAGAAGGCGCGAGTGCATAAATTGCGGCAGGCGCTTTACTACTTACGAGACGGTGGAAAACACGCCGATTTTCGTCATAAAATCGGGTGGAGCAAGGCAGGCGTTCGATCCCAACAAGATAAAGGCGGGCATAATAAAGGCGTGTGAAAAACGCCCCGTCGCCGCAAGCGATATAGACAAACTCGTAGCCGATATCCAGAAAAAGATTTACAATTCACTCGTACAGGAAATTTCCAGCAAGGAAATAGGCGAAATGGTGTGCGAAGGGTTAAAGGAAATCGACGAAGTGGCTTACGTCCGTTTCGCGTCGGTTTACCGTTCGTTTACCGACACTTCTTCGTTTATGAAAGAGTTGGAAAAAATGGTCAAAAAAGAGAAAAAATAATATTTAAGGAACTATACCTATGAATAAGTGGGACGAGAGATTTATGCAACTTGCGGAGACTGTTGCGGGGTGGTCGAGTTGTTTTCAGGAAAACCGCCACGTCGGCGCGGTTATAGTGCGCGACAAGAGAATAATAACGACGGGCTATAACGGCGCACCGTCTGGGATAGAGAGTTGCGCGGAACGCGGGGAGTGTCTGCGCCGCGCGCGGAATATCGCAAGCGGAACTATGCAGGAAGTGTGCTACGCCGTTCACGCCGAACAGAACGCCATAATACAGGCGGCGAAACTCGGCGTGAGTTTAGAGGGCGCTACGATGTACGTTACTCACCAGCCGTGCGTTATCTGCACGCGTATGATACTCAATTCGGGGATAAAACGCGTGATATACAAGAACGGCTATCCCGATCCGTTCGCTTTGGAACTGTTTAAGCAGTCTGACGTGGAACTGATAAAATATTCCGATTTAAACTAGCGAAAAAAATAAAAAAATTCAAAAAAATCTCTGAAAATCGTTTGACAAAGCCTTGATTATGCTGTTATAATGTTTAGGCTGTGTAATTTGGGTTGAGACGGGAAGTTACTTAATTCAGGTTCTGAAAGATAATTTCCGTTGACAAATGTGGGGGCGTTGATCCCTGCGACTAACTGATACGAAGAGAATCCGAAGTCATTCGCAGCGACTTAAAATTTAAGTATCGGCGGATGATTTTTTTATTTCGGAAAACTCGACACACACGGAAAAGTTTACGGCAAATGCACGGTAAAAAGTTAGTATAAAAAGGAGTAGAAAAATGGCAGGACAGAAAATCAGAATTAAACTTATGTCTTACGACGTGGAAATGCTTGACGGTGCGGCTAAAAACATAGTCGATACCATGCAAAAGTCGGGCGCGAAGATAAGCGGACCTATTCCGCTTCCCACCGAAAAAGAGGTGGTAACTATTCTTCGTTCTCCGCATAAGTATAAGGATTCGAGAGAACAATTCGAAATCAGAACGCACAAAAGGCTTATCGATATATACTCGCCCAACATCAAACTGTTGGACAGCATACACTTGCCCGCAGGCGTAGATATCAAAATCAAACTGTAAAAAACGGTTTAAAACATTATATATATTACGGAGGTGAACTTTATCTATGAATAAAGCAATCATTGGCAGAAAGTTGGGTATGACTCAACTGTTCTCGAAAGACGGCAAGGTTATTCCCGTAACGGTGGTAGAGGCTGGCCCTTGCCCCGTCGTTCAGGTGAAAACTTTGGAAAGGGACGGCTATTCCGCTATTAAGTTAGGGTTTAGTCAGGTTGACGAAAAGAAAATCAATAAACCGCAGGCAGGTTTATTCAAGAAAGCGGGCGTCGCGCCCTGCAAGGTTTTAAAGGAATTTAGAATCGACGGTGCGGAAAGCGTGGCGGTCGGCACGGTGATAGAGTGCGATACTTTTGCGGCGGGCGATAAAATCGACGTTTCCGGTATCACCAAGGGGCACGGTTTTACGGGCGTTATCAAAAGATGGAACAATCACAGACTTAAAGAAACCCACGGCGTAGGCCCTGTACACAGGGAAGTCGGTTCTATGAGTGCTAACAGTTCGCCGTCAAGGGTGTTCAAGGGCAAAAAGATGCCTGGGCAGTACGGGTACGAAAACGTAACGATTTTGAATCTCGAAGTAGTACGCGTTGACAAGGAAAGGAACGCTATTTTGGTTAAAGGCGCGATTCCCGGTCCGGTAAACGGAATAGTTTGCATACGCAACAGCGTTAAAGCGTAAGGAGAAAGATTATGCCAAGTGTTAAATTATACGATATGAAAGCAAACCAAGTCGGCACTCTCAAACTTAACGACGCGCTGTTCGGCGCTGAATATAACGAGTCTGTTATTCACCAAGCGGTGGTAACCAGACTTGCTAACGACAGACAGGGGACGAAGAGCACGCTTACCCGCAGCGAAGTTCGCGGCGGCGGTGCGAAACCCTGGCGTCAGAAGGGCACGGGCAGAGCAAGACAGGGCTCTATCAGAAGTCCGCAATGGGTAAAGGGCGGCGTTGTGTTCGCTCCGAAGTCCAGAGACTTCTCCAAGAAAATGAATTACAAGGCGAAAGAAGTCGCGCTGTTTGCGGCGCTTTCGCAGAAGGTCAGAAATGACGAAGTGGTGTTTATAGACGAAATCAAAGTCGCTGCGCCCAAGACCAAAGAGATGGTCGCTTTCTTAAAAGCGTTCAAACTCGGGGACAGCGTGCTTATGGTTTTGGATAATGCGGATCAGGCGGTTCTCCGCGCAAGCGCGAACATTGAAAAACTGAACACGATTCCCGTAAGCCAAATCAATACTTACGACGTCGTTAAAAACGCTAAACTCGTTATTTCCAAGAAGGCTGTCGAATATATAGAGGAGGTCTACGGAGAATAATGGCTGCGCACGATATTATATTGAAACCCCTGCTTTCCGAAAAGAGTTATGCGGGGATCAAGGATAAGAAATATTCCTTTATAGTGGCGAAGAACGCCAACAAAACGCAAATCAAACTCGCCGTCGAAGAAATTTTCGGCGTTAAGGTTGAGAAAGTCAACACCGCGAACGTTCACGGTAAGTTGAAAAGACAGGGCAAGTATGAAGGATATACTCCCGATTACAAAAAGGCAATCGTAAAACTCACGGCGGACAGCAAGTCCATTGCCTTCTTCGATTCGTTGTCCTAATACTCGGAGGTGTAAAATGGCTATTAAAAGATATAAACCGACTTCGTCCGCGCGCCGCTTTATGACGGTCAGCGCTTACGACGAAATCACGGCGAAAAAACCCGAAAAATCTCTTCTCGAAGATCAGAGAAAATCCGGCGGAAGAAACGCACAGGGTAAAATCACCGTTCGTCATATCGGCGGCGGCAACAGAAGAAAATACCGCATAATCGATTTCAAGAGAAGTAAAGACGGCGTTCCCGCGGTTGTTAAGTCGATTGAATACGATCCCAACCGCAGCGCGAATATCGCACTTTTATATTACGCAGACGGCGCGAAGACTTATATTCTCGCACCCGTAGGCTTAAAAGTCGGCGATACCGTTCTTTCGGGCGCTGAAGCGGATATAAAGGCAGGCAACGCGCTCGCTTTGAAAGATATTCCCGTAGGTACTATGGTTCACAATATCGAAATGCAACCCGGTAAGGGCGGACAGATAGCGAGAGCGGCGGGTATGAGTGCGCAGATTATGGCGAAAGGCGATAAGTACGTTACTCTTAAGATGCCCAGCGGCGAAATGAGATATATTCTCGCTACCTGCAAAGCGACCGTTGGTCAGATAGGTAATCTGGAACACGAAATCATAAGAGTAGGCAAAGCGGGTAAGACGAGATATTTAGGTATCCGCCCGACCGTCCGCGGCGTTGTTATGAACCCGTGCGATCACCCGCACGGCGGCGGCGAAGGCAAATCGCCCGTCGGTATGCCCGGGCCTGTTACCCCGTGGGGTAAACCTGCACTCGGCTATAAGACGAGAAAGCATAAGAAGTCGTCCAACAAACTTATCATTACAAGGATAAATTAAGGAGAAAGATATGTCGAGAAGCGTTAAAAAAGGTCCTTACGTAGAACCTAAACTCTTAAAGAGAGTAGAAGAATTAAACGAAAAGAACGAAAAGAAAGTTTTGAAGACTTGGTCGAGAGCGTCGACGATCTTTCCGCAGATGGTAGGTCATACGATAGCGGTGTACGACGGCAGAAAACACGTTCCCGTATATATAACCGAAGATATGGTAGGTTGCAAATTAGGTGAATTCGCACCGACTAGAACCTTTAAGGGGCACGCGGGCACGGATAAGAAAACGGGTGCTAAATAGGAGGCTTTGAGATGGCAAAGAATTTGAGAGAAAAAACCGCGAAGATAGCGGAAAATAAAGACAGACGCCCCAAAGCGGTGGCAAAACACGTAAGAATTTCCCCCTACAAAGTAAGAATAGTACTCGATATAATCAGGGGTAAAGGATACAGGGAAGCGGTTGCTATTTTGGAAAACACTCCGAAAGCGGCGTCCGAACCGGTTAAGAAAGTGCTTATGTCTGCTGCGGCAAACGCGGAAAACAATCTTGGCTTAAGTAAAGACAATCTTTACGTAGCGGCTTGTTTTGCAGACCAAGGCCCGACGCTTAAGAGGGTTATGCCCAGAGCGCAGGGAAGAGCGTTCAGAATTTTGAAGCGTACCAGCCATATTACCGTAGTGCTGGACGCAAAGGCATAGGAGGAGCGTTATGGGACAGAAAGTTAATCCGCACGGATTAAGAGTCGGAATTATAAAAGACTGGGATTCGCATTGGTTCGTCGATAAGAAGGATTTTGCGGCAAACATCAAAGAAGATAATGAAATCCGCAACGTATTAAAGAAGAAATACTATCAGGCGGCTATTTCCAAGATCGCTATTGAAAAAGCGGCTACCAAGATTACGATAAACATTTTCACGGCGCGCCCCGGCGTGCTTATCGGAAAACAGGGCGCGGAAATAGAAGTTATCAAGAAGACCGTGGCTAAACTCTGCGAAGGCAAGCAGATTTCCATCAACATTTCGGAAGTCAAAAAGCCCGACGCGGACGCGCAGATCGTTGCCGAAGGTATCGCTACTCAACTTGAAAAGCGCGTATCTTTCAGACGCGCTATGAAACAGGCGATAGGTCGCAGTATGAGAAGCGGTATCAAAGGTATCAAAGTTTCCGTCGCAGGAAGACTTGACGGCGCGGAAATAGCGAGAACCGAACATTATCACGAAGGTTCTATTCCGCTTCAGACTTTAAGGGCGGACATAGAATACGGTTTTGCGGAAGCGCACACCACGTTCGGCGTTATCGGTATCAAGTGCTGGATATATAAAGGCGAAGTTATCGGCGCTCCCAAAAAGAAAGTTGAAGGAGGCGAACAGTAATTATGTTAATGCCTAAACGTGTAAAGAGAAGAAGAGTGCATCGCGGCAGAATGACCGGCAAATGCACCAAAGGTAATAAGATCGCTTACGGCGAGTACGGGCTTGTAGCCTTAGAACCCGCTTGGATCAAATCCAACCAGATAGAAGCGGCGCGTGTTGCGATGACGAGATTCGTAAAGCGTGGCGGAAAGGTTTGGATAGACATATTCCCCCACAAACCTATAACCAAGAAACCTGCGGACAGCCGTATGGGTAGTGGTAAAGGTTCGGTGGAATACTGGGTAGCGGTAGTTAAACCCGGCAGAGTTCTGTTTGAAATGGCGGGTATTACCGAAGAACAGGCAAAAGAGGCTATGCGTCTTGCGGGACACAAACTTCCCATCAAAACGAAGTTTATGAAAAAGTCCGATTTAGAGGCGCAGGAAATTAAACAAGAAGGCGGTGAAGGTTAATGAAAACGAAAGAAATCCGCGAATTAACGGTAGAAGAATTGAATACCAAGTTAAAGGAATTGAAAGAAGAACTTTTTAACCTTCGTTTCCGCCACGCGATAGGGCAACTCGAAAATCCCGCGTCGCTTAACGTTTGCAAGAAAGATATTGCGAAAGTTAAGACCGTTTTAAGGGAAAAAGAACTTGCGGCGAAGTAGGAGTAGGGAATTATGGAAAGAAATTTAAGAAAAGAAAGGGTAGGGATAGTCGTTTCCGACAAGATGGATAAGACGGTAGTCGTTGCCATCGAAGAAAGATTTAAGCACCCTCTTTACAAAAAGACGGTTAAAAAGACTCATAAATTCAAAGCGCACGACGAAACCAACGCCTGCGGAATAGGCGATAAGGTTTTAATCGTGGAAACGAGAAAACTTTCCAAGGACAAGAATTGGAGAGTTGCCGAAATTATCGAGAAGGCTAAATAAGGAGACGCACTATGATACAACCATTTACGAGATTGAAAGCGGCGGACAACTCCGGTGCTAAAGAATTGATGTGTATTAAGGTTTTGGGCGGATCTTTCAGAAGAACGGGCAACATAGGCGACGTAATAGTTGCTTCCGTTAAGACCGCAACCCCCGGCGGCGCTGTTAAAAAAGGCGACGTGGTTAAGGCGGTTATAGTGAGAAGCACCAACGGCGTAAGACGTCCCGACGGTACTTACGTTCGTTTCGACGACAACGCGGCGGTTATTATCGACGCGCAGAAACAGCCGAGAGGAACGCGTATCTTTGGGCCGATAGCGAGAGAACTTCGTGATAAAGATTATATGCGTATTATTTCTCTTGCGCCCGAAGTGTTATAAGGAGTACTGCAATGAAAGTCAAAAAGAACGATACGGTTTTAGTTTTAACCGGAAAGGACGCAGGCAAGACCGCAAAGGTTTTGGTAGCGCTTCCGAAAGACAATAAGGTGGTCGTTGACGGGATAAACGTGCAGAAAAAGCATAAGAAAGCCCGTAGCGCGCAGGAAGTAAGTTCCATAGTTAATCAATCGGGTGCGATAGACGCGTCCAACGTTATGGTGGTATGTCCTGCTTGCGGCAAGGCGACGAGAATCGCTTACAAGACCGAAGGCGATAAAAAAGTTCGCGTTTGCAAGAAATGCGGTGCGGTTTTAGACGCCGGCAAAGAAGCCAAAGAAGTCAAGAAAGCGACCAAGAAAAAGACCAAGAAAGACGCCGAAAGCGTCGAGGCTAAATAGGACGGAGGAAAGGATAAATGGCAGAGATGAACAGAGTAAAAGAACTTTACTTAAAGACGGCTGTACCCGCGCTTATCAAGAAGTTCAATTACAAAAACGTAAACCAAGTTCCCAAACTCGTCAAAATTACTATTAACTCCGGACTCGGCGACGTAAAGGACAACGGCAAGAGTATTCAACTCGCGCAGGAAGAGTTAAAACTCATATCGGGACAGAAGCCTATTCTCACCGCGGCTAAAAAGTCGGTGGCGAACTTCAAGATAAGAGAAGGGCAGAACGTAGGTATGAAAGTTACTTTAAGGGGCACGAGGATGTACGAATTCTTTGATAAATTCGTATCCATCGCTCTTCCCAGAGTGCGCGACTTCAGGGGTGTACCGACCAAGTCTTTCGACGGAAGAGGAAATTACGCTATGGGCGTAAAAGAACAACTTATCTTCCCCGAAATTTCCTACGATCAGGTGGAAAAAATCAGAGGTTTCGACATCTGCATAACCACCACCGCTAACACGGACGAAGAGGCGAAAGAGTTGCTGTCGCTGCTCGGAATGCCCTTCGCTAACAAGTAAGGGATTAAAGGAGTTAAAAAATGGCTAAAAAAGCAATGATAAATAAGCAGCAAAAACCTGCTAAATTTTCTACCAGAGCCTATACGAGATGCAGCATTTGCGGTCGTCCTCACGCCGTTCTGAAAAAATACGGTATCTGCCGTATCTGTTTCAGAAATCTGGCATATAAAGGTCAGATTCCGGGCGTTAAAAAGGCCAGTTGGTAAAGGAGGATACTGAAATGACAGACGTTATTGCGGATATGCTTACACGGATAAGAAACGCTCTTTCCGCGAAGCACGAAACGGTTGAAATTCCCGCGTCGAACACCAAAAAGGCGATAGCCGATATTCTTCTTAAAGAAGGCTACGTTTCCGAAGTGGAAGTTATCGACGGGGTTCAGGGCACGATTAAGATTACCCTTAAATACGACGGAAAGAACAAAGTTATTTCCGGACTTAAAAGGGTAAGTAAGCCGGGACTTAGGGTTTACGTCGGAACGGACGAAATCCCGCAGGTTTTAGGCGGACTCGGTATTTCTATTCTTTCCACGTCCAAAGGTATTATGACGGGGAAAGATGCGAAAATAGCGCATCAGGGCGGCGAAGTTCTCGCCTACGTATGGTAGGAGGTTTATTATGTCAAGAATAGGTAATGCACATATAACCGTTCCCGCCGGCGTATCGGTGGACTTCAAGGACAACGTTATCACGGTAAAGGGTGCGAAAGGCACTCTTACGCAGGCTTACGATCCGATTATCACGCCCACTATGGAAGGGAACGTTATAATCTTCAAGCGTGCTAACGATTTAGGACCTACCAAGGCAAAACACGGGCTTTACAGGGCTTTGACCGCTAATATGATCAAAGGCGTAACCGAAGGCTACACCAAAAACTTACAGGTAAACGGCGTAGGTTGGAAGGTTGCAAAACAGGGCAACAAAATCGTTCTTAACGTAGGATTTTCGCACCCCGTAGAGATTGCCGAAATCGAAGGTATCAAACTTGATTGTCCTTCGCAGACGGAAATCACGGTAAGCGGTATCGACAAGGAAAAAGTCGGTCAGTTTGCCGCTATGGTAAGGGGCGTAAGAGAACCCGAACCCTATCACGGATACGGTATCAAGTACGCTGACGAAGTGATAGAACGTAAAGTCGGTAAGGCCGCCGGCGGTAAAGGCTAAAATTTAAAGGGCTTTTAGTGGCCGCTTATATTCAGGCGGCTGCCGAGTGCGTTTAACGGAACGCGAAAAGTTATTAAATAGGAGTAAAAAAATGATCGGCAAAATCAACAAGAATCAGGACAGATTAAAAAGACATAAGAGAGTCAGGGCGAAAGTCAAAGGAACGGCTGAAACCCCCAGACTTTCGGTTTACAGAAGTCTTAACCATATTTACGCGCAACTTATCGACGACGTGGCGGGCAACACTTTTATAACCGCTTCCACTCTCGATAAAGCGATAAAAGATACGCTTACCGATAAGGATAAAAAGGCGCAGGCTTACGAAGTAGGTAAACTTCTCGCTAAAAAGGCAAAGGAAAAAGGTATCGAAACGGTCGTGTTCGACAGGGGCGGATATCTTTACACGGGCAGGGTGGCAAGCCTTGCGGACGGCGCAAGAGAAGGCGGCCTGAAATTCTAATAAGGAGATTCGAATATGGCAAGAGATAATAACAGACCGCAGAGAAGAGCGGAAGAAAACGACGGATTAGTCAAAAAGACCATTTCCATCAACCGTGTTACCAAGGTTGTTAAGGGTGGTAAGAATATGAGATTTGCGGCGTTCGTGGTAGTAGGCGACGGCGCTGGCAAAGTGGGTTGCGCACTCGGTAAGTCCACCGAAGTTCCGGAGGCTATCGATAAGGCGACGGCAAGGGCTAAAAAGAATATGAAGCCCGTATCTCTGTTAGAGACGAGTATCCCGCACGAAGTTATCGGTAAATTCGGCAGCGCGTCGGTTCTTATGAAACCGGCTGAAGAAGGTACCGGCGTTATAGCGGGCGGTCCGGTTCGTTCGGTTATGGAAGCGGTCGGCATCACCAACATCAGAACTAAATCCCACGGGACGAACAATCCGATAAACGTCGTTAAAGCGGCAATCGCGGGACTTAATTCTTTAAGAACGGCGGAAGAAATCGCGGTTATCCGCGGTAAATCCGTACAGGAAATCAACGGTTAAGGAGGCGCGTTATGGCTAAAAAGAGTGATCAGATAAAGATAACGCTTGTAAAAAGCACTATAGCGATTCTTCCCGCGCATAAGAAAATCGTCAAGGCTTTAGGGCTTACGAAAATCAATTCGTTTAAGGTTTTTGAAGCGAACGACGCCATACTCGGTATGGTTGCAAAAGTCAATTATCTTTTGAAAGTCGAAAACGTTTAATTTTCGGAAGATAATCAAGGTTTAAGGAGTAATCACAATGAAAATAGGTAAATTAAGCCCCGCAACCGGTTCGAACACGCCCGCCAAAAGACTTGGCAGGGGAATAGGTTCGGGACTCGGCAAAACCAGCGGTAAAGGTCATAAAGGTCAGTGGGCAAGAAGCGGCGGCGGTGTTCGTCCCGGCTTCGAAGGCGGTCAGATGCCGCTTATCAGACGCGTACCGAAACGCGGTTTCAACAACCATTTCAGAAAATCGTACAGTATCGTAAACCTGTCGGTTTTGGATACCTTTGAAGCGGGCGCAGTCGTTGATATCAACGTTCTCGCGGAAAAAGGACTTATTAAGTTGGTTAAGGACGGTATAGGTCTTAAAGTTCTCGGCAACGGCGAACTTAAAAAGGCACTTACCGTTAAAGCGAACGCTTTCTCGGCGCAGGCAAAGGCGGCGATTGAAAAAGCGGGCGGCACGGCGGAACAAATCTAACCCCAAAGATAAGGAGGGTAAAATGTGGCAGACGATAGTAAACGCGTTTAAAATTAAGGAAGTAAGAAGAAAAATTCTTATTACCATAGCGCTTTTATTCGTTTACAGACTTGGTTGTTATATCCCCGTACCGGGAATAACAAGTTTCGAAGGTCTTGAAAACTACACCTTTTTACAGATAATGAGTGGCGTTTCGGGCGGCGCGTTGCAATACGGCACGCTGTTCGCAATGGGTATCGGACCGTACATCAACGCGTCGATTATTATTCAACTGTTGACTGTCGGTATTCCCGCGCTGGAACGTTTAAGTAAACAGGGCGAAGAAGGTAGGCGCAGGATAAACACCTATACGCGTATCCTTACCTTGATACTTGCGGTAGCGCAGGCAATCGGTATTCTGGTAGCGTTCAAGGGTTCGATAAATTTCACTTATCTTTTCGGTGATAGCGGGTTTTTGAAGACGTTAAGTTATATTTTCCTTGTACTCGTATATACCGCAGGCGCGGCGTTTACGATGTGGCTGGGCGAAAGAATTACAGATTACGGCGTTTCGAACGGTATCTCGATGCTGATCTTCGCGGGTATTTTATCCACGGCGGGCACTTCGCTGCTTAACACTTTCAAGGATTTATTCGTTCCCGCAACGGCTAACACCGCGGCTTGGTCTTTAATCGGTTTCATTATAGCGGCTGTCGTAATATTCGCGGCAATCGTTACGGTGGAAAGTGCGGAACGTAAAATTCCCGTTCAGTACGCGAAACAGGTAAAAGGCAGGAAGATGTACGGCGGTCAGTCCACGCATATTCCGATTAAGGTAAACTCTTCCGGCGTTATGCCGCTGATATTCGCGTTCGCGATATTGAGTTTCCCCGATCTTATTATGAACTTGTTCGGACTTTCTACCGACAACAGTTCGTTCTATAGATGGTGGCACGATTATATGGGTACGGGCAGTTATCTCTACACGGTAGTGCTTTGCTTGTTTATACTGTTCTTCTCGTATTTCTATAATCAGATACAGTTTAACCCAGACGATATCAGTAAGAGTATTCAGGGGAACGGCGGATTTATCCCAGGCACACGCCCCGGTAAACCTACCGCAGACTATCTGAAAAAGATTTCTAACAGAATAACGCTTTTCGGTGCGATATATCTTGCCATCGTGGCGTTAGTGCCTGCACTCGTGTTTAAGGCGATAGGCGGACAAACGCTCGTCAACGTGTTCAGCGCAACGGGACTTCTGATCGTCGTTTCCGTCGCACTTGAATTCGATCAGGCGCTTACTTCGCAAATTATGATGAAGAATTACAAAGGGTTCTTAAAATAATGAAAGTTATATTGCTCGGCGCGCCCGGTAGCGGGAAAGGAACGCAAGCCGCACTTATTTCCAAGGGGCTTAATATTCCACATATATCGACGGGCGATATATTCAGGGACAACATTAAACGCGGTACTGAACTCGGCTTGAAAATAAAGGCGATAATCGACGCGGGCGACCTTTGTCCCGACGACTTGACGATAGAAATCGTTAAAAACAGATTATCCGAACCCGATTGTAAAAACGGTTATTTACTCGACGGGTTTCCGCGTAATACCTATCAGGCGGTTGCGCTTGACGGGTTCGCCGCGCCCGACAGGGTAATAGAACTCGCAATTCCGCTGGAAAAGTTAGAACACAGGCTTACGGGTAGGCGCGGTTGCTTAAAATGCAAATCTTCTTTTCATATCGACTTTATAGGCGACAGAAAAGATTGTCCGCATTGCGGCGGCGAGTTGTATGTAAGAGAAGACGACAATCCGACTTCTGTTAAAGAAAGGCTTAACGTTTACAGGGAGCAGACCGCGCCGCTTATCGAATATTACGATAGCCAAGGCAAGTTGTTTGTCATAGACGCGGATAGACCGATAGAACGGGTGTTCGACGGGATAAGAAAGGTTTTGAAATGATAACGCTTAAAAGTCCTGCGGAAATCGAGTGTATGCGAAAAAGCGGGCGTTTAACGGGCGACCTATTAAAATATCTTGAAAAAGAGATTAAAGTGGGTATGTCTACCAAGGCGCTTGATAAACTTGCTTACGAATATATAACGTCATTCGGCGCTACTCCGTCCTTCTTAAACTATGCGGGCTATCCCGCGTCAACTTGTATATCGATAGACGACACCGTGGTTCACGGTATTCCGTCTGACGATATAATCATCAAAGAAGGGCAGATAGTAAGCGTGGACGTAGGCGTTATATTAGACGGCTGGCAGGGCGACGCAGCGAGAAGTTTTCTTATCGGCGAATGCAGCGAAGAAAAAGTGAAACTCGTCAATATCACGAGGGAGTGCTTTTTTAAGGCAGTAGAAAACTTATGCGACGGTACTCCGCTCGGCGATATCGGGTATAAAGTTCAGACGCACGCGGAAGCCAACGGATTTTCGGTGGTTCGCGCTTTGACAGGACACGGAATAGGCCGTGAGATGCACGAAGATCCTTCCGTACCGAACTACGGCAGAAAGGGCACGGGCATCCGTCTTAAAACGGGTATGGTTATAGCGATAGAACCTATGATCAACGCGGGGACGTTCAAAGTCGAGTTTATGAGAGACGGTTGGACGTGCAAAACGCAGGACAGAAGACCTTCCGCGCACTATGAAAACACGGTGGCGATCACCGATAGCGGTGCGGAGATATTAACTCTGTAAATACAAAATAAAAATCAATAGGAGGATAAAGTTTGTGTCAAAAGACGACGTAATCGAAACCGAAGGCGTAGTCGTGGACGTATTGCCCAACGCGATGTTCAAAGTAAAACTGTCCAACGGACATATAATAACGGCGCATATTTCGGGCAAACTTCGCCAGCATTACATTAAAATAATACTCGGCGACAGCGTGAAACTCGAAATGAGCCCGTACGATTTAACCAAAGGCAGAATAACTTGGCGAAGCAAATCTTAAAGATATAAACTAAATTCCAAAGGAGTAAATAAAATGAAAGTCAGACCATCTGTAAAACCTATGTGCGATAAGTGCAAAGTAATAAAAAGAAACGGAAAAGTTATGGTAATTTGTTCCAAGAACAAAAGCCATAAGCAAAGACAGGGTTAACGCGTCAGCGTGAAAACAGCCTGAAAGCCGAAAAAACCGCTCTCATT
>JAGAEX010000084.1 GCA_017612915.1 Clostridia bacterium | reverse complement strand
GATTTACCGTTATCGAAAAGGAGTTTGCACCGTTTGAAGAGTTCGCCGTATATTGCTCCGACGATACAGAAGAAGAGAAAGTTCCTTCGCGCGAGTGGGTAAAGTATAAAACTTTCGATCAATTCGATTACGAACTCGCAGAAGACAATATGCTCGTTCTCGACAAGGCAAAAGTGTTTGTTGACGGCAAGTTTTTTACCGAAGACTACGTTCTTACTGCCGACGGCAAGTTGAGAACGGAATTCGGGCTGGAAATAAGGCACGGGCAGATGATACAGCCGTGGTTTAAGGAAAAGTTCGGTTTAACAGACGATAATAAACGTTGCAGGATAAGGCTGGAATATCCTTTCAACGTCGAATATATACCCGAAAAACTTAAATATATGTACGAGTCTGCGGACGGGTTAGCGCTTTTTATGAACGGCGAAAGGATTTCGACGGAGAACAGTACCGCGACGCCCATAGATAATTGTTTTACCGTTACGGAAATACCCTGCGAACTTATTAAAAAGGGCGATAACGTGCTTGCCGTCGAGTTGGATTTTTACGAAAGGACGAATATCGAAGGCGGATTTTTATGCGGTAAGTTCGGCGTAAAACTCGGCGAAAAAGACACTTTGACCGAATTGCCGAAGACTATCAGAGCGGGCGATCTGAGAAAGCAGGGATTGCCTTATTTCGGCGGGCGGATAAGATTTTCCGCCGATATTGAAAACGGCGAATATCTCGTCGAAACGGACGATATGCGGCTTTCCGCGATAAACGTAAACGGCAAAACTCTCGCGTTCAAACCGTTAAGGGCGGAGATCACGGTATCAAACGGCAAAATAGACGGAGAAATGGTTCTAAATCGCAATAATTGTTTCGGCGCGGACGGACTATGCGATATAAAGAAAAAACTGATAGAACAAGGGTTCGAGAAGATTACTATATCAAAAAGCCGATGATCGGCGCTTAAACAGGTGAAAAATATGCAGGCAGTAAGAAAATACATTTTGAAAAACTGGACAAAAACCTTTCACGATCCGAGTGAGATGCGCGGGGATTACACCGTTCCGAAGCCTTATATTTCGCCGTCCATCGGCGGGATATATACCGACCTTTATTACTGGGACGTGTATTTTATTGATCTGGGGCTGATGATAGACGGATTCGACGAGCAGGTGGAAAACAACCTTGACAATATGGCGTATTTTATCGATACTTTGGGCTATATGCCTAACGCGAACGTACTTGCCGACCGTTCGCAGCCGCCCCTTTTTTGCAGCGCGGTGTACGATTATTACGTTCATAAAGGGGATAAGGCGATAATCGAAAAATATATGCCTTATATCCGTAAAGAATATTGGTTCTGGGAAACGCAGAGAAAGACTCCCTTCGGACTCAATAATTTTTTCACCAACGGGGACGAAAAATTAAAGATGTTGCATTACGAATATTTGTCCGACAGGGTGCTTGAAAAGCGGGAAAGCAAGATAGAACAGTATTCGCTTGCGGAAGATATTATGGCGATAGCGGAAAGCGGACTGGATTTCAATATGCGTTTTAAGACGAAGCGCAGCAAAGTGGACGCCAAATGTTTTTTGCAGTTGGATCTTAACTGTTTTTTATACGAAATGGAAACGATCGCAGCAAAAATGTTGTCCGTTATCGGCGAAGATAAAGAAGCGGCGGAATTTAAGGACAATGCCGAAAAGAGAAAGGGGCTGATAAAAAAATATTTATACGACGAAAAGCAGGGGATATATCTCGACTATAACTTCGTGGACGGCGGGTTTTCGGAAATAGTCAGCGCGATATCGGTATATCCATACGCGTACGGATTGTCGGACGATAAAGACGGATTACTTAAAGTGTTAAAGCCTTTGGAGTACGAACACGGCGTGACGGTAACGCCCTATCGTGGAGACGACGTGTATTTTCAATGGGATTATCCCTGTATGTGGCCCGCGGCGACCTGTATAATATATAAGGCGTTAAAGCGGCTTGGGCTTATCGAAGACGCAAAAAGGATAGCGGGGAAATATATCGCGACTGTGGACGACAATTTCAAAAAGACGGGCAGGCTTTGGGAAAAGTACGACGCGACGACGGGCGGCATAGGTCAGTCTTTCGAGTACGATACGCCGGAAATGATGGGCTGGACGGCAGGCGTGTACGTGTATTTCGACGAAGAATTAAAAAGATAAAGGAGATAACAAATGAAAATAGTGTTGTTCGGCGATTCGATCACCGATATGGCGAGAAGCAGGGAAGTGGATCATCAGGCGTTCGGGTACGGCGTTGGTTACGCAAATTACGTGGCGAGTACGCTAATGAGCGAAGATCCCGAAACATACGATATAATAAACCGCGGCATCGGCGGACATAGAGTAGTGGATCTTTACGCGCGCATAAAAGCCGACGTGTGGAATCTTAATCCCGACGTGGTAAGCGTTCTTATCGGAATAAACGACGTGTGGCACGAGATATTCGGACAAAACGGCGTGGATATAGAACGGTTTGAAAGAGTTTACCGTATGATGATAGAAGATACCAAGAAAAGATTTCCGAAAGTGCGGTTTATACTGTGCGAGCCGTTCGTGTTAAAAGGCACGGCGACGGAAGAACATTTTAAAGAGTTCTGCGAAGTGAAAAAATACGCGAAAGTCGTCAAAAAACTCGCGAAAGAGTATAAAGCGGACTTTGTGGCGCTACAGGAGAAGTTTGATCAAGCGGCTAAAGCGCACGGCGCGGAATACTATCTTTACGACGGAGTTCATCCCGACGTCGCGGGCGGAAAACTTATCGCCGACGAGTGGTTAAAAGTATTTAAGAGCAAATAATAAAAAAGAGATTGGAAATGAAAGTTTTAGATTGCGAACGGTTAAAGCGGAATTTGACGGAAAGGAACGAAAAAGATATAGACGAAGGCACGATATTCTGCTCGCAGGTGATAGTCAATCAGTGCGGCAGACGGGTGTACGACGCGGAATACGGCACTAACGGCTTGTACGGCGAAAGACTTAAAAAGGATACGACTTTCCGTATCGCTTCGATGACCAAGCCCGTAACGGTGCTTGCCGTGTTGCAGCAGGTAGAAAAGGGCAATATAGACTTAAATGCGCCTCTTTCCGATTATATAGACGGATATAAAGACTTGCCGACGGGAAGGATCGTTGACGGCAAGTTCACGATAACCGGCAAAAGCAAAACGCCGATAAGGTTATACCACCTGTTTTCGCATACGAGCGGTGTGGAGTCGGGCGATATATGCAACGAATTCACGGCGAAACTGACCGAGAGCGAAAAGGCGACCTTAAAGGACGTGGTGGAATATTTTTCCGACAAACCGTTGTTTTTCGAGACGGGTACGGCGCAGTCGTACAGTCCGCACGTGGCTTTCGATATAGGCGCAAGAATAGTGGAAAAGGTGAGCGGGTTGGATTACGCGACCTACGTCAAAAAGAATATAACCGACCTTATCGGTATGAAGGACACAACTTTCCATCCGACGGAAGATCAATGGCGAAGGGTGGTAAAGATGCACGCTTTGGACGAAAACGGCAAAATGACGGAAAGTAAAGACGACCACGAGCATATTTACGGAACGAATCCGCTTACTTATTGTTGCGGCGGGGCAGGGCTTATGTCCACGGCGGAAGACTATTCGCTGTTTGCGGAAACGCTGCTTAGCGGCGGCGTCGCGCCGAACGGTAAAAGAATTATCGGCGAAAAGTTTTTAAAGGAAATGTCCGCGCCCTATTGTCCGATAAAATTTATGGATGAAGGCACGCAAAAGACGGGCGTAACCTGGGGGCTTGGCGTAAGGGTGTTTACGAACGGCGACGGCAAATTGCCGCAAGGCACTTTCGGTTGGAGCGGGGCGTACGGCACGCATTTCTGGGTAGATCCCGTCAACGAGATAACGGCGGTCTATATGAAGAATTCTATGTCCAACGGCGGTGCAGGCGCAGTTACCGCCGAAAATTTCGAGGACGATATAATTGCAAGCCTGAAATAAACATAATATAAATTTTTAAAAGAACTTAATATAAATAAAGAAACCGCCGCGGCGCAATTTTGCGCCGCGGCTTTTAGTTTAGACATAAATGGTAAAGTTTAATCGGGGTGGTAGTATTTTTTACGATAATCTATAGGCGTGCAACGGTTGTATTCTTTGAATAGTTGGTTAAAGCGGTAGGGGTAGTTAAAGCCGACTTCCGCGCTGATCTCCGTAATTTTGAGTTTGGTCGTGGTAAGGTATAGTTTAGCGAGTTCCAAGCGTTTCATATTGATATAATCGGTAAGCGTCATACCGAGATACTTTTTGAAGATCCTGCAAATATAGATATAGTTATAATTAAATTCCCGTTTGACGGCGGGGATACCTTCTTTAAGGAAAGGCGGTTCGACGAGTTTTTGCAAAAGGGTAAACAGCCATTTGGGGTAGGAAACTTCTTCTATATGATCGGAAAAGTAAATATATCCTAAAATATGCGCTAAAAAACTGTTGATGATATACGGTCTGAAAGGTTCTACGTCGGGGGACATATACTTGATGAAATTGAGCGTAGATTCTAAAACGCCTAACTGTTCGCTTGTCAACTTAAAATGGAAAGGTTCTGCGCCGAAATTGATCTTGCCGAACAGGTTTTTGTCAAGGTAATCGCAAGCGCTTTTGAATTTGTGGATAGG
>JAGAEX010000083.1 GCA_017612915.1 Clostridia bacterium | reverse complement strand
ATTCCGGAAGGCGTGAACTCTATCGGCGAAGAAGCGTTCGGCTATTATTACGTGGAAGAAGACGAATGGTGTTCGCTTTTAGACGGTGTCGTTATTTACGGCGCTACGGGTTCGGAAGCGGAAGAGTATGCTAACGATAACCGCATTTCTTTCATTGCGGAATAAACTTCAATAAACCCCGCTCTTTTTTAAGAATCAGATAATCTCAATTATTTAAAAAGAACGTGCCGAGCCTTTCGTTAAAGGCTCGGCACCGTTTAATTTTTGACGATATATTTGTAAAACCCGTCGATGCCTAGTAAAACGTCCCTCTTTGTTCTCTCAAAATCGCCAGTGTACCACGGATCGGCAACCTCTTTCCCGCCGTTTTCCGTCGTAAAATCGAGCAATTTATATATCTTGCCGTCTTTATCGCCGCCGAAAAAGTTTTTCATATTTCTTACGTTCTTTTCGTCCATTCCGATAAGATAGTCGAACTTATCGTAGTCGCTTGAAAGCAAAAGACGCGCGCGCTTTTTCGAGCAGTCTATTTTCAGCCCGTCGAGCATCCTTTTCACGGGCGGATAAACAGGATTATCGAGTTCTTCGGCAGAAGTCGCCGCCGACTCTATATAAAACCCGTCCGCAGCGCCTTTTTCTTTAAGGTATTCCTTAAATAAAAACTCCGCCATCGGCGAACGGCAGATATTGCCGTGACAAACAAACAAAACTTTTATCATTTAGTTAGAGCGGATCTTGATTACGCCGCCGTCGCGAACTCTACGAATTCTTCCACGCCGTAAGTGTATTCGACGGTAGCCGCCGCCCCCTTAAAAATCAAAAATTCGCTTAAACCGTATTCCGTGCCGTTGTCCGCCCAGTCGTAAGTATAACCGAGTCGCGTCCACGGATAAGCGCTGTCGAAATACGACCAGATTATATTTTCGTCAAACCACTTTTTATACATAGCGTCGAATTCTTCGTCGCCCGTCTTTTGATACGTTTTAGCCATCGGAGAATCAGCGTCCGTCACGTTCGCGGGGCGATACAGAAGGTCTGCGTTCACCCAAATAGCGGTTACCGACGTGTAGTTTTTATCCGACAATTTCATACCGAGTAACTGATGAAGTCTTAAAGTCCAATCGGTAACCCCTTCGCCGTTTGTCTTTACCCACTTGCACATTTCTTTTGCAGAAACGCACCAGACGTTGCTCCATTGAAGGACGATGTCCTCGCCCGCGGGATAACTCGACGGATATTTATGCATAAACGCAACGAGTACCCTTTCGCCGTTCCAAGTAACGTTCTCGTCGTCTTTTGAAACGTTTACGAGCGGCAATATCTCGTCGTCGTCGATTATCATAGCGTCTTTTACGGCGTTAGCATAAAGCGTGTCGTCGTCGAGCTTGTCGGCATTTCCGCACGCGGCGAAATTGAACACCGAACAAAAAGCCAACAGCAATGCGATAATAAGCGTGAATCTGTTTTTCATATCAACACCTTCTCGGTTAAATTTATTTACTTAATATTTTATCAAAAGCAACGTAAAAAGTCAATTCGTTATATTTTATCGAAAATCATAATTTCGGCGTTTAAATTCAGACTTGCGGTTTTTTCTTTCTTTCGGGAAAGACCCACCAGCAGGAAACTATCGCAACGACTATAAACGCGGCAACCGGGCAAAACCCGCCGACCGCCGCCGCCGAAGTATAAACGACAAGACTTACGATACTGCGAAGCCCTAATTTGCACTTCTCTCCGTTTTGGCGCATTATTAAAAAATATAAAACGTGAAAAGCAATACTTGCCAGCGCCATATCGGAAAAGTAAACGGAAAGCGGCGCAAAAGACGTCGGATATTTGCCCGCCCACGCGGTCGTAAACGGTATAAGCGATATTACGAAAAGCCAAATTATATTTACCCAGATTATTTTAAGATTGGTTTTGCCTAAAACGTTAAAAATAAGATGGTGATTCACCCAATATATCGCGACGAAGAAAAAACTCAAAAGATAAGTTAAAAGCAACGGAAGAATATCGGCAAAATCTTTCAACCCGTCCCCCGCGGGCAAACTTAATTCCAAAACCATAATCGTTATCACGATGGCAAGCACGCCGTCGCTGAACGCTTCTAATCTGTTCTTTTCCATAACAAGCTCCCGTTTTGATATATAATAGATTATAACACCTTTAACTTCATTTTTCAAGGTATTATAAGATCGGATACGCACTCTCGTACCGAATAATAGAAAATGTGAAGAAAGTAAAAAGACTTTCCGCAGAAAAAACTCTGCAAAATACTCGTCATATCGGTCGTGATATCGACCGCGCTCTATCTTTTGATAACCCTTATGTCGGTTACCGCTTATGCGGAAACCGACCGGCTGTTTATTATAAAACGTCCCGACGATGCTCGTCGGGACGTTGTGTAAATTGTAAAAAACATAAGAATCACTTTATTGTTTTTATCTTAAAGCCATCTAATCGTTCTTCTACTATTTTTCAAGATCTCCAATTTACGAAATACTTTTATATTTAATATCACCGTCTAAACAATGTACTATTAAAGCATGCGCATATTTAATCTCTTTTTTACCTTTTGTAAACCGAGCATCCCAGTCGCTTTTCATACCGTCGAAATATATATGTAAATCTCCACCCATCGGAAAAAACGAATCCCATTTTATACTCATCACGTTCTTTTTTATTTTTACAAACGTCAAATGCATACAAAAAGCAAATGCATGTGAATCTATGTTGATAACACTATTGGGAATATTTATTTCATTTATTTTTGTGCCAGCAAATGCCCCTTCCTTTATATTTTGCACGCCCTTGCCTAAAGTCACCGTTTCCACATTTTCACATTTCTCAAACGCTCCTTCCTCTATTTCAATCACGTTATCGGGAATTGTTATACTCTTTAAACTATGACAACTGGCAAAGGCTCTTTTACCAATTATTTTAACGCCCTTGCCAAAAGTCACCGTTTCCACATTGAAACAGTTCTCAAACGCTCCTTCCTTTATTTCAATCACGTTATCGGGAATTGTTATACTCTTTAAACTATAACAATCGGCAAAGGCTTTTACGCCTATCTTATTAACAGTTTCCGGCAACTGGATGCTTTGCAACATTGTACATCCGCTAAACGTTTCCTTCTCAATAATATTAATTCCGTTCGGTATATTTACTTCTGCCAAATTATGGCAATAAGCAAAGGCTGCCTCTCCTATATTCTTAACCCCATCCGGAATCAACATATGCTTCAAGTTCTCACAACCATCAAAGGCGTGTTTCCCTATAATCGTAACACTATCGGGGATAGTTATCTCCGTTATTTTATTACAATGTTTGAATGTATCTCTTATAATTTCAGAAACCTTGCCTTTTTTGGGAGAATCAGCCGGAATAGCTATTCTTTTTGGCCAATGTAAAATATTGGCTTTTCCGTTTATAGTAAACGAACAAGTATCATTTGCATTGGCTTTTCTTATGAGTGGCACATTAGAATCATGTGCAATAAACTCAAAATGATTCTCTATTTTTTGCTTTTTCATTTTATTCTCCTAATTTTTATATAATATTATAATTTTTATTCTTCTTTCACCAATTGAGAAATCAGCTCAATCTTGCTTTCTTTGTCTTTGCAATAAGTTTATTGCTCATTTTGAAGTTATCGCAAGAAACTCTATTATGTTTCATCTAATATTTATATATTAACATAATTTATAATGCAAGTCAACATGGAATTCAATAATTAATCCATTATCACCAAAAATATCCGCCAAATCATATTAAGAAACGAGTTCCTTTCGGAGTTTCATCCAAAGTTTACCGAGTTCGTTTCGGCCGTTGCGATCGCGGCCTATCCCCCAAAAGGAGTCTTTGGGACTGTCTTCGCAAATCAAATAGTTTTCCGTTTGCAATAGTTTTTGTTTAACGTACGGGTGTTGATCGAGTTTTGCTCTTAAAAGTTCTTCCATAACGCCGACTTTAATTTCGTCCCAATTATCAACTTGCTTGTCTATATTTTCGTGCGCGATCTTCTGCGCTTCGTATGCGGAATAACATTTAATGATTTTTTCTTCGATTTCGGGCGCTTTGCCTTTAAATTTCAGGCTTTGATAACCGTGTTCGACAGTCTGGTAATACTTTCCGCCGTAAACAAACCCGAACGACGAAAAATTATCCAGACAAAAAAATTCTCTGTTATAAAACCCGATAAATTCTTCGACCTTTTCCGCAAGCCAAATATCTCTGTAATTATCTGAAACGATCATTTTTCTTCTCCCTTTTTTATAAACTCGATAAAACGTTTTCAGCCAACTTTTTCATCCCGTCTTTATTGGGGTGAAAGCCGTCGATAGTATCAAACGGCTCTTTATCGTTGAACAATTCGATCAAACGACAGCCGAACTTTTCGGCGCAATCCCTTATAACTTTGCAATATTCCGAAATATGCCAGCCACCGCAATAATACGGAAACTCGAACGAACCGATGGACGAACAAAAACTCGTCGCAGGTGTAAAACACCATATCTCGGCAGTCGGATATTTTTTTATTATTTTCTCAAGCATTATTTGATAAGCGCTTTCAAACGCACCGCGTTTTTCACCACCGCTTGCGGGATCGTAAGCGATCTTTATCGCATGCCCCCAATCGTTAGTTCCTAAATATACTATAATCACGTCGGGATTCATACAGTCGGTACCAAGCCTGCTCGTTCTTTCGTCGCTACAACCGTAAGACTCGTATTTATAGTATTTATTACCTGTAACGGTACTGCCCGATATGGAATTATTTACCAACAATTTTCCGCCGAGCGCGTTTATTACGATGCCCCACCAGGTATCGTCCGCCGTCGTTACTCCGGACGCGAGTTTTTTATCCGTATCGTAAAACACGGCGTCTTTCGGAACGCTTACGCCTTGAAAGGTGCTGATCGAATCGCCCAATATTGAAAAATATTTGTTTTTATATTTTTTAAGATTGCTTGAATTGACTAACATTTATGCCCTGCTAAAATAAAAAATTCAATTTGTCTTTCAATGGTGTCTATAATTATAAACACCGTGCCTATTGCCATTATACCTAACGCAACGTAAAAATTCCACGCAAGCGTATCATTGAAAATAATAAGCGACAATATCGCACCTATAAACGGATTGACCGCATAAAACGCACTCGTCTTCGCCGCACCGAGTTTGTTTTGCGCCTTTATATAGAAGAATATCGAAAGCCCGTAAGCAACGAAACCCAAAAGCAACGCATATATAAAGAACTGCCATAAAGGGAAACTTTCCCCGATCAGCACCTTATTAAATCTTGCAACAAATAAGTCCTTTATTTGCTTTGGATTTTCTAACAAACCCTTTTTATCTTTTTGTAAAATAATATTGTGATCCAGGTCGAACGATCCTTCGTTATTTTGAGTAACAAGCCTTTTATCCCCCGCTTTCAATCAAACGAATATCAAAACTAATTATCCTATTTCCTTTATAAACTGTTCTATCTGTTTATCGGTATTGATTATTCTGCCGTCAATGATGGTCGCCGTGGTGCTTTTTGCCAAATCGTCCTTTGCCTTTCCGAGACCGCTGCCGCCACTCGTTGCCCATATAACAATCTTTTTACCGCTGAAATCGTAACTCTCTAAAAAAGTATTGATTATTGTCGGGGCGGTGTACCACCAAACGGGATAGCCGAGTAAAATCCTATCGTATCCCGAAATGTCCAAGCCGTCCTTTATAATTTCAGGTCTTGACGACTTGTCTTTCATCTCGATTGAACTTCTGGAATTTTTATCCATCCAGTTTAGATCTTTATCAGTATAGGGCACGGCAGGTTTGATTTCGTAGGTGTCGCAGTTTAGTTTATTCGCAAGTGTTTGCGCAGTCCTTTTGGTTACGCCGCTTGCAGAAAAATATGCTACTAACGTTTTCATTTTTGGGTCTCCTTTATTTAACCGATAAGCCCATTTCGTAGGCCTTTTTAAATGCGGGCGTGTTCTTTATCTCGCCTTTTTCATAAACGCCCGTGCCGTATATTATGCCTTTTTCAACTGCGCCTTCCACACAGTCGGCGTAGCCGCGGAAACACTCTATCGTGCGCTCCTGCGACTCCTTTTCTTCATCGGCGCAAGTTACTATGTAATAGAACTCTTTGTTCTTTACTTCCGTCCACCTTGCGACCGTTCTGTCGATAAGCGCTTTTAACTGTGCATCGATAGAATAAAAATACACGGGGCTTGCTAAAACCAAAACGTCTGCGTCTATCATCTTTTGCAATATGTCCGCCATATCGTCTTTTTTGGCGCAAACGCCGCCCGATTTTTGGCAGTAATAACAACCGCTGCAAAAATCAATCTTCTTT
>JAGAEX010000082.1 GCA_017612915.1 Clostridia bacterium | reverse complement strand
GTAAAGCAAGACGTTCGCCTTATCGGAATTCTGAATAAGTACGGGCTTAAAGGTACTTTTAACCTTAATTCTTCGGTTTTGGGGCTGGAAGGTCAACTTCCTTACGGCGAAAACAAGTTCGTAAGGCACGATAAGGTCCGCGCGTGCGACGTTAAAAGCATATATTCTGGGCAGGAAGTCGCCGTGCATACTTTAACTCACCCGAATTTAACGACGCTCGACGAAGAAACGGTCGTATATCAGGTGGAAAAAGACAGACTTATGCTCGGCGAACTCGTGGGGTACGAAGTGGTAGGTATGGCGTATCCTTGCGGCGGAACGAATAACGACGACAGGGTGGCGGATATAATCAAGCGCCGCACGGGCGTAAAATTCTCGCGTACTATTTCGTCAAACGGCAGTTTCGATTTGCAGGATAATCTGTACCGCTTTGATCCGACGTGCTATTACGGGGACGAAAAAACTCTGTTTGCGCTCGGCGAAAAATTTTTGGACTTAAAACCTGATAAACCACAGATATTTTATATCTGGGGACACTCTTATGAAATGGATATGGGACTTATCTCTTGGGAAAGATTTGAAGAGTTCTGTAAGTATATTTCGGGTAGAAGCGACATATTCTACGGCACTAATAAAGAAGTGTTGTTATAATAATTGCAAAAAAAGGAGTAAAATATGAAACGATTTTGTAAGATTTTAGCGTTATGCGTAATTAGCGCGTGTTGTGCGGTCGGCTTTGCGGCTTGCGGCGGGAATAATGCCGTTGAAAGCAGTGAAATAGACGGTAAACTTTTAGAAATATACAATACTTACGTTGCGTATGCGGAAGAAAACGAAACGATCCCCAAGACGTACGAAGAATGGTTGGCGTTGGTTAAGGGTGAAAAAGGCGAACAAGGACAGCAAGGCGAAAGCGGGGTAGGCGTTGCCGATGTGATCATAAACGAAAGCGGCGATCTTATAATAACTTTAACGAACGGCAACGAAATAAACGCAGGCAAAATAAAAGAGATACATCCGCACGCAATACAGGTTCGGGAAATAACGGAAAAAGAGCCTACGTGCGTGGCGACCGGCATAAAGTACGTATATTGTGAAGAATGCGGCGAAGTTATAAAAACTATAATAATGGATAATATTCCGCACTCATACGTTAGACGGGTAGTGTCGCCCGCTTGCACGTCGCAGGGTTACACGGAATATATTTGTGAATATTGCGGGGATGGTTACGTTGACGATTACGTCGATGCGTTAGGGCACGATTATCTGTCGGAAATCATTGCCCCCGCTTGTACGAAACAAGGATATACGAAACATACGTGTTTAAGGTGCGGAGACTGGTATAATAACGATTATATCGACGCTCTCGGACACGATTACGACGCGGAAACTACCGCGCCTACCTGTACGGAGCAGGGATATACGACTTATACTTGCAAAAGGTGCGGAGACGTTTACGTGGGGAATTACGTAGATGCGCACCATAAATACGTAAACGGTGTCTGTACTGTTTGCGGTGCGCAGTATGGTGAAGTTTGCGAGCATAAATTGTATTATGATTATTGGTTAAATCTCGCTGATTATGGCGCTTGCGACGGGAAAGTACATCTGACGACCTGCGCAGATTGCGGGCAGTATCTTGAAATATCGTTCCGAACCGACGAATACAAGTGTGATTTTGATTTCAGGGCTGCACAAAAAGCGATTTACGATAAAGACGGAAATATAATTGGTGCAACCCTTTCCGTAACTTGCAGTAAATGCGGACTTCAAGCACATGAGGAAGTGACTCGTACGAGAGTTGCAGGCGAGACGTGTCTGTATTATGGAACCGGTGAGGGGTATATCGATATGCCTAACGGTGAAGTGATAAATATCGGCTACGAGAAAATCTTTGCATCTCATAAGACTACCGCAGAGCGTCAGAAAGAAGATCTTTCGGGAAAAGATTTTTGTGGCGGGTATGTTTGCGAACGGTACTGTCAGGATTGTGGAGAAATATCCGGTTGTTATTTTAATGTTTCTTGTAAATGGGGAAATTACGAAGAAACCGATAACGGTTTTACTTATAAATGCAGTAATTGCGGAGCGACATATTTATATTCTAAATATTATAGTGAAAAAGACGCCAACTGTGTTTGTACGCGTACAATAATAATAGCTTTGATAAATGCAGACGGTGAAGAAATATCTCGTATTGAAGATGTATCCAGAGCGTTCCATCACGGTGAAGGAATACCGTATTACGAGTTTTTCAATGGCGGTACTAATTGTAATGACGGTGTAGAAATAAGGTATATCTGTAAAGATTGCGGACGCTGGACCGGTAGTTCACAATCATATTATAATCATAGCAGTACGGATATAGTGTCCCGCGAGATAGACCTTTCGGAAGCAGGGCTTTGCGGCGGATATATTAACGAGAAATATTGTACGCTGTGCGGCACGGATCTCGGAACCGTTAAGGATTATCTTTGCGTATGGGAATATAAAGGCGAAGACGAAGACGGGCATAGCGTTTATCAGTGTCCGGAATGTAACGCTTTACGGATATATTACGAAGAAAGCGAAGAACTCGAAAACGGCAAAAATCTTGTCAGTTGCGTAGAGGTGATATATAACTCAAAAGGTCAAGAAGTGTATAGGGGCGAGCGTAAACAGACGAGAGATAATTAGAGGTGCATCGTTATAACGTCAACTCGGATTTTTAAGTAATATTGCTCGGGCGGGGGGAAATTGCTCCGCCCGAGCAAAGTAGTATAAGAAATTACAAAAACTTTCGTAAACGCTTTTCGTAGGATTCTTCCGTCTTTAACAGCTCGGATATAAGCGTCGCGACTTCGCCGTCTAAATTTTCGCTTTCGTTAGTCATCTGCGAAAGTTCGTTTATGCCCATCACCGTGCCTTTAAGCATCATATCGGCTATATTGTTCTTGCTGCCGTTAAACAAAGTTTTCATTTTGATACTGCCTTTCATTATCGTCTTTTTAAATGCGTTTATGTCTTTCGGCTCCAACTCGTTTTCCTGCATAAATATCGAAATATCGTTTATATGCGTTTTGTAGCCTTTAAACTCGGCGGCGAGTTCCTTTTTTAAGCCTTCGTCCTTTACGTCGGGAAGCAGGTCTGAAATGCTTTGCATGGCGATATGTGCGTTTTTATAAGCGTCGTTCACCGCTTTTATATTATAATCGTTTAACATTTTATTCTCCTTAATATTTTAAGGATAGTATTTTCAATTTGCGGTCAATTATGCGAAAAACCCGGGAAAAACGATTTTATGCGGGTTTTTGCTTTAAAATCGTTTGACAAACGGCTTTTTATATTGTAAAATAACAAAGTACCGCTCGATGGGGGTATTATAAGCGCGCTTTGCCACCCCGAAAATCGGCGAGTCTTTTTAGGAGGTTAACAAAATGTACGCAATCGTAGAAAACGGTTCAAAACAGTACAAGGCGGAAGTCGGTTCCGTCATCAGGTTTGAAAAACTTGAAGGCGAAGTCGGCGCTACGGTCGAATTTCCGGTTTTAATGATTTCCGACGAAAAGGGAATAAAAACTGCTAAAGCGGCAAGCGCTTATAAAGCGGTTGGCGAGATCGTAGAACAGGGCAAGGAAAAGAAAATTATTGTTTTCAAGTACAAGGCCAAGAAGAACGAAAGGAAAAAGCAGGGGCACAGGCAGCCTTTCACAGCGGTTAAAATAACCGAGATCGCGGCAAAGTAAGGAGGGCAAGTTATGATATTATTTAGATTATTCGCCCACCACAAAGGCGGCGGCAGCACAAAGAACGGCAGGGACAGCAACGCTAAACGTTTAGGCATCAAAGCGGCTAACGGACAGGCGGTTTCAGCGGGCAGCATAATAGTTCGTCAGCGCGGCACGAAGATCCACGCGGGCAACAACGTAGGACTCGGCAGCGACGATACCTTATTTGCTCTTATCGACGGCGTAGTCAAGTTTGAAAGACTCGGGCGCGACGGCAAACAAGTAAGCGTTTACGCTAAAGAAAACTAATCGTAAAAGCGAAATAAAACGGCGTTTTATTTCGCTTTTTTTATATCGTCATTGCGAGAGCGCTTTGCGTCCGCGGCGATCTGTTCAGGTTTTTAATATGCAAAAGTTGACTTATAGCGGCGAATATTTTAACGCGAAAGACACTCTGTTATGCGGACAGGTGTTCAGATTCTTTCCCGTATCTGAAAAGGACGGGGCGTATTTCGTGTGCAGTGCTGATAAGCGCTGTTTAGTTTATAACGATAGTGGTCTTGCCGTTATAGAGTGCGAAGACGCCGACGCGGAATATTTTAAAAACTATTTTGATTTATCGCGCGATTACGGTGCCATAGTCGGCGCGGCAAACCATTTTGGCGGAATCTTAAAAACCGCCGCAGATCTCGGAAAAGGCATACGCATCTTAAACCAGAACAGGGCGGAAGCGTTATTTTCTTTTATCGTATCGCAAAACAATAATATTCCGCGCATTAAGGGTATAATAGAGCGGCTTTGTGCGGGCGCGGGCAAAAAGCGGGAATTTTACGGCGAAGAGTATTATACTTTTCCGACCGCGGAAGAACTTGCCGCAAAACCGTTGGAATTTTTCAAAGAGATCGGTCTTGGGTACAGGGCGGATTATATTAAACGCCTTGCCGACGATTATACGGCGGCGTTCGACGAAGACGCGTTTGCGGCGCTCGCTACCGCCGAATTAAAAAAGCGGCTTGTCGCTATATACGGCGTAGGACCGAAAGTCGCCGATTGCGCGTCGCTTTTCGGTTTTCACCGTTCGGACAGTTTTCCCGTCGATACCTGGATAGAAAAGGTGTATAAGGAAAATTTCGGCGGCACGCTTACGGACAGGGCAAAGATAGCGGAGTATTTCGTCGATACTTTCGGCGAAAATTCCGGGTATTTCCAGCAGTATTTGTTCTATTTTAAGCGCAGTTTGGAAAAATAAGCAGTTTAAAGTTAAAATACCGCCCCGAAAACGATTGTCAAAAACCGCGGCTTTATGCTATACTTAATTTCGGCTTAAATAATAAATTATTTAATTCGTAAAAATGGAGGATGCTTTATGCAATATTCAAACGAAGTGGAAAATATGGCTTGTATCAAGCAAGGTCCTAACCACGGACCTGCGCCTATTCCCGAAGAAGGCAAATGGATACAGTCTAAGGAGATCAAGGACGTTTCCGGCTATTCTCACGGGATCGGCTGGTGCGCACCCCAACAGGGCGCGTGCAAACTGTCCTTAAACGTCAAGAACGGTATTATTCAGGAAGCGCTCGTTGAGACTATCGGTTGCTCGGGTATGACGCACTCTGCGGCTATGGCGGCGGAAATTCTTCCCGGCAAGACCATCCTGGAAGCCTTGAACACCGACCTTGTGTGCGACGCGATCAATACCGCGATGCGCGAACTGTTCTTGCAGATTGTTTACGGCAGGACGCAGTCGGCTTTTTCGGACGACGGCTTAACTATCGGCGCGGGGCTCGAAGATCTTGGAAAGGGACTTCGTTCGCAGGTCGGCACGATGTACGGCACGCTTAAAAAAGGTCCGCGTTATCTTGAAATGGCGGAAGGCTACGTTACCCGTCTTGCGCTCGACGAAGACGATCAGATCATCGGCTACGAATTCGTTTCGCTCGGCAAGATGACCGATTTTATCAAGAAAGGCATAGAACCCAACGAAGCGTACAAGAAAGCAATGGGACATTACGGCAGATTCGAGAACGCCGCTAAATACGTCGATCCGCGTAAGGAATAAGGAGGCTATTATGTCATTATTCGAAGGTTATGAAAGAAGAATTGATAAGATAAACGGCGTACTCGCTGAGTACGGGATAAAATCTGTGGAAGAGTGCAAAGAAATTTGCCTTGCAAAGGGCGTTGATTGCGACGAGATCGTCAGAAGCACCCAGCCGATCTGCTTTGAAAACGCTGTGTGGGCTTACACCGTCGGCGCGGCTATCGCTATTAAGAAGAACGCTAAAAAGGCGGCGGACGCCGCTACCGCTATCGGTATCGGCTTACAGAGTTTCTGTATCCCCGGCTCGGTCGCGGAAAACAGGAAGGTCGGTCTCGGTCACGGCAATCTTGCGTCTATGCTTTTATCGGACGAAACGGAGTGTTTCTGTTTCTTGGCGGGGCACGAATCGTTCGCGGCGGCGGAAGGCGCAATAAAGATCGCGCTCAACGCCAACACCGTAAGAAATAAACCGTTAAGAGTTATCTTGAACGGTCTCGGCAAAGACGCGGCGATGATAATATCGAGGATCAACGGCTTTACTTTCGTGGAAACGGAATTCGATCCATATACCGAAACGGTCAAAGTCGTTTACGAAAAGCCCTATTCGGACGGTGCGCGCGCTAAAGTCAAATGCTACGGCGCGGACAACGTTCCCGAAGGCGTCGCGATAATGAAACTTGAAAACGTCGGCGTTTCCATAACGGGCAACTCCACTAATCCTACGAGATTCCAGCACCCCGTTGCAGGCACTTATAAAAAATGGTGCGTGGAAAACGGAGTCAAATATTTCTCGGTTGCGTCGGGCGGCGGCACGGGCAGAACTTTGCACCCCGACAATATGGCGGCAGGTCCTTCTTCGTACGGTATGACGGACACTATGGGAAGAATGCACAGCGACGCGCAGTTTGCAGGCTCTTCGTCCGTTCCCGCGCACGTGGAAATGATGGGGCTTATCGGTATGGGCAACAACCCGATGGTGGGGGCTACGGTCGCGGTCGCGGTCGCAGTTGAAAAGGCGCTCAACAAATAATCGTTCAATTTAAAATTCCTGCGGCTCGGCAAAATTTGCCGAGCCGCTTGCTTTTAAGAAAAATTCGGCGTACTTGACAAATTGCATCCGTCAGGGTATAATGCGAATATACACTTCGAAAAACGCGCAAAATTATGATAAATGCGTAGGGTGGAGCAGATGGAATATTTTGAAAAAATAAACAATTCGGATAAATACTGCTATTTCGTGCAGGCAAACGAGCCGTCTATACCGGGGTACGTGCACGAGATCGCGTGTTTTCCGCATTTGCATAACAATATAGAATTTCTGTTCGTGACGGAAGGGGTGCAGACGGTCAACGTTTTAGGCAAGAAGTACGAACTTTCCGCGGGCGAAATACTGTTCGTAAACAAATACGACCTGCATTTTTACGATAACTGCGCGGGCGTGGAAGGTTATATACTCGTGTTGAGTCCGTGGTATTTCGAGCGGTTTTTACAAACGTACAGCGGCAAGGTCTTTCCTATGTTTATGAAAGACAAGGAAAAGAACGCGGCGGTCTTCGATTGCATAAAAAAATGGAAATCGGAGTATAAAAAAGATTCTTATAACGAAACGTTTTACGATATATACGTTATGAGTAACTATCTGTTTTACCTGTTAAAAGAGCGATACGAACTCGTGGAGAGCGAACAGACGGAAAACGATAAGATAATAGGTCGGGTGCTTAAATTCATAGAAGACCATTATAAAGACGAAATAACGATGAAAGACGTTGCAAAAGAAGTGGGCTACACGTCGGAGTATTGCAGTAAGATATTTTCGAGATATATGAAAGAGAATTTCAGAACTTATCTTAATCGGATGCGGGTGATGAAGTTCACCGAACTGATGAAAGACGAGTCGAACAGGGATAAAACGATACTCGATCTGGCGTTTGATTGCGGTTTTTGCAGTCAGGCGACCTTTTACAGGGCGTACAGCAACGTGTTCGGCACGCTTCCCAAAATATTGAAGAAATAAAAAGTTTTATTTTTGATAAAAAAATCCGCTTTTTTGAGCGGATTTTTTTTGTTTTGTTCGTAAAGTGTTTAATTTTTGAAACAAAATTGTATAAAATTTGAGTGGAAACGGCGCTTTGGATAATATAAAATAAAATCGAAGAATAGGCAAAATATAATTAAAAACTTTGAAAAGACGACGAAATATTTAAAAGGGAAACCCTTTTTTCGTTTGCGTTCCGCAAACGAAAAGCAGGCTTAATAGATTTAAATAGCGAACAAGGTAAACGAAATGCAGACGGTAAAGACAGCGATAATAGGCGTAGGCGCACGCGGAGGAGAAGCGTACGGGAAATATATTAACGAGTGTGCGGACAAATACGATATAGTGTCCCTTTGCGACAGGAGTCAAAGCAAACTCGATAAATACTCGGAACTTTTCGGCGTGACGGCGGAAAACCTTTTTCTCGACGAAAACGAATTTTTTAAAGAGAAGAGAGCGGATCTTATAGTTATTGCGACGCTTGATCGCGACCACGTTCGGGTGGCGCTTAAAGCGATAGAAAGAGGCTATAAATATATATTGCTCGAAAAGCCGATATCCGACAACGTTGACGAGTTGCGCGCGTTAAATGCAGCGGCAAAAAAAAGCGGCGTTATCGTAATGGTGTGCCACGTTTTAAGATATACGGTGGCGATAAGAAAGTTAAAAGAGATATTGGACGGCGGCGCGATAGGTCGGCTTATAACGATAGACGATTTGGAGCAGGTCGCGTACTGGCATTACGCGCACAGTTACGTCAGGGGGAATTGGCGCAACGGAAAGGATACGACGCCTATGATAATGGCAAAATGTTGCCACGATCTCGATCTGTTGCAGTATTTTGCCGGTGCGAAAGCGCGGTATATAAATTCTTGCGGCGATCTGACCTATTTTAAGAAGGAAAATAAGCCCGACGGTGCAAGCGACAGGTGTCTTGACTGTAAATACGTCGATACTTGCGCGTACAGCGCGAAAAGAATATACATAGACGCGTGGAAGAGAAACGGGGAAAAAGACGAGTGGCCGTTCAACGTGCTGTCGGACAAAAAACTTTCGGAAGAAGTATTTACCGATTGTCTTAAATCGGGCAGGTACGGAGAGTGTGTGTTTAACGGTCAGAACGACGTCGTAGATCATCAGGTCGTTACGGCGACGTTTGATAACGGCGTGGTGGGCAATCTTAAAATGATGGCGTTCACGAAAGGCGGCGGCAGAATAATAAAGTTGTTCGGCACGGTGGGCGAAATAATGTACGACGAAGCGGCGGACCTTATTTCGGTAAGACCTTTCGGTAAAGACAATACCGATTATAAGATAAGCGAACTGACCGATGATCTTTCGGGGCACGGCGGCGGCGATCACAGGATGATAGACGCGCTTTACGAAGTGATAACGAACGGAAGCGCGGCGGTGGATACGTCGCTTTCCAATTCGATAGAAAGCCACCTGATGGCGCTTGCGGCGGAAGAGTCGAGAAAAAATAACGGCGCTTTGGTTGAATTGTAAATTCGTATAAGGAAAAGACGTTCAGTCAAAGACGGCGTTAAAAATATATTTTTACGAGGTAAAAAATGAAAAAAATAAAGCGGGGTGCTGAAATATGATTAAAAAAGAGTATTTTTGTCCAACTGTACAACTTGTCGAGATGAAGGTGTCGGATATTTTGCTTATAAGCCTTTCCGAAGGCGATAACTTTATTGACGACAGTTGGTTCGACGAGGATTAAGGAGGAGAAGAAAATGAAAAAGACTATTAGTATAAAATTATTACTGATAACTTTAAGCGTGCTTTTCGTGTTGAGCGGCGCGGCGGCTCTCGCCGTAAATCAGACGAAAACCGCTCACGCGGCGAGTTTTACCGTAACGAGCATATCGAAAACGACCAAAGAAAACGGAATGTACGTCTTTAAGATCAACGATTCCGGTATCACGGTCGGAGACGGTTATAACATTTTAAGCAAAGAAATCGACGATTCTATCAACGTTTACGACAAGATAGAAATAAACGGCAAGAGCATAACCGAGTGGAACGACGAATACAGGACTACCGCGTCGGGTTGGTCGTCGTCAACTTTCTGTTTCCCTGCGAACAGTACCGGTTATTATTACAAAATGCCTATTTTCGTACGCGGTTATAAGGCTATTATGCGTATATATATCCACGAAAATATTTATTCGATCATCGTTGCGGAATACGGACTTATGGATATACAGGTTAAAGCAGGTCTTTCCGAAGAAGGAAATACCCTTTCCGCGGACTCGGACATTTACGTCGTTAAAGACAGTTCGGGCGTTGCGGGTGATGTCGTTGCGATAAGCGACAGTTATATCAAACAGGGCGCGTATCTGACTCACGAACGTGTATTGAACTGGGAACAGAGCAACGACGTTTACAAATTCCAACTCAATTCCCGCGGACTTACCGCAGGTACGGACTATAAACTGCTTGACGATGACAGTTATAAATATTTGCAGAAATTAGTCAAGATCAACGGCAAAACTATGGAATGGTGGAATAAAAATACCGACGTTTCGGGTTATAGCGCGTGGAGTACGTTCCCGTCAACCGCAGGGGCTACCTATCAGAAACCGTTCGTTCCTTACGTTGCAGGCGGCGGCTATATGAAGATCTATGTTAAAAACGACTGGTGGAACGCTAACGCGATAAACGACTCTATAGAAGTGTCTATCGTTCCGCACGTCTATATTCTTAACGCGACCAACGCTTACGCCGTCACCGAAGAGATGACGTGGGTAAGGGAAGGTACTTGGGCTGTTTCCGCAACGAAGAGCGGCGTTGACTGGAATTATAAGAGCGATATCACCGAAGTAAACGCGAGCGGCTTAACTATTTCTTACGTCGGTTACAGTTCGAGCGCGCATCTTTGGACTTTTAACGTAAGCGGTTTCTCGGGATTTTCCGTTACGGGATACGATAACGTGAACTTGTCGAACGCGATAACAAATTGTATTAAAATAAACGGCAAATCGATAACCGAGATCAACAGCGAGTACGCTTCTTCCGCGGCGTCCACCTGGGACGGCGGTTCGTTCCCGCAGAACAATTCGGGTACTCCCGCTTTTTACAAAAAACCTGTTTTATTCCACGTCGGTTCGGCGGGCAGTTTGGATATAAGAATATGGGAAGGCGCGTTTAACGGTTTGCGTCAGGAAGGCTATTATTTCAAACTTAAAGTCTGCGCGGGCTTATCCGCAAACGGCGTGAAACTCACCGAAGACAAAGAACTCGTATTCAGCGAAGAAACGAACACGTTTATTGCCGAGAGCAGTATCAATTATATTTACCCCGGCGAAATTTCGGTAAGCCGTTGGCAGCCTTTAGGCGACGTTATCTATTTCGACGTCAATTACGCGCCTTTTAAAGAGGGTACAAATTATAAAATATTGGATAACGAGGCGTATTACTACCTTGCAAACCTTATCCGCATCAACGGCGTATCAATGAAAGACATAAACGCTAACACCGACGTTTCGGGTTATAGCGCGTGGACGACTTTCCCGTCAACCGCAGGGGCTGTCTATCAAAAACCGTTCGTAACGTTAGTCAAAAACGGGACTATGGAAGTCCGTATGAAACTCGACTGGTGGAACGCAAATAAGGGCGACGGCAACAGTATAGAGATCTCCGTCGTTCCGGGAACTTTCATTACGAAAGACGCTACGATCTACGGAGTGAAAGAACCTGTCGTTTTCAATTCCGATCCCGCTTTCAGCGAATATACTACGGCTTCTTGGCTTAACGCGTACGGCAAGATCGACAACGGCGGGTACGTCAGGATCGTCAGCGACTCCACAAAGGGCTTGCGTTTCTGCGCGCACGCCGATCAGGAACTCGTTGACGGGCTTATCGCAAATGGCGCGACCGTTCAATTTATGATGAACGTGAGCAGGGAAGGCTCTGCCAAGACTTATAATCAGGCTTGTACCGTTTATTATACCGAAAACGGTTATTACAATTTCAACGTCGTTATCACAAATCTCGCAAGCGCAAACTACTCCAAACAGTACACGGCGAGACCGTTCTTGCGCGTGACTTTCGACGACGATCATACCGACGATATTTATTTGGGTTCTTGTTCGAGAAGTATCAGTTACGTTGCCTCCGCGGCTCTTAACGACGTGTCCGAAAGTCAAACGGAGAAATACGCTTACTCTGTGGTTATTAACGGCAACACCGTGTATTCGCCTTACTCTTCCTATCAGAGATCTATACTTGACGAATATGTTGCTTCGGAAGTCGTCGAAGTTAACAACGTATTATACAGTTATATTAAAGAATCCGACGGCAATTTTATGGCGAAAAGCACGAATTCCACGGTAAACAATTTTTTTGACGACTACGCGGAAAGATATTTATACGCGGATAGTTCCGATCTTGTGATTGATACGGTAGTAGGCGCTGCGTCTATGAGCTGGAAAGACTGGGAAGCGACGTCTTTGATGTATATATCTTCCGCCAGAACGACCACAAATGAAATTTCATACGCGGGCAAAGTCGAAAATGCGGTCGTGGATAAATACGGCTACGTTTGGGAGGGCGCAGAACTGGGTTTTTTCGGTCAGGGCTGGAATCTGCCGAACTACACGGGCAGAGCAACCTTAAGCGACCCATATCCTCTGGATGGCTTTGAGTTTCAGAGCGGCAGAAAGAACAGTTCTATTTTAGCGATTGATGCCGGTGCAGGCACTACTTACGGCGCTTGTTCCAACGACTGGGTGGCAGCGTCCGATAGCGGTTCGTTCGCATCTGCAACGGACAGTGCGTCGGATGGCGGCACGGGTTATTATCTTGCGGACGTAAAAAGTGCCGCAAGTTATGTTACTTACACGGTAAGCGAAACTACGCATAACGGCGTTTTCGTCGCGAGTGATTGCAGATTCGTTGAGATCGGCTTTAAATGGTTGAGAACTTCCGGCACTTTAACGAATATAGAATTAATTTTTAAGAACGGCAGCAACAATTCTTACACTTTAGACCTTGATACTTGGGCGACGACGTCGTATAATTTAGATGTTGATTCGGGCAGGGTACACCTTTACGTCCCCGTTTCCGAGCACGCTAACTGGACGGGCAATATCAAGCAGATACAGATAAAGATAAACGGAAGCAGTTTTGTCGGTCAAATTTATCTTGATTACGTCAGGGGATGTTTCGATATAAGAATGGCCGATACGAACATGTCTTTTATAAACGCAGGCAGAACGCATTTTGAAAACACGGGCGCCGTGGCGTTTTTGACCACTAACCTTCCCAAATACAGAAGGGCGATGCAGTTTTTGATCAGTTATATGACCACGGACGGTATTATAGATCTTTCTAAATTACACGGACACAACGGCGGTCAGGGTTACGCTAATTCTTTTATAAGTACATACTGGGATATTTGGTCCCTTGCGCCGAAGTCTTCTTACGTCAACGCGCTGTACTATAAAACGTTGCTCGATATGGCATATCTTGAAGAAGCGGCTGCCGCTAACGGTATAAGCGTTGCTTCGGTTTCGGTCGTAAGCAAACTTACGGGCGGTACGACCACGACCTATTCCGAAACGGCAAGTTCGTTGCGCACCAAAGCCGCGGCTGTAAAATCGGCTATCACGGCAGATTTGAATACGGGCGCTCACACCGGCTACTTTAAGAACGTTAATTCCACCCAGGGCTATTTTATCGACGGGTGGTACGGCAGTTCTCAAATAGATTTCGGTTCGGTCGCCTTCAATCTTATTATTATCGATACGGGTATCGCTACCGACGAACAAGCGGTAAAGATCCTTAACTGGATGGATGCGCAAGCAAATCTTTACGAATACGAATTTGCTCCGAAAACGAACGTGATCGATATAGGCAACCAGAAAGTCTGGGCGCAAAGAGTTTTATCGTACGGCGAATCCGTTCAGAACGGCGGCGCTATACTCTTTATGAGTTATTACGATATTTTGGCAAGACTTAAATATATCGGCGCGGATAACGCTTATTCGAGACTTAACGCCATAATCGGTTGGTATAACGACGTTAAACTCGAATACGAACTTTCGGGCAACGAACCCAAAGACTTCTACGTCGAGTATTACGACGGGGAAGAGACGCTTCAGGGACACGGTTCGGGAGGCACGTTGGGGCTTGACGCGGAATTCGTCGAAAACGCTATGCTGCTTTCGGTAATTCCGGACGGATTTGTTGGGCTTGATACCTATTATGACGACGGCGTTCCCGTTTTGACCGTAAATCCCAACCTTCCCGACAACGTTAAAGCGTGGAAATTAGAAGACGTCAGATATCTCGGCGTGCATTTCGACGTTTACGTCGGCAATTCGTTCGCTATGATAAAGAACGTGTCCGATATAATCGAAGACGCTACCGATAATTCCAAGTTGTCTATTACCTTACATTACACGGGCGCAACGCCTACGGTTTACGTTAACAACGTCGCGATTAACTCCGGCTATACGGTAGATGCTGTTAACAAAACCATTACCTATACTACTTCAACTTTCACAGAAACAACTGTGGTGGTAAAATAATGAGAAAAGTTATTACCTTTTTAACTCCCGTTTTGATCCTGATAATGTGTGCGGCGATCGCGTTATTGCCGCACACGGGGGGAAACGTCGTTAACGCCGAAGAAATGGAATACGACGAAGTTGACGTCGTTTCTATCGCCCCGCCTACTGTCAGGGTTCTTTCGAGCACCCATAATCACTATATTTTTGCGGTCTATTTTTCAAAAAACATCACATACGTCAACTATAAACACATGGCGATGGCGCCACAAACCGCAAAAGACGGCATCAAGCGCAGTTCAGACGACAACCCGAATATGACCGTCGAACTCGTGGATTTCTTCGATCAAAGCGGTTTGACGGACAGTATCAACGATTGTATATATTTCAACGGTAATCCGATAAGGATATATCAACCGAAAGCCGTCGCGTGTATGGTACATATGGGCGAAGAAAACGCCAACAGTTGTATGAATATCGAATTCGACAGCCATTACGTGCCGTTAAGCCGTAATCTGGACGAGCCGTACGTTTTCGAGTTCAAAGCGGGGCTTAAATTTCCGAGCGGAGTTATGCTTAAGAGCGATTCCGAGTGGAAATTTATGCTCGGCGAAAGGACTTTCCAAAAGGTGGATAAGTCGGTAAGCGCCGACGACGTCGGGTTTACCGTCAATTATAACGGCAAAAATCTGACCAAGACCGACAATGCTTTCAAAATCGCCGACAAATCGTCCTTTAATCTTGATTATTTATACGTAAAACCTGATAATCTTAACGCGACGATCGAAATAGAGTCTATTTTGAAAGAATCGGAACATCGCTATTACGTTCTTATAACCTGTACGTCTGAAAACGGGCTTAAAAAGTCCGACTTCTTTCAGGCGGTAATCGATTACGGCGGCGACGATGGAGAAAAGGGCGGCTGTTCTTCCGGAATAACTTCCGGAGCTGCGCTGCCGCTTGCTCTTGCCGCAATAATTTGTTTAAGGAGAAAAAAGAAATGAAAAAGATCGTATCGTTAGTTATGTCGGTTTTCCTTTTGTTTTCACTGTGCGCTTGTAATGACGCTGCGGCAGGCAATCCGGAAGATTACGTAAAATTATCCGAAGATCAACTGTATTTTTACAGTTCCGATAAAGATCTCGATTTGTTTTTGAACGATTTTTATATAAAACACTCTCGTTCTTCTTTGGATACGGCTATCAACGCTATGGAACTCGGCAAGGCGCAATCTTGCTGGAAAGACTGGGAGTCGATGAGTCTTCTTTGGTTCGACAGCACGTCAAAAAATTTCAGGAGCGATAGTTTTTCGCTTATCCGTCAATGGCTTTATAGTATTCCCGTTGACGATTACGGCTACGTCTGGACGTCTTCAGACACCGAAAAGACCAACCAAAATCCGAGAAATACTTTCGGTATGGGTTGGCCTTTCCCGAACTACGGTGGCAACCGCGTTTACGACTGGGAATTTAACACCAACGAAGATCAGGAAGGCTGGGACGTTTTAAGCGACGGCGTTATAACCGCGCCATGGTCGGCGACAGATGATAACGGAAATGAAAGGAAATATTTTGTTTCCGACGCGAACGGGCAGTTTTTATGCAAAATTAAAAACGCGTCGTACATAACTTATTATTCGTCTAGCGTAAACCTTCCCACGGGGCTTAATCCGTTTTTTGAATTCGATCTTCGTTGGACGTTAAGGGGTACGGATAGCAGTATAGACGATATT
>JAGAEX010000081.1 GCA_017612915.1 Clostridia bacterium | reverse complement strand
GCTTTAAGCGGCGCGCTTCTATCCCCTTTCGGCGCAGGGATCTTTTTAACTATCTGCTCTAAAACTTCGCCGACGTTAAGTCCGCTTTTTGCCGAAATTCGCGGCGCGTCGGACGCGTCAACGCCCAAAATGTTTTCTATCTCTTCCGCCGCTTCGTCGGGGCGGGCGGACGCCAAGTCCATTTTGTTGATGACGGGCATTATTTCCAGGTCGTTGTCGATAGCAAGATAGGCGTTCGCAAGTGTCTGCGCCTGAACGCCCTGCGTCGCGTCGACAATCAGGATCGCCCCTTCGCAAGCCCTTAATGAGCGGGAAACTTCATAAGAAAAGTCAACGTGCCCGGGGGTGTCTATAAGGTTAAAAACGTACTCCTCGCCGTCTTTTGCCTTATAGAACATACGCACAGGGGTAAGTTTTATGGTTATACCGCGCTCGCGTTCTAAGTCCATAGAATCTAAAAGTTGGTCTTTACTTTCGCGCTCGGATACCTGACCGGTCATTTCCATAAGCCTGTCCGCCAGCGTACTTTTGCCGTGGTCGATATGCGCCACTATGCAAAAATTACGTATGTTTTTCTGTTCGGTCGTTGACATAAATCTACCTTTTATTGTACAATTTTAAAGTAATCGCTTATCGCAGATACTGTAATTATATTATATAAGTAAAATTTTTGCAAGTAATTTGTCAATTTGGAGAAATTATATGAAAATCGACAAAAATCACTGGTTGTTAACCCGCCCTATCGCACACAGGGGACTTTGGGGCGGCGACGTTATCGAAAACTCTCTTACCGCTTTTAAAATCGCGGCGGATAAAGGTTTTCCTATCGAGATCGACCTTTATTTGACGACGGATAACGAAATAGTGTGCTTCCACGACGAAACCCTTACCCGTATGACGGGCGAGAGCGGCAAAATCACCGATAAAACGCTTTCGGAACTTAAAGCGCTTTCGCTACTTGGCACAAGCGAAAAGATCCCGACTTTACAAGAAGTACTATCGATCATAGCCGGTAAAGTACCGCTTTTAATAGAGATAAAAGACCAGGAGAACGACTATATCGTCGACAAAACGGTCGATATGCTGAAAAAATACGACGGAGCATTTGCCCTGCAATCGTTTAACCCGTTTTATATTAAAAGGGCAAAAAAACTTGCGCCGCATATCGTCTGCGGGATACTCGGCACACACGAAAAAGAACGTGGAAGAATAACGAATTTCGTCTTAAAACACCTGTGTTTTAATTTTATAATAAAGCCCGACTTTATTAGTTTTCATAAAGGCGGCTTAAAATTCGTAAAGCGAAAGAGCAGAAAAACGCCCGTAATCGCGTGGACTATTTTAAACGAAAAAGAACGGCAATCCTTGCCGCCCTTTATCAAAAATTTCATATTCGAAAATTTTATACCTTACAAATAGAAAGCCTTTTTTATTTTACCGTTTCCGCTTGTTTCGGTGCGTCTTCAATCTTACCGAGAGAACTGAAAAGATAGAAGGAATACGCAGCATATATCGCTACCAGGAATATATTGATTCGACCAACTAATCCGCCTGCGGCAAATAAGACGTCAAGCAAAAGCGCTAAAACGAAAATCAACGCAAAGAGCGATACGAAACGGATAAGAGCCGCCTGATCGGTGAATTTATACATAATATAAACTATAACGAGCGCGATCGCCGCTACCATACTTAAAATATTGATCACCCAACCGGTCGGTCCAAAGCCGCCGTCGATAGTGGTAAGCAAATAACTCACGAACATATAGAGCGCGAAAAACGATATCGTGATCGCGTCTAATATTTTATGTATGGAAGGTGATAATTTGTTTCCCATCAATACGAGCAAAATGCCGACGAATAAATAATACACCGACATAATTATCGCAACGATACCGAGCGCTAAACCCGCGCCTGTCGCAGACAGTGCGTCTAAATTCATGACAAGTAAAAGCGCACCGAAAATGATTAAAATGTTTGGTTTAATGTAGTCGGTAATTTTTTTCATAAATAATCTCCTTTTTACCTATAATATGTATTTATTATACAATAAAATGCGTTTTTCGTCAAGTATTTTTTTATTTTGTCGATTTTTACAACTGCCAACGGTTTATGCCGAGTTCGTCGTTAAATTCACGCAAAATTTTGCCGTCAATTACCGTGATTATTATTTCCCCCGTTAAGGAAATCACGCCTTTAATCAAATGCCCACCTACAACTTTTCCGCCTTTCCCCGTCGCCGTAATGTGTAAATGTATATACGGCTTTTTGTCCTTTTCGGTAATGTTGCCCGTCAGCGCGTTTATCTCGTGATTGCCGCTATAATCGTACTTTTCGTATTCCTTTTTCGCCATCTCGAAAACTCCTACGGTAAAATTATTGGTAGCGCCTATCCCGGACACGCTTGCCGCCTTAACTCCTTCCTTTTCGGCGACAGCATAAACGCTCCCCATAATATCGTCGCCTTTATCCAGTCTTAACGCAATAATATTGTGATACCTTTTATATTCCATACTTTTCTCCGTTTTATATTGATATTTTGTAT
>JAGAEX010000080.1 GCA_017612915.1 Clostridia bacterium | reverse complement strand
CCCGCAGTCTTTTAACGGCAAAGTAGAGCGGAATACCCAGCGCGTACAACCACACGCTTTGGGTAAGCATAAATTCGCCGAACATCGTCCAGTACGCCTCCATAGGAGTTCCCGCGTCGCCCAGAATAATAACGAAGGGAATAACGATTGCGTTAAAAAGCACGGGCGGAATACCGCCTAAAATAGCGGAAAGAAGGTTGCGGCGGAATAACAAACCTATCATAAAGGTAAGAATTGCGGCAAGCAGAGTGGTAAGACTTCCGAAAGCGATATCGTATATTCCGTAGCCGGACAAAAGGTTTGCAAGCGCGCACCCAACGAAAAGTCCCGGCACGGATTCTATAAAGAATATAGGCAACATACATAACGCTTCCGCAGGGCGAACCTGCAAAGGTCCGTACGCCAAATCACCGAAAACCCAAGTAAGCGCCGCGTATAGCGCCGCAATTATGCCTGCACGGGCAAGCGCGCGCGTAGGAAACGCCCTGCCGTTTTTTTGTTTTTCCGCAAATTTATCCATAAAAAACTCCCCGCTTCGGCAAACGCCCGAAACGGGGAGTACAATACTCTCTCTGTCGGTTGTTTTATAGAAGTGTTTGCCGAAAACCTTCTTATTTATTTATGGTTTTATTGTACACCGTTAAGGGCGCAAGGTCAACCGTTTTTTTACAGAATATCGCAAATTTCGGCGTTTTTTAAAATTTTACGCAGAATTTCGCTAAAATCGTTGACAATATTCGGATAAAGTTATATATTATTCGTATAAAAAATAAATAGAGGCGCAGTCTTTATGACAAACGCGGGACGGGGTGAAAAGTTTCCGCGCGGGAAAGGAAAGATTGCCGAAGACGGAATTTTTTACCCCGAAAGTTTCGATCTGGGCGTAAGCGGAACACGCTTACGACTGTCGCAAGAGAGTATCTTGCGTTGCGCTATTAAATACCAAAGATGAAAAATCACGGCTATTTAATGGCCGTGATTTTTGATTTTATTTTAAGGAGGCTCTTATGAGCGGAACTTTTTGGGCATTCGTGCCCGCGTTAGTAGCAATAGTTTTGGCACTCATAACCAAACAAGTCTATCTTTCGCTGTTTGTCGGTATCTTCGTCGGCGGCATGTTTTACGTCGGTGGCAATCCCGTAGACGCGATGGATACTTCTTTTCAGGTTATGAGTGAAAAGGTAGGCGGCAACGTGCCTATTCTCGTATTCCTTGTAGTTCTCGGAATATTCGTCGTGCTTATGCAAAAGTCGGGCGGCGCTAAATCGTACGGCGAGTGGGCACAGAATCGCATACGCAATAAGCGTGGCGCGCTTATTGCAACGGCGGGACTCGGATGCCTCATCTTCGTTGACGACTACTTTAACTGCCTTACCGTAGGTTCGACGATGCGCCCCGTAACGGACAAGTTTAAAGTTTCTCACTCTAAACTCGCTTGGATAATCGACTCCACGGCTGCGCCCGTATGTATTATCGCGCCTATCTCTTCTTGGGCGGCGGCGGTTTCGGGCGAACTCGGCGGCGACGGACTGATTGCGTTTATATCGACTATTCCGTTTAATATTTACGCCGTGCTTACTTTGATAATGGTATTCGTATTCTGTATTTATAAAATAGACTTCGGCAAAATGAAGAAAAACGAATACGCGGCTGACTTTTTAGACGACCTTAACGCAGGCGAAACCGACCTTCCCACCGACGAAGATAAATCTATCGTCGCAAACCCCAAAGGCAAAGTCCGCCATCTCGTTATTCCCGTTATAACGCTTATAGTTTTCTGCGTTCTCGGTATGATTTATAACGGCGGGTTCTTCCACGGCAGAAACAATTTTATAGACGCGTTTTCGAGTTGCGACGCAGGACCTTCGCTTGCAATAGGATCTACCTTTGCATTATTTGTCATCGGTGCTTACTATATGATAGCGAAAGTCGTTAGTTTTAAGGACATAATGGAAAGCATCGTTCAAGGCTTTAAGTCCATGACGCCCGCAATACTGATTTTAGTTTTTGCTTGGACCATTTCCGGCATTATGGGCGCGAAAGGCGGTTATCTTGACGCGCAACAATTCGTTCAAGAAAACGTCGCGGGACTTTCCGTACAATGGCTGTTCCCCGCGCTGTTCTTCCTGCTTGCTTGCGGCATATCCTTTGCAACCGGAACTTCTTGGGGCACGTTCGGTATTTTGATTGCCATCGCCACGACTTTGCTTGGTGAAAACACCAGCACTCTTGCCGTGCTTACCGTCTCGGCAACGCTTGGCGGCGCTGTGTTCGGCGACCACGTTTCGCCCATTTCCGACACTACGATACTTGCTTCCGCAGGCGGAAACTGCAACCACGTTGACCACGTTAAAACGCAACTCCCCTACGCTTCTCTCGTCGCGGTTATCGCGTTTATATCTTATATTATCGGCGGCGCGCTGATATACGCAGATTTAAGTGCCGTTCTCGGCGGCGTAATTATGTGGGTAGTGGCACTCGGCTTATTCGTCGGCTCTGTATTCCTTATTAAATATCTGGAAAAGAAAAAGGCTGCGAACAACACGCCCGAAACTCCCGCGGAAAATAAATAATTAGACTTAAAAACACTATCGGCGCAAGCAGATTGCTTGCGCCGATATTAGTTTTTATCACCCTGTTTTAAGCAAGTCCGCTTTTAACTTTTGAAAACTTGTTTCTCTCTTCCGATAAAGTCGTTTCGGGCGCGGATTCCACCTTCGCGTATCCCTTATCCGTCATCATAAAATACACGTCCGCTTGGTCTTCTACCGTTTCGTTCCAGTGGTTTTTAACCGTCGTTCTGAACCCGTTACTTACCCCTTCGGTCATCACCGTAGAATACACTTTGGCGATATTCTTTTCAAGGTTTAACATATCTTGTAAACTGTCCTTTTCGTTTAAGGTTATCTCTTTCATATAATCCATAATTTCCCCCTTACAATAAATCGAACAGCGCGTTAAAGCGCTTTTCGTGATGATCGGCAAGTTTATTGAATTTACTTGCAAGCGTTTTGTCTGTCAGCGTTCTGGCGTAAAGTCTCGCTTTTTTACACGCGCTTTCTTCGTAGATCAAAAGATCGGAAAGTAGCGTCGCCTCTTTCGTGGTAAGCATATTTTTGCCCATAAAAAATCTCCTTTTCGGTTTTGATAATCCTGTTTTACCCCTTTTGAAAATTTTTTATACCTATTTAAAAACAAAACGCCCGCCACGACACTTTTTGTCGCGGCGGGCGTAATTTTACTATCAACTTATTTCAAATTCGCTTTTAATTTAGCGAGTTCGTCGTAAAGTTCTTTCGGAACTCGGCTACCTAATTCGCCGTAGAAAGTTTCGATACCTTCCGTTTCCTTCGTCCAGTTTTCTTTATCTACGGTCAAAAGGTCTTCGATAGTCTTTTCGGTGATGCCGTCAAGCCCGTCGATATTGATATCCTTTGCGTAAGGAACGTAGCCGATAGGCGTTTCTTTAGCGTCCACCTTATCTTCGCAACGAGCAAGTATCCAATCGAGAACGCGCATATTGTCGCCGAACCCCGGCCAGATAAAGTTGCCGTTTTCATCCGTTCTGAACCAGTTGACGTTGAAAATCTTGGGTTTATTCTTAATCTTATCGCCCATTCCAATCCAGTGTTTAAAGTAGTCGCCCATATTATAGCCGACGAACGGGCGCATAGCCATAGGATCGCGCCTTACGACGCCGACTGCGCCGGTCGCCGCCGCCGTCGTTTCGCTTGCCATTATAGAACCTACGAACACGCCGTTATTCCAGTCTTTACTCTGATAAACGAGCGGTGCGGTTTTAGCACGTCTTCCTCCGAAGATAATTGCGGAAAGCGGCACGCCGTCCGGATTTTCGAACTGGTCGGAAAGACACGGACAGTTGACGGTAGGCGCGGTAAATCTGCTGTTCGGGTGCGCGCCTTTAATCGGCTTGCCGTCAGCGTCTTTCATATCGCCGTTCCAAGGATTTCCTTTCCAGTCGATAGCGTTTTTAGGCGGATTCTTATCCAAACCTTCCCACCAAACGGTCTCGTCGTCCAGATTTTCCACGACGTTAGTGAATATCGTACCCTTTTTAGTGGATAACAGCGCGTTGGGGTTGGATTTCATACTCGTCCCAGGGGCTACGCCGAAGAAACCGTTTTCGGGGTTTACCGCCCACAGTCTTCCGTCTTCGCCCACTCTTATCCAAGCGAT
>JAGAEX010000079.1 GCA_017612915.1 Clostridia bacterium | reverse complement strand
TATTCCCACATGTTGTTTATCACCTTTTTTCTTTTAATATTGTTGCCTTTAGACGTTTTTAGCGCCGTCTATAACGTCTAAAATGCGAATCGCGTCGCTATAACCGATTTTAAGTTCTTTTTGCAAGATCAAGGTGGTTAACTTGTCGTACTTTACTTTAAGTCCTTTTGCCTTTTCGATCAGGTCTTCGCTTATCGGCTCGTCCATAACGGGCTTTAAAGTATGGATAGAAACGTTCGTATCAACGGTGCAAAAGTCTTTAAGGTTTTCTTTTGTGTTCTGACCGTCTGCTCCGCCCGACTGCTTTTGAAGGTCGGACTTTCTGATAAACGGCATCTTGTCTTTGGAATAATCAAAACCGCTGATTACCCCCATCGCCGATAATTCCTTTATCACGTCTTTTGCGACTTCCGCCGAAACGGACAATTCTTCCTGTAAAAGCGACACGGACACACAGCCGCTCAAAACAATCGTCACAAAGCCTTGTTGCAATAATTCAAATTCCATAATTTCATCTTCTCCTTTCTGTTTTTATTATTATAACATACCGACCTTTCCAAAAAAAACAAAACGGACCGGGATTTTTTACTAATTGCTTTTAAGTTGCCGAGGCACGAGAAAGGCAAGCCTAAAAACGAAAATCACCTGCGAGAGCAATTTTTTGTTCTTGCAGGTCTATTATTTTTTCGTAGCAAGCCTGACGCACTCGTACCCGCCGTCGTAATATCCCGTCGCTTTCAACTCGTTTATTCTTTCAACGATATGACAGAACAAATCTTTATCTTTTATAAACCTATCTATCATTTCGTTAATAAGTTCGGACGTCGGACACTCCGGCGAACCGTCGCCTATTTCCTGCGAGTTTATGCTGCCGTAAATTTCGTGCCCGCCGATATGCTTCATAAATATCTTCGGTATCGGATAAAAAGACAATTCGGACGGTTTGGTGATAAGAACGTCCGAAACGGGCATCAAAAGGTTGGTACTGTAAACCGCCTCAAAAATATCTTCGTTATATATAGCGTAAATACCCGAACAATCTCCGCCTTTTATTCTTTCCGCTTCGGCTTTAAGTTTATCGTACTCGTTAAAAAACTCCTTTACCCCTTCGAGTTTCAGTTTTTTCTGCATTTTAGTATAAACGTCTTTATGGTCGCCGAAATTGATAATCACCGCCGCCTTGCCCGCTTTAACGTAAGGCAAAAGGTGTACTACGGTTTCGCAGAACGATTTAAACCCCGCGCCCGCACCGCCGACGGTCAACAAAAACCGCATCGGCTTACCGCTTTTAATACGCTCTATCCTACGAGCGTTATCATTTTCAAGTCCCACTAAAAGTTCGTGATCGACGTATCTTCCGACCATTTTTATATCGCTCTCCGGCATACCTTTAAGCGGATATTTTGCAAAACCGCGAAGAGTTTTATACCCGAAATACGCAAAAGGCGTCTGAACGGCGTGTATAGCGCCTTCCGACAAATGCAATCCCATTGGCCAGTTGTCGGGAATAGCGTTTACGACGTGCGTAAGCCCTGCGTGGATTGCAGCCTGACTCGGCCACACGTGTGTGGCGATATACGGCACGTCTTTCGGGATACGTTTGAAAATCGGAACGAGCAGTTCGGAATTTTTCTGATCTTTTGCGTTATAAGTTATTTTCTTAAAGCCTTCGCTGTTTAACGGTTCCCATACGAATTTATTGAAAAGCCGGGATTTTTGCGAAATCCTTGACGCCAAAGAATACATAGCGTTTTGTTCTCTTATCATCTCCGAGCCCGTCGCGTCAAACCCGGCAAGATCCAGCCAGAAAGGTTCGTACCCCAGAGCTTTGGCACAAGACGCCATCGCTATACTTATCCTGTAATGTCCGAATCCCATACGGATATTGCCGACGATAAGAGCATTTTCGGGAAGCGGCTCGGCATTATCCGCAAAAACCATCTTTTTTGCGCCGAGAAAGTCAAGCGCTTCGATATTTTCCACCCCGAGTTTGTAATCCGCACCGCTGTCGTCGCCGTATTTTTTAATGTATTTCCGTTTGGATTTTTCCGCTTTTTTTAACGTTTCTTTATCTATTTTATTACCGAAGATCACAGACGATCTATCCATTTTTCATCACCCCTTTTTTGGTATCGTAATTAAACGCGTGCTTTTTGCCGCCAACTTCGTATTCTACGTAAATAAACCTTTTCCTGCGCCGATAACATAATACTTTGCCGTCGTTAAACAGCGTCAGTGTTTCGTCTAAAATTTCCGATTTGTTTTTATCGTAAGTCTTCGGATTATCCGAAGTCATTAAAAGCGAACCGAACAGCGCGTTTATTTTTGCAAGCGCATATCTCTGCTTTGCCGAAAGATCTATATTGTCGTCGCGGAGTAGTATAACATCGGGATCGTTTAAAAACGCTTTGCCGTCCATTACGCTCCTGTAAATAGTGTTCTGCAAAGTAACTTTGGTGGAGATCCTTTCGGAGTGCATAAATTTCATATACCACACGTCGTCGAATTTAAGCGACACATCAGGACCTATACGCATAAAATCGAATTTTTCAAACCCGTTGGACAGAGTTGCGCCGCACCCCAATATCTTTTTGTCCTTTAATTCTTCGCACAATATCGAATACGCAAACTCTGCGGTTTCGGAACGCGTTTTGCCGCGTAAAGGCTTTAAATTGGTCGCGTACAAAAAGTCTAACTTAAAAAAGTCGAAACCGAGATCAACGTAAAACCGTAAAATCTTTCTGACGTATTCAACGCTATACGGATTATTTAAGTCGAGCGGATAAAACCCGCTCCAATTACTGCCCGCTTTGATAAAATCGCCTTTTTCGTCTTTTGCTATAACGTCTGGGCGGGTACGGAAAATTTCCGATTTTTCTTCCGCCGCAAAGGGCGCAAGCCATATTCCGGCAAGCATACCGCGCGCGTGGATCTTATCGACTATGGGCTTTAAGCCGTTCGGAAATTTGCTTTGGTCAACGTTCAGCCAGTCGCCTACAAACGTTTCAAACCCGTCGTCGATCTGAAAAAGATCGAATCTTTCGTCGGCGTTATCGAGCGCCGTATAGATCTTATTTTCGTCTATATCCTGATAGTGATTGTACCAGGAAGTATAGCCGAACAGTTTTTTTGTGCTTTTGGGCGTAAGGCGGGAAAAATACTCTTTCTGCCCGCGTTCGGCATCACTATCGGTGAAAAAATCGAAAACCGTAAACGTTTCGCCTTTTTTCAGTTCTTTACCGTCCACGTCGGACAAAAGAAGAATTCTATTTTTCGTTTTATGTATCTCTATAAGAAGATAAGCATTTTTATAGTTAAGGTTACCTATAAAAATTTCTTCATTGCCCTTTACGTACGCGTAGTCAACGCCTAAAAGAGCGCTGTTATCCGCTTTGTGAAAGAACTGCGAGCCGTAAGATTTGAACGCATATCCCTTAACGACGTTCTGCGGCAGTCTGTCGAGATTGCGTTGTTTTTCGGAAATCAAAAGATTGTCTGCGGGAACGTATTCTTTGGTCGCCGTCCACGACTGATAACCGTTGACAAAAACCGAACTTTTACGCGATTTTTTAAATTCAACGGGGATCACCGCGGAATCGAGCGTTATATCGCGCAGGGCGGTAACGGTGATTTTTTTACCTTCGTTTTCCGAAAGTATCTTAATATCGTTTTCCCCTATGGACGGAGTTTTGACCGATCTTAAAACCCCGTCCGCAAAATATCTGATAATCATAGGTTATTTTTCAGCGTCGGATTTGACCGTTTCTTCGCCTATTGCCGAAAGAAAGGTCTCGTCTTCTTTTTTTGCTATCGTTTTCATAACCTTCTTCTCACGATAGAAGGAAAGAATGACCGCGCCCAAAACGCAGAACGCCACCGCAACGAAAGCAACTATCATAAGCCCCATCGGAGACGCGGTAACGTCGTTGGACGTCAAGTCCTGCGCGGCGCCTATTATCGCAAGCGACGTAAAAGTGAGCATTGCGATAGATTGACCGAGTTTCATCGCGAAAGTCCTTGCCGCAAAGAACATACCTTCCCTGTTTTCGCCGGTGATAACGCCTTCCGCTTCGGCAACGTCGGCAACGATAGACTGCGGAATAATACCGAGAAGCGCCATCGGGAACGCGGCGACCACGCAGATAAGCGCGCCGTACACAAGACCGGGTAGCGGTACAACGTTGATCATAGCGGTAATAAGGTACGCAAACGCCAGCCCCAAAAACCCGCAAATGGTAAGTTTTTTCTTGCCGAACTTTCTGACGAGCGCTGTAACGAACGGGTAGAAACACGCTGACAAAACCGTCATCGCGCCCATAAACACCATAACGTAAAATTCATCGAGCGCCATAGACACTTTTACGAAGAACGGAAGTCCCGTCTGGAAAAGCGTAAGACCTATCCAGTACATAATATCCGAGCCTACGAAAGTGCGGAAATCTTTGTTTTTAAATGTTGCGGCAAGCGATTTAAACATATTGACGTTGCTCGGTGCAGTATCGACAAATTCCTTTTCGTTAAGTTTAAATGTCGGCAAAAGCATACAGAAAAGCGCGATGACCGCAAGCACGATAAAGCAAATGCGATAACTCCAATTAAAGCCGACGTTCGCCTGCAACATACCCGCAAACAGGAAAGGCGTATAAGCCAAAAGCGTACCCGCAAAATACGTTAAAGAAATCGCGGTGGATATATACATTCTGTCTTCCTGCGTTTTGCCGAATTCGGAAATAAGCGCGTTGTACGGCGTGCAATACATAGTCATAAACAAATAGAAAAGTATAATAAACACCGAAACCCACGCGATATTCCAGCCGCTTATCTCGTTGACGGGCGCAAGAAACAACAGAACGGTAACGAGCGCGAACGGTATTGCCGAATATTGCATAAACGGTATTCTTCTGCCGCGTTTATTTTTGCTCCTATCCGACATAGATGCAATCAAGGGGTCGGTTACCGCGTCGAAAACACGGCTTATCGCGGTGATAAGCCCTAAAATCGTAAGCACGCCTAAAATAATAAGCCCCGGTTTTAAGAACTGCGTAGCGCCGGACGCTATGTCGTTTTTAGTGGGAAGGTAAAAGGTTACCAACCACGCGTTGATAATTCCGCCGAGCGTTGACCAGCCGAGTTGACCGACGGCGAAAATCCACATCTGCTTTTTCGTAAGTCTTTTCATTGTCTTTTCAGGCATCACGTCTAAAATGATACCCTTTCTCCTTTCATATATTTTACCGCTTTTAGACCAGCGGTTTGTTACTTATGCTTTTAACGCCGATAAGATAATATCGACAAGAACGCCTATCTCGACGTCGCTCCTTATATTCTCGTCCTGTTTAACTATGCGAACGTTTGCCGAAAGTTTTTTACACAGTTCGAGCATAGCGTGCGTAGTCGAATAATAAAAAGCGCGTACGTCTTCTATCCGTTTTATGCTTCCGTCTTTTAAGCCTTCCCGATAGATTGCGTTAAACTCGTCCGAAAACAAGTCGAGCCCTTTAGAATAGTCTTCAAGTCGTACGTTATTTTCCATCGTCATAAAGGCGTCGAACTCATTTATAAATCTGTAAAATTCGGGGTGCGCTTTAAAAACTTCCAAATAACCGTAATAAAACTTTTTAATCTTATCGTACCCGCTTTCGCCCGTGAGTTTAAAATAATCTTCGTAAACTTTCAACTGCAATTTTACGGCACACTTTTCAAGTATGTTTTTCTTAGTCGAAAAATATCTGTACACCGTCGCAACACCGACTTCGGATTTTTCGGCAATATCCGATATTGTTACGTCGTTGACCGAACGGCTCAAAAAAAGGTCGCACGCGTCGTTTATTATAATATCGAGTGCCGCTTGCTTTATCTTGTTCATCTGTATTTCCTTTTTATTTTGATAGCGCATAAACCATATTGATAGTATGTCTATCAATTACAATTATACTACCCGATTAACCTATTGTCAACAAAAAAATGAATTTTTTTATTTGATTCGATCTTGGGTATAGATATTACTATATTAATAAAACCCGTGCAAACGGGTTTTATATTATATCAAACACGCCGTATCCATACAAGCGATTAACGGGTGTTACAAAAAAGATTTTACCGAGTTTTTCCCTTCCCGATAGTTCCCCCGTTTTCTTTTGACAAATCAGACCTATCCTTGTATAATATAACCGATTGAAATGATCAAAACTGATATGATAGAGGTGAACACGTGTCAACATTTACGAACGTCAAGATAAAATGCGGGTTATGCGGTCATACTTTTAACAGCGTTTCACTTATGAGTACAAACGCTTTCGGAAGCCCCGATCTGGATCTGAGGCCACCCGAAATGAAGCGTTCCACTATGCCTATGTGGATCAAAATTTGCCCTAATTGCGGGTACGTTCACAGCGATATTGAAAACGACGGCGAAAGATTTGCCGATTATATAAAAACCGCCGATTATCTTTCGTGCGAAGGACACTCTTTCGAGAGTAAACTTTCCGAAAATTTTTACAAATACGCGTTGATCCTTTTAAAAGATTCCTGTCCGAACGAGGCTTACAACGCGTTTCTTCACGCCGCCTGGGCGTGCGACGATGCCTGCGATTTTGACGGCGCGGTTCTTTGTAGGGAAAAAGCCATTGCGCTTGGCAATAAGGAATTATTCAAAGATAATCCCAACCTGATTTTAAGGCATATAGATCTGTTGAGAAGAGCCGGGAAATTTTCCGAAGCGATCGCACTTTGCGAATCAACCGAATTTAAAGACAAGTTGATGCAAAAGATCGCGTCGTTTCAGAAAAAATTATCTGAAAACAACGATACGGGATGCTATCGGGTAGAAGATTGTAAATAATGAAAATCGTCTTTGATAACGTCTATATAAACAAGAAGGGCTTGGAAAGATCCAAGTCCTTTTTTCACCCGAAAGTGAAATCACCACAAAAAACGCAATTTATTAAAACAACGTCCGCACCGACCGTTTTTAACAATACTCTTTGATAAACCGTATAATTCCCGACGACCAGCCGTGGCATAAACTATGGCGGAATCCCTTATAACAATACGCGCCGTAATCGCCGTGGATATCATTTTCTCCGTCTTTCGGGAATTCGTCTGTCCTGCACGAATTTTCTATCCATTTCATATCGAAATCTTCCCAAAAACTCGTCGCGCCTTTATCAAGCATAGCACCGTAATACTCTTTAAGCATTTCGATCGCTTTTTCTTTATCGAAACTCGCTATCGCTTTAAGAATATAATAACTCATAAACGTCGAAACGCCGTTTGCGCCGTTCTCAACGAGTTTTTGTTTGTCGCTTTCCGTAAGCCCCACCGCAAAATATTTTAACCCGAGTACCGACTTGCTGCTTTCAACGTTTATTTCTTTTTTCATCAAACGTCGGAGAAGTTCTTCGGCATTTTCGGTCTTTTTACTGAATTTTTTGAATAACGCTATCGCTTTTTTGGCGGCGATTATATTTATCGCCCTTGCGCCGTCTTTTTCGTCTTTTTTGCCGCTCGTCTGCCAATCGACGAAAACAGAAGGATAATTCATATCTCCGCTTTCGGAAACGTATTCGAGCAATAGGTCGATAAGCCCCGCCATATATTCCATTTGCTTTTTTGCAAAGTCTTCCGCGTGCGCGTACTCGCAATAGTCGGCGACGTTTATTATCCACCACATAGAATAGGTGGGAAACCAATTCATCCAATTAGGCAACGGGGTTTGCTCTTTTACGAAGTCAAGCGACCTTTCAACGATCTTCACACGACCGTATAGCGTCGTTAAAGCGAGCATTTCAGGATGAATATCCCCTATCCATACGAGCCTGTCGCGCTTAACGCCGTCCCAAAGATAGTCGCCCGAAGCGCATAAGTCTATCGTCCGCTTTGCAACGGTAAAAATATCTTTGATCTTTTTATCTTTTCCGTCGTAAAGGTATATCGGCTTTTTATTTAAGATCCTGCTTTCCGCAACTACCGATTTAAGGCTTGCTTTTCCGTAAAAATCAAGCCGCACGAACCGAAACCCGCTTCCGCCGAAAGTCATATCCGAATAATTTTGCAAATTAACTGTAAAATCTCTCAACGAGTGATCGTTAGTGGCGTTTTTTTCGCCGCTGAGTTCCGCGCAGCATTCCGTAAGGCTTTCCCCGAAACGAATACGCACGGAAACGTTATTCGCCATAAACGCGAATATCCTTATCCCGCCGCAAATCTCCTTGCCGAAATCGAGAATAACGTACGAACCTTCGTCGAATTCGGTTACCTGCTTTTCCGTAAGACCTATCTGTAAAGATTTTTTCACGATAAGACTATCGCCGTTCTTCGTTCCTTTTTCCGATATGACTTTTACCGGAAATAATACTTGTTTCATCGATTAAACCTACTACGTATAATATCTTTTGATCTTTAATCCGTTAATTCGATTTTAACGAAATCTGCCGCGTTGCTGTCGCTTCCGACGAAAATAACGAACTCTCCGCTATCCGCCTTAAAACCGCCGTCGATATGGTAATACTTAAACTTTTCTTCCGAAAGGGAAAAGTTTACGACGACCGTATCGTGCGCCCTGATCTTTACTCTCTTGAAATCTTTAAGTTCTTTTATCGGCCGACAGACTTCGGAAACGACGTCGTTAATATACAACTGCACTACTTCCACGCCGTCTATATCGCTATCGTTTTCCACTTCGACGCTTAAATCAAGGCTCTCCCCCATTTTGAGCGTGTTATTTGCGACTTTAAGATTTTTATACTTGAATTTACTGTACGAAAGGCCGTACCCGAACGGATACAGAGGTTCGTTGCCCCCGTCTTCGTACCTGCATTGAAATCTCCACGCCGAATTTTCCGGTTGGTAAGGTCTTCCGAGTTTTTTCTTTGCGTAATATATCGGCAGTTGTCCTTCGTCGGCGGGAATAGTTACCGCGAGTTTGCCGCTGAAATTACTCTTTCCCGAAAGGAGTTTTACGATAGCGTCAGCCGTTCTGTGCCCCAGATCCCAACAATACACCAAAGCACCGCAGTCTAATTCGTCGATTATCAAAGGTCTGCCCGCAAAAACCAGACTGACTATCTTTCGGTTCATCGCTTTAAGGTGTGCGAAACAATCGGCTTCTTCCGTAGTTAAACGCAAACGGTGTTTAGAATGTGCTTCGCCGTTTTCTTCGCTGTATTCGCCGCAGGTGAATATAACTGTATCCGCGTCTTTTACGGCTTGTTCGACAGACTTATTGTCGTACGACGAAGAAACGCCTACCACGTTATATCCCGCGGCATAAAACGCTTCTTTAAGCGTCGATAGTTCTTGCGTTTTGCTCGAATTCTGCCAACACCCTAAAAGATCTTTACTCTCCGCAAATTTGCCTATAATGGCGATCTTATCGCTTTGGGCGACGGGCAAGACTCCGTCGTTTTTCAATAAGACCGCGCTCTCTATAGCGAGTTTTTCCGACAGATCCAAATGTTCTGCGGAAAAGACGCATCTTTTATCCTTTTTGCTGTACGGATCTTCAAATAAACCGAGTTCGTATTTCTTTTCCAAAACGCGCAATGCCGCTTCGTCGATAAGTCTTTCGTCCACCCTGCCCGCCAAAACGCTTTCTTCAAGCCCGTTCGGGTAGGCGACGCCGCCTAAATCTATATCCACGCCCGCCGCGATCGCTTTCTCGTTACACTCTTTTATATCGCGGCAAACGCCGTACGGCATCATTTCGTTTATCGAGCCCGCGTCGGAAATAACTATCCCGTTAAACCCGAATTTCGCGCGCAAAATATCCCTTAAATACTTTTTATTACCTGATATAGGCACGTTTTCGAGAGCGTTAAAGCCCGTCATCACCGAATCCGCACCCGCTTCTACGCCTTCACGGAAAGGAACGAGGTAGGTGTTAAGCATAGTATTTTCGTTCATTTCCACGATATCGTAATCTCTGCCGCCTTCCGAAGCGCCGTATCCCGCGTAATGTTTCAGCGTCGCCATAACGTATTTATCGTCGTTCTGATAGCCGCGGACGTAGGCTTTTGCCATTTCGCCCGCAAGGAAAGGATCTTCACCCTGACTTTCGGCGATCCTTCCCCATCTCGGATCTCTCGATATATCCACCATAGGAGCGTTGGTATATCTGACGCCGCAAGCGTACGCTTCTTTTGCGGACATTTCCGCGCATTTTTCTACGAGTTCGGTATCGAAACTGCAAGCCGAGGCGAGCGGTATCGGAAATACCGTTTCAAACCCGTGTATCATATCGCAGTTAATAAAAAGCGGAATATGCAACCGCGATTCTTCCACCGCGATCTTCTGCATAAAATCCGTCGCATAACTCATATCTTGCGGCTGTACTATCACTGAACCGCATTTTCCTTCTTTCAGCAATCTTACAAGGTCGAAACTGTCGGGAACGCCCTTATCGTCCACGTTGCACCCCGCACATAAAACAAGTTGACCGATCTTCTCGGTCAATGTCATTTGTTTTAAAAGTTTTTCTGCTTTTTCTCTATTCGTCATTTATCACCCGGCACCCGTTCCCGCCGTATTTACTTATATTATAAACCGTATTTTTGCCGTGTCAATCAAATTGACCGATTTTCTCGGTCAATTTCTTTCCGTTTCTTTACGTTACCGAACGGATTTTTATCGCGTCAACACCTATCGGAGATAACACGAAATTATCGACGTAATCGCCGGGCGTTCCTTTTTCCCATTGAGATCTGAAAGTGAAACACGCGGGGAATATCCCGTACTTATCGTAATGCAAAGGTCCGAATAAATTCCTTAAACTCACTTTAAGGGAAATTTCAATAAGGTTATCGCCAATGCCGAGCAAATCGGTTATATCCGTCTTATCGTCCATTATGATATCCGCCGTTTTGCCGTTTGCCGTGATCTTCGCCACGAGAAAATCGCCTTTAAGCGACAATTCCCTTTTGCCTTTGCCGTCGTAACAATATTTACCTGCGATCGTGAATTCGCCGGTAAAAAACGGAAAACCCTGTTTTTCTATCGCGGCAATGCGTTCAGGCATCCTTATTTCGTTTATAGCGTAATTTTCGTCAAGCGAGAAACGCCCCTTTAAATAGATGTTTTCTATCGAAGTATCGTAATACAGACCATTTCTTAAAGACTCTGTCGCCAAAGGATCGAAAAGTGCGAAATGTACGCCTTCGTGCTCGTAAAAATCAATAGAATAGGCTATTTCGTTTTCTCCCTTTTTAACGGCGTCCGTTATATCGCATTCCGAAAACATAATGTCGAAATCGCTTTGCTTAAAAGATACTTCCCTCCCGTTCACGGTGAAATCCGTATAAGCCGCCTTTTCAACGACCAACTTCAAACCGACCGTATCGTTTACGAAAAACCGATATTTAATAAACAGTTTTCCTTTATAATCGTCGTATAAAAGCCTGTCGAAAACTTTCTGAACGGGTTGATACTCCGAATAATTTTCTCCGTCAAGCGAATAACTCGCCTTATCGACGACCAGATAGTTTTCCGTTATTTCTTTGACGGAGAAACTGCCTGTTATATCAGACTCTTCCGTCAAGATAGCGGGCTCGACCGATTCCTGGCTTTTAATAAATATAACGCTGCTGTTTCCGTTTATTTCCGTTATATCGTACGCTTTTTCAAGGCGCAAATTCACAAGGTCCAACACCCTGTATTCGCTGCTGTTTTCAAGTTTTACGGCGCACGGCTTATCGTAAGAGAGATTTTTAACGAAAATAAATTCGCCCAGATCTCCCCTTCTCGCCGTAACCGAAAACCTGCCGCTTACCCCTTCGATCGCCGTTTTTTTGTTTTTTATTATCCTATCGAAATCGGTATTCGATTTTAATTCTGCTTCTTTCTTATAGCCGTCAACGTATTCAATATCAGCCAAATTCAGCAGATTACCGCCGAATCTACGTAAAATATCGAGCGTGGACTGCATTACAGACTTCATCTTCGGCACTATTATCGTATTATACCTGCAGTTTCCGACCACAAGACGATCGCCGTCGATCTCTCCGTGATTTTTCAGAACCACTTCGTCTATAAAGTGATATGTGATCCCGTTCGCCGCCAGAAACGCAAGTAATTCCGACAAGTCGTCCTCTTCTTTCTTTACGCTTAAAACGTGATCTTTCCTGACGTAATCGGTATAAACGCTTCTTAACGGATGAATAATGGCGAGGTCGCAGACTTCTTGCGTTTCTCCGACTATGAAACCGAGATTTTCAAAGTATTTATTGAATACGGCAAATTCAGAAAACCAATTACCGTGCCTGCTGAAAACGGGCGGATGGTCGAATTTTGCCTGCGACGAAATAGAATAAGGATACAAATGCTGACATATCCTGTTTACGCCGCCGAACAACTGAAATTCCGCAACCGACCTTAACTCTCTCGGCGTCGCGTTATAGCCGCAGCAGGCAAAGGTTTCGGTCAGAACGTATTTCTTGCCGAACTGACTTGCCATACTCGCTATTTGTCTCGTCATAAGTTCGTCGGGCAGAATTTTGCCCAGCCAGTCTATAGCCGGCATATGCTCGAACTCGTAAGAACGCATAACCCCCGCGCTTGCGGACATCTGATGCGCCAAGCCGCTTTCTTCAAACGAATGCCCCGTAAGTTTACAACGATGTTTTTCGCACCAATCGTACAGCCGTTTATAATAATTTTCCGTATAAAGTCTGTTTACCGTTTGAAAATATTCGGTTTTAAAAGCGTATCCTTTTTCGTCGTCGAAAAACAAATATATAAGCCCGTCTTTAACGTTCTTGCCGCGTTTTATAAACTCCTGCGCCACGCATTTGCTATAAGGCGTTCTCTGCGTGTAAAACTGCGGCTCGTCGGTAAAGAACCCAACGAGTTCCTTACCGAAACTGCCCTTAAAACGCTCGTAATATTTTTCGTGCGTTTCCTTTATGAACGCGCTGACCACTTCGGGATCTAAAATATCGGTGTTTGACGGACTGGTTTTAAGATAAACGCAATAATATTCCTTGGTCTTCGCGTCTTCTTCGTCCATAAGCACGAATCCGTCGTCGGTTTTTTTATACACCGCAAAGGCGTCTTTATCAAAGCGATCTTGTACTTCGCACTCTAAAAACTGCGCGCGGAAATCGACGTTTAAAAGCAATTTACCGCCGACGAAACCGCTTGGCCAGCCGTTTTCGTCGTAGATCCACGCTTCCATTTCGAGTTCTTTCGCTTTTTTAAGGCACGCGCCTACCAAGGAGAACCATTTTTCGCCCAGATATTCGGTTTTAAGCCCCGTCCTTGCGTGCATTATAAATCCGCCGATACCGACAGATTTCATATCTTCTATCTGCCGCAAAAGTTCTTCTTCCGAAAGTTCGTTATTCCAACTCCAAAACGGAATACTTTTATAATCTTTATGTTCTTGTTTGAGTATTTCTTTTAATTGCAAAAATTTCATAAACGCCAACTGCCGATCAAAAATAATTTAGTATGCTTTTCTCCGTCAACTGAAATCGTCGCCGCAAAGCGCTTTAAGAATAACTTGCGCGTAAAGTCTTACGCCAAAATCATTCGGGTGATTTATGTTGTTGCCGAGATAATCTCTCGCAAGTTTTCCGGAAACGGAGATCAACTCGTTAAACATAGTAAACACTTTAGCAAGCGAAATATTATTGCCGCTGTATTTTGCCTTGTTCTTAATGGTATTCAAAGCGTTTTCGCACTGTTGCCCGTTGCCGGACACAAGAGCCGACTGCGTATTAGGTTTCATCGGCGAAACGAGCAGAACGCTTCCCGAAGGATTTGCCGCAAGATATGCGTCTATCATAGTTTCAATATGCGTAATATAACTTGACTCGCTTTTATCCGTATCGTTTATACCAAAAGCAAGAACCAGCAAATCGATGCTTGCCAAAGTCGTACCGCATTCCTCAACTTTCGAAGCGAAATTGTTTGCGCCCTCAAAAGTCTGCCAACCGCCTACAGCACCGTTGTATTTGGTTATATTCGCACCGTAAAGGTTTGCAAGATAATCAGTTACCAAATCGTTCCACGCGGGTAAGTGCGGGTTTCTGAAATCGCCGTAAGCCGTTCCGGTAGCGTTACAGCCCACGGTTATAGAATCACCGTAGAAGAAAATCGTCGCTTCTTTATCATCCTTTAATTTATCGATGAAAGACTGTGCGCCATCATCCCCCGCAAATGTCGTACCCGTCCACGCTTCGGTCTTGTTATAGGTAAAGGTAACGTAATCTTTAAATCCGCCGAAACCTTCGCTGAAATAAAGATATTTCGTTCCCACGATAGGATAGCCGTCTTCAGCCTTCCCGTTAACAGTTGTTACTGTAAAACCTTGAGGATTTCCGTTTACGTACACGGGCGTCGAACGATAATATTCGCTGTACGCCATATACGGAAGGTTGCCTCCTGCCACTCTCGTTACCTTATTGCCGGAGATGGTGTAATCTATGCCGTAAGTATAAGTAACGCCGAGCGTTATATCTCTTACCACCACTTCCGACGGGTCGGTCGGAGTAAACATCAATGTTACCGAACCCGTTTCGCCGACGAAAAGTCCCGTTTCGTCGTAAATTCTATCTGTATCCCAGATAGGCTTCAAATAAGCGTCGGTAACTATAGATGAATTGTCGTAAGTTTCTACTAAATAAATGCTTTGTTTGTTTTTCATATCGTCCTTATCAAGGCATTGCGCCGTAATCGTAAAGTTTTGTCCGCTTGCTTTCACCGCAACGAAAGTACCGCCTACTTTATTCGTGCTGTAAGTTCCGTAAGAACCTGTTTTCGTACCGTAGGTGTAGTAAATGCCGCCGGTCAATGTGCTGGAATTATTATACGGCAAGTTGCCCTTAAACACGCCGTCTATATGCGCCGCAGCAAAATCCGACGAGAAATCGGTCGCCACGTCTTTATTATAACATATAAACGCGGGAACTGCACCGTAAACTTCTTCTATATCCGCCGCCACCGATTTTACCCAGTTGACCTGCGCGCTGCTTATGCCGTTGTTCGTCGCGCTGTCGAGCATATAGATAACGCGCTTTATTACGCCCCCGTCGGTTATACCTATCGTATAATCGCCGTTGCCCGTTATACTGCCTGCGGCGAACAGACAATTAGTAGCCGATCCGAGTCGAGCGCGCTGCCACGACGCGCCTTTCGCGCTTGCGTTTTCGAGAGTGCCGAATACGGGCGCCCACGGGATATCCAAAGAATCCATAAACTCAATAAAGCGCAGGAACATAGTTCCGTTGTCGTCGAAGTTGCCGTTTATCATATCGCCCGTAACGATAATAAGGTCGGGGCGATCGCTTTCGACGAGTTCGGTAATATAGTTAAAGCAATTAGCGTACACGTTCTTGCGCGCGTATTCTGCCTGTTCTGCCGCTGTAAGCGCGCCCGACGTTCTCATCTGCAAAGCGTCGATAAGTTCCGTATCGGTTATCTGCAATATCTTTACGCCACTATCGGAAGGAACTTCCAAAGTAAAATCCACCAACGACGACGGATCTTCAACGTCCGAAAGTTTGAAGGAAAGCGTCGAAGTCAGCGCCGAAGCCGAAAGACTGTAATCGACGACGTACTTGGTATCGCCGGAAAGTTCAAGCGTACTCGTTCTCGAACTCAATCTCTTTTTACCGTCTATCATAACCGACTTAATCTCGGAATTACCGGTTATCGTATAAACGCCCGTAGTAGAGTTATAAGTTATCGAATAAGGCGTCGAATAACCGTCTATCGCGATAATAGTAGATATCGCCGCGTCGTCGGTAATATACACCACGCCGTCGAGATAGCCTTTAAGCGCGGCTTTCTCTTCCGTTTCACTGTCGAAATCTGGATAAGCGCGACCGGAAACGTAGTAAATGTTTCTCGTGTGGTTTTCCACGTCGTAGCCGCCGTAAACGATATACTCGTTGCCGCCGTCGTTTATCTTTATATAGCCTATTCCGAAGAAATCGGTGCAGTAGTTGTTGGGTCTGATATTGACGAGCGAACCGTAGTATTTATAATAACCGTCGCTTGCCGCCGTATTCTTATTGAAGAACCCATAGTTCACGACCTTGACGTAATCGGTTCCGCTTATCTTGGTATTATCGGCGAAATAACTTCTGAAATCCGCAGAAGTCAGGAAGGAACGCGGCAAGATATAAGTACCCGTTTCCACGTTTTCCGCACCGACACGCGCCACCAACGCGTCGTATTCGGCTTTATCTATTCTCGT
>JAGAEX010000078.1 GCA_017612915.1 Clostridia bacterium | reverse complement strand
TTAAAAGTATCTTTTTAGTCAAAGTCCTCATAATTCACCTCCTACTCCATTTTCCCATGGATCGTCTTCGCATCCGTCGCCGATACTTGCACCGATAATGTCCATCTGAACGACGGAAAAGGAACTGTATTCCAATTCCAATATCGGCTCTTCATAAACCTTTTTCATCTTTTCCTCCTTTTTGGATTAATAATGATGTCAACCAAACGTTTTCGATAAAAAGTTCAGGTTTTTTAATTCCGTAAAACACGCCTTTACGCTTGCAAATCAAATGAAAGTAGAGATATATCCCCTATTTTTTATCATTCTAATTATAATTTGCCCGTTTTTCAATGTCAATACAGAAAATACGCCGAAATTGCAGTTTTTTACACTTTTATATTATTGCAATAAATAAAAAAGCAGTAAATAACTGACGATTTACTGCTTAAAAAAATTTTTATATTTTTAATTCAAAATCATTTTCCCGTTAATTCGCGCTTAAAGTCGCCGTGGTGTGCTTATCCACGCTCCATACCGCGCCGTCCTTAAACGTAACGTTATAATAAGGATAGTTGTCGTTTAACGTGACCGCGGGCATCGTATATACCTTACAATAAACTTCGCCCGTCGTTTCGTCGGTCAGTTCACTGTACGCTTCGACGTGAGTATGCCCTTCGAACACCGACATCGGCAAACCGTAATTTTTAAGGAAACCGAGAAGAGCGCCTTTCGAGCCTTCGTCTATATCCTGTAACGCTATATGGCTTACCCAAACTATGCCTTTGACCGTTCCGTCCATCTGAGCCGCAACTTCCGCCGTCAGCCAATTTATCACCTTATCGGGTATGGTGAACTCCGTACAAGGCGTTCCGCCGCCCAATATAACCGCGGGATCGTCCGAACCGCTTCTGTCGTACAACGCGTCAACCAGCACGAACATAAGATCTTCGTATTTAAAGACCGCTACCGTTCCCACGCCTTCGACGTACGGTATATAATCTTTAAGCATATCTTTCGTTACGTAAGCGGCTTCGTGGTTGCCCGCAAGATTATATATCATTCTGTTTCCGTCGATATACCCCGCTCCGTCGGAATTATACACGTTAAGGTCGAGTTCCTTCATAACCCTTATCGCGTTATACATATTGTTAAGATTGCCGTCCGGCAAGGAGTTTACCGTATCCCCCATATTTACGTAAAATCTGCTGCCCTGCGTTTCACTTACTATCTGTTTGAGTTTGGCTTCCGATTCCGTACAGTGGAAACTACCGTAGTCCTGCGTGTCGAAATGCATATCGGTAATAAACGTTACCGTAAGCGACGACGATCTTCTGTTTTCCGTTTTCTGCTGGTCGAGATATTTGTGCAACACTTCAAAATCTCCTTCTGACGCTACCCTTATCAGCGTTCCTCCGAGAATACCCGTATTGTAATAATCGTAAGTACTCGTCTTCATGCCGTAAGTATAACGTATTCCGTCGTAAAGTATCGAATAGTTGTTCACGTGGTCGTGTCCGACGAACACGCCGTCAACGTTCGCGGCTTTAAGATCGGATGCGATCGCATAGCCGAACAGAGATACGTTTTCGTTCTTCTGCCCGAAATCGCCGTCCGTGCCGGTAGAATCGAGATCGAAGTTCTCGCCGTTCGCCGCGATACCGTACTTTTCTACGTACGCCGTCCGGAAATCCAACGACGGTATGTGATAGCAGGCAAACGCAGGCACTTCTTCGCCGTACGCCGCGTCTATCGCCGCCGAAACCCCTTTAAACCAACTTATCTGGTCCGCCGCTATTCCCGCGTCGTTTAAACAGCCTTGACTGTCAAGCATATATATAACGCGCCTTATCTTGCCGTTAGCGTCAACGAGCCCGATGGAATAATTGCCGTTACCAGACAGGTTGCCCGTCCTAAACAAGCAGTTTCTCGCCCCTTCGAGTTGCGCGCACTGCCAAGCAACGCCTTTCACGCTCTCGTTGTCGTGATTGCCGAATATCGGCGCCCACGGGATATCGAACGAATCCATAAATTCGATTATAGCCTTCCATATCTCCCCGCTGTCGTCGAATTCACCGTAAATTATATCGCCCGTTAAAAGTATCAGGTCGGGGCGTTCGCTTTCGATAAGTTCCGATATATAATTAAAGCAATTCTTATCCAGATTGGCGCGCGCCCACGTTTGTACCTGCGAAGCAAACAAACGGTTTGCCGTTCTCATCTGCGAAGAGTCTATTATCTGCGTGTCGGTTATCTGAAGTATTCTCAGTTCTCTGTCCGACGGTATCTCTACCGTGAAATCGACAAGGTCGGACGCTTTCGTTATCTGCGAAAGCCTGAACTTTAATGTGTTTTGATTAAGACTTAAATCAGTAAGTTTATACACTGCGTCACCTATGGTTATAAGACTTGCACCCGCCGTCTTCGGCGCGCCGTTTATAAGTAAAGACTTGATATCCGCGCCGCTTACGGTATATTCGCCGCTCACACCGTCGTAATTTACCGTATATGGCGAAGAGTACCCTTCCGCGCCGCTCTCGATCTCTATGCCGAGCGCACCGCCTATAATGGAAGCGACTCCGTCAAGATAACCTTTGACCACAGACCTTTCCTGCGTTTCCGCGCCGAAATCGGGATACGCGCGTTTAGACACTTCGTAAATAGATCTCGTATGATCCGCCGTATCTTGCCCGCCGTAAATCACGTAATCGTACAACTTGATATAGCCTATCCCGAAAAAGTCGGTACAATAATTATAAGGTAATATGTTTACCAAAGAACCGTAATATTTATAATATCCGTCCGCTCCCGCCGTCTGTTCGTTGACAAAGCCCTGATTTACTATCTTTACGTAATCCGTGCCGTCGATTTTGGACGTGTCGGCAAAATATTCGTCGAACGCCGTAATGCCGAAATAGTTTTTCGGAACTATATAAGTTCCCGTTTCAAGGTTCTCCGCGCCGTAAACGGCCGCAAGATAATCGTAATCGGCTTTATTTATTTTGGTTTCAAACCTTATACCCGTGGGATTGACCAGTCTTACGTAAGCGCCGTCCGTCGTTTCAAAACCGATCGCCGTTACGGTAACTTCGGTATCATCACTGACCGTTAATGTCTGCCCCGTGAAATAAACGTTATTGTTCACTTCAAAACAAACAAGTTTAACCGATAAGTCTTTATCCGCGAACATAGCGGCGTAATAATCCGCACCGAGAACGACAACGTCGTTTTTCCTGCAATAGGTGATTTCTTCCACGCCGTTAACGGTGTGCGTGATCTTGAAACTTTCCGCCCAATATTGACCGAAAAACGCAAAATGCGTTTCAGGCAAGATCGCCACTA
>JAGAEX010000077.1 GCA_017612915.1 Clostridia bacterium | reverse complement strand
CGGTGGGCTCTTACCCCGCCTTTTCAACCTTACCCCTAAAGGGGCGGTAATTTTCTGTTGCACTTTCCTTAAAGTCGCCTTCACCGGGATTTCTCCGGCACCCTGTTCCTGAAACGCTCGGACTTTCCTCATTGACGGTTTCTCTCCGTCCCCGCGTTCGCACAGTCCGCTTAAAAAGCAAATATATTATAGTATGCTTTTATTTTTTTGTCAACGTTAAAAAAAGGAACGGCGATTTTTGCCGTTCCTTTTATCGTTTTTTATTTTCGATTATTCCTTTGCGTAGCCGATGTTGGACGGTTTCGACGGATCGAAAACGAGATTGCAGATAGACGCAACCAGATCGTAAATACCGAAAGTGATTATGCCTAAAAGAAGATAAGCAAGGGTTCTCGATTTCCAGCCCTCGGGTTTTAACGACGTGTAGTTGATGATCAAACTACCGATAAAACCGAGGAAAAATGTTAACAAAAAGCGTACTAAATTGTTGTTGTCTTTCATAACTTACTCCTTATAAAAGTTTATTGATTTTATTATATAATATAAATATACGATAGTCAAGCAAAACTGAAAATTTTTGCTTTTTAAGTCTTATAAAAAATCAGAGCGGCAAAAATTGCCGCTCCGATTTTGATTAAATTTTGAGTTTACAAGTCGTCTGCGTCCTGATCGGGATCATCGTATCTGTTTGAAAAATCGACGCCCGTATAAGAACCGTTATAATCGAACCTGCTTTTCATTTTACGCTTTGACGGCATAATTATTTGCAGTTTTTCGCGGACTTTGTACTTTTTCCACCGCAATCTTTGGTCGTTCTCTTTCCGCCGCAATTCCTGGTAGATTTGGTGTCTTTAAGGTTTCTCATAATTTTCTCCTTTGCCGAGAAGGACGAACTTTCGTCGGCAAAGATATTATGAGCGGTTTTTTGCCTTTTATTCCTAAAAATCGGCAAAATTTTTAATATTATCCGCCAACCGCCTCGATCGCGCCGCTATCTTACCCTTATTCTCGTTGCCTTTGCTTTTCCCGAAATAAGGTCGGAAATCGTGTGCCGCGCCGACGCGATTATAACTTCCGTGCCGATCTTTGCCGCTTCTTTGACGTATTCGAGTTTGGCGCGCGCGCCGTTCGCACCCGCGCGGGAAGAGCCTTTGCAATACTCTTCGCAAGCGGTGATATTCTCTAAAAGTTCTTCGACGTTTCTTCCGTTGATCTCTTCAATAAGCGTAGAAGGATCGTTGCTGTCCTTATATATCCCGTCCGTACTCGTAAGTATCAAAAGCCGCTTTGCGCGAACAAGGCAGGCTATCTGCGAAGCCGTTTCGTCGTTATCGACGCACTCCACCGCCTTGACCATTTTGGCTTTTAGCGACTGTATCTCGAACCTTCTCGATTCTTCCGTCGAAACCGCGTCGTTATAGTTTATGATAGGTATGGCGTTCTGCTCTTTGCAGCGGAGCAAAAGGCTTTTTAAGTGTTCGCGTTTTGCGTCGTCGTTAAAATGCTGGTGCTCCACGAGAACCTGACGGAGCGAATACTTACTGTCTATATATTGGCGGTAAGTGGACATTAAAATTGCCTGACCTTGCGCCGCATAGTCGGTTTTTGCGTCTTCGGCGTTTATGGAAAGTTCTTTGCCGTTACGCATCATATAGTCGAGCCTGCCCGTTTCCGCCGCGCCGCTCGTTATCCATATATAGCCCGGTTTAAGTTCACGGGAAATTCGCGCTAAAAGCGTGTAGTCCAAAATATTGCTTTCTTTATTGATAAGCGCCATAGAACCTATCTTTCCGACGAGTTCGGTATCGAAAACCATAACAATCACCTTAACTTTTTTAATTAGTGTAACACAATACGCTAAAATTTACAACCAAAATGTATGCTTTTATCTTTAATTGGCAAAACTATCTGAAAAGAAAAAGAAAGGAGCGATTATGAAATTAGAAGACAGCGAGACGATAAATAATTTAAGGACGGCATTTTTATCTGAAAGCGGCGCGATGAACGAGTACGAATTTTTCGCGGCGCAGGCAAAGTCGGACGGCTACGAATACGTGGCTAAAACCCTTAACACTTTCGCGCTAAACGAAAAGGCGCACGCGGAGATCTGGTTTAAGTTGTACCACGGGATCGCGGGCACGGTCGATAACCTGAAAAGTTCTATGGCGCTTGAAAAGTACGAGCGGACGGTAATGTACGCCGATTTTGCGGCAAAAGCGCGCGAAGAAGGGTTTAACGATATCGCCGAACTTTTCGACGGCGTGGCGAAAGTAGAAGGCGCGCACGAAAAGGTGTACGGCGTGCTTTTAAAAAAAATAGAGAGCGACAAAATGTTTTCGGGCAATAAAGACACGGTTTGGAAGTGTGCTAACTGCGGGCATATCCATATCGGCGTCAATCCGCCTGAAAGTTGCCCTGTCTGTTCTCACCCTATGGCGTTTTTTTACGAAACGCAAGGGCAGAACTGAACTGTAAATAAAAAGCGGCGGAGCAATTATGATATGCCCCGCCGCTTTTTATTATATGATTATAAATCTTCTTTTATCGCCGCTAAATCAAACAGTGTGTTTTTATATATCTCGTACGTCTTTTTAAGCGAAATTTTCTTTACACGCTCGTTCGCTTCGTGCATATGGCAATTTTCGTCGGCAAATTCCGGTCCGAAAGCACAGCCTTTTTTAAACACCCTTGCGAAAGTGCTTCCGCCCATACTGACGGGCGTTTGATTTTCGCCCGTTACATTGTTATACGCCGAAAGTAGCGTCTGCACGAATTTTCCGTTTTTATCTATCATAAAGGGCGGGTGGTCGTGGTCGATAACCGAAATATCGAGCGGTGCAAGGCGCAATTTGTCTTTGACCGTATCAACGGTAAACGGCGCGGGGATACGGCAGTCGCACATAATCAAAGTGCCGCCGTCTGTCGGCTTTGCAAGGTCGGGCGAAAGAGTTATAAAGCCCTGTTCGTTATGCATTTTGCATATATCCCATTTATCTGAAAAGAGATAATCTGTTACCGCGTCAACGTCTTCGCCGCAATCTTTTAAGAACCTGAACATAGGAAGGAGCGCGTTTTTACCGAGCGCGGGTTTAGAACCGTGCGCCGCGATCCCTCTGCTTATTATCTTGCCGTTTTCATATTTAAGCCCGTGTTTAACAAGGAGCGATCTGTCGAAATCGCCCGTCGGCGTTATTTCCGCGTGCGCACATACGGCGTTTATCACTGTGCCGCCCGTAAGATCCGCGAAGTTTTTGAACGGGGGGAGTTTTACGTTTACGAAGTAAAATCCCTTTTCCGCGTAAGATACGGGGAAATTGCCGTCGGGCGAAAATCCGTATTCGGGGAGAGTGGTTTTGGTCTTTAAATAAGCGACGTCCTGCCAACTGCTTTCTTCGTTAGTGCCGACGAAAAAGCGGAATTTTTTATTGCAATTTTTTTTGCTGTCTTTCAGTTCTTTTAAAGCGTACAGCGTTATAAGCATAGCGCCCTTGTCGTCGCCGACACCCCTGCCGATAAAATAGCCGTCTTTTTCGGTAAGCGTAAACGGATCTTGATTCCAGCCCGTTCCCACGGGAACGACGTCCAAATGCCCGATTATGCCTATCTCCTGCCCTTCGCCGAAGGCTATTTCGCCCGCGTAATTATCGTAATTTATCGTCGTGAAGCCGAAACTTTCCGCTTTTTTTAAAAACCATATCAAAGCGCGTTTAACTTCCGTTCCGAACGGCGCGTCGGGCATTTTTTCGCCCTGCACGCTTTTTATCGCGATGAGTTCCGCTAAATCTTTTGTAAATTCTTTGAAATCTTTCATAATTTACCGCCTTAAACTATTATTAGTATATAACTTTCGTAGAAATTTTGCAACACTATCGGAAACGGGCGCATTTTTTTTGACGAAACGCCCCAAATTACCTATTTTAATTTACATTTTTATTAAATTTTGCTAAAATACTCTTATGCGGGAGCATTTGCACGAAGGTCACCGTGAAAGGGTAATAAACAAGTTCATAGAATTTCCGAACTCTTTTAACGACCACGAGTTGTTGGAAATTTTTCTTTTTGCGGTTTATCCCAGAAAAGACACCAACGAGATAGCGCATCGCTTAATCGCGGCTTTCGGGAGCATAAACAACGTGTTCACCGCCGATGCGGAGCGGCTTATGACGGTGAAAGGCGTAGGCAAAGCCGTCGCAGCGCAGATAGTTCTGCACGCTAAACTTATGCAGAGGATCGCTGAGGAGAAAAAATCGGAAGAAAGCGCGGCGTTTACTTCCTTCGACAAGACTAAGAAAGAGGTTACCGCGCTGTTTGACGGATTAAAAGGCGAAAGTTTTTACTTCTTCTTATTGGACGCCGCTTTTAAAAGCGTGTTCCGCTTGGAATACTTCGGGCACAGCGACGAAGTTCTGACCGATACGGCGGAGATCGCACGGGCGATGAGCCTTCACAAGGCGAAATTCGCACTTATGGCGCATAATCACCCGAGCGGAAAGACAGAGCCGAGCGACGCGGACGATCTGGCTACCAAAAAGTTCATAATACTCTGCGATCTGCACGGAGTAAAACTTATCGACCACGTAATAGTTGCGGGCGAAGAAGTTTTCAGTTATTTCAGCAGCGGCAGACTTAATTACATAAAAGAAAAGATAGTTTTTAACAAAACCATTTAATATAATTACAGCAAAATTTCAAGGAGCGATTTATGGCAAAAGTAAGAACGCGTTTTGCACCGAGTCCAACGGGGTATCTTCATATAGGCGGGCTTCGCACGGCGCTTTACGGATATTTATTCGCCAAGCAGCGCGGCGGCGACTTTATTTTACGCATAGAAGACACCGACACAAGCCGTTACGTTGACGGTTCGGTGCAGATAATCTACGACACTATGCGGGATTCCGGCATAATGTACGACGAAGGGCCTGACGTCGGAGGCGATTTCGGTCCGTATATCCAGAGCGAACGAAAGGATATTTATACCGAGTACGCCAAAAAACTCGTGGATTGCGGCGGCGCGTACTATTGTTTCTGTACGCCCGAGCGCATCGCGTCCCTTAAAGATGAAGAAGGCAACGTTCGTTACGACAAGCATTGTCTTAAACTGACGAAGGAAGAAGTGGAAGAAAGGATCGCGCGCGGAGAGCCGTACGTTATCCGTCAAAACGTGCCGACAAGCGGTACGGGCACTTATCACGATCTTGTTTACGGTGACATTTCCGTCGATTATAAGGATATAGAAGACGGCATTTTGATTAAGAGCGACGGTATGCCGACTTATAACTTTGCAAACGTTATTGACGATCATTTGATGGGTATAACGCACGTTATCCGCGGCACGGAATACCTTTCGTCCACGCCAAAGTATAACTTAATGTACGACGCGTTCGGGTGGGAACGTCCCGTGTATATACACCTTCCCCCCATTATGAAAGACGCACAGCATAAACTATCTAAAAGGAACGGCGACGCGGGGTACGAAGACTTCGTCAACAAAGGCTACGTTAAGCAAGCGATAGTAAACTATATCGCGCTTTTGGGTTGGAGTCCGAAATCTAATGCCGAAAAGATGAGTTTAACGGAACTCGTAGAACATTTTTCACTGGAAGGCATCAACAAATCGCCGTCTATTTTCGACGAAAACAAGATGAAATGGCTGTCGGGCGAGTATATAAAGGAAATGTCATTTGATGAGTTTAAAAATCTCGCTATGCCCTTTTTGAAAAAGAGCCCCGCGTTCGGTAAGTTTGACGAAGATAAACTTTTAAGTCTTGTAAAAACGCGCGTGCAGATTTTAAGCGAGATCCCCGAAAAACTCGACTTTTTGACCGATTTTAACGAGTACGATTCAGAACTTTTCGTTAACGAAAAGCAAAAATCGAGTATCGAACTCGCAAAAGAAATTTTACCGAAGATCAAAGAAAGATTGTCTTGCTTAACGGAGTTTACGAATTCTGCGCTATTTGAGACGCTTGTCGCACTCTCTGCGGAACTTGGGATCAAAAAGCAAGCGCTTTTATGGATAGCGCGTATCGCGATAACGGGCAAGGGCGCAACGGCGGGCGGCGCAACGGAAATTGCCGAACTTTTAGGAAAAGAAGAAACGCTAAGACGAATAGATTTTTCGATAGAATTATTGAATAAGTAAAAATAAAAGAATAAAAGTTGCGGGCGTAGCCATTTGGCTACGCCCGCAAAACGTTATATAAAGTTATTATTGTTATTATTGGTTTTGTCAAAACTAAAAACGACGTTTACTTTTCGTAATTTATTATTATTTCTTCTAAATGCTTTCTTGATTTTTCGCGGGGCTTATCTTTTTCGGCGTAGCCCAGCGCCACGACGATATCGCACTTGCCGTTTACGGAAAAGGCGGCGTTGATCTCGTCGTTATTTACCCAGCCGATAATACAACTGTCAAGCCCGTTATCCTTTGCCGCAAGCGTTAAGTAGGCGACAAATTCGCCTATATCGTATTCGACGAAATGCGTTGCGTCGAATTTTGACTCCGTTCCCGCGTTGAGTTTAACTATTTCCGTGCCGAAAACCGCTATAAACGCTTGCGCTTTGTCTAAAAATTTATTTTTGCCGCCGTTTTGCAAACAACTTTTCATTTTTGCGTTTTCTTCGGGCGTATTGGTTACAAACACTCGCCACGGTTGCGAATTGCACGCGGACGGCGCGTTGGTTGCCGACGCTATTATTTTATAAAGCAAGTCTTTGCTGACAAATTTATCCGAAAAATTCCTGCAAGACTGTCTTTCTTTTATAAGCGTATCAAACTGCATCGTTTTCCCCTAAATATTATATGTTTTAGGCTTTTAAGACGTTTATTTTTGTAAATACACCATTAAAACGGCGATATCCGCGGGCGACACCCCCGAAATACGCCCCGCCTGACCTAAATTTTTGGGGCGTATCTTGTCGAGTTTTTGGCGCGCTTCGAGTCGCAAGCCTTCCATTTTAAGGTAATCTATATCGTCGGGCAGCAGTTTTTGTTCAAGTTTTTTGGCTTTATCTATTTGCTCCTGCTCTTTGATTAAATACCCCGCGTATTTTGCGTCGATCTCCACCGTTTCCGCTATCTGCGGTGATATGCCTTCTAATATTTTAAGTGCTTCCGCTATGTCTTTAACCGGAATTCCGCGCCGTATCATATCCGCGGCGGTAAGCGCCGTGTTGGACGTGGGGAAGCCGTATTTTTTAAGCAAAATTTCGCAAGTCTTCGGCTTAAACGACCTGTTTATTTCTTCGCTTGCGTGCGCGTACTCGGCTTTTCTTCTCTCTAAAACCGCTTTTCTTCTTTCTGAAATTATACCCGTGGGGATCGCTTTTTCGGTCAATCTTAAATCGGTGTTATCCTGCCGCAAAACTATCCTGTATTCCGCGCGTGAAGTCATCATACGGTAAGGTTCGTTCGTTCCTTTGGTCGTGAGATCGTCTATCAAAACGCCTATATACCCGTCGTCCCGCGTAAGGATAAACGGCTCTTTACCGCGAAGATACAGCGAAGCGTTGAGCCCGGCTATAAGACCTTGCGCTGCGGCTTCTTCGTAACCGCTCGTGCCGTTTATCTGCCCCGCGGAATACAAGCCTTTTATCCGTTTATATTCTAACGTCGGGTACAGGTCGAGCGAATCTATGCAGTCGTACTCTATCGCGTAGGCGTAGCGCATTATTTCGCAATGCTCTAACCCCTTTATCGTGCGATACATAGCCTTTTGAACGTCGTGCGGCAGAGATGTTGACATCCCTTGCACGTAAATTTCGTTGGTGTCCGCGCCTTCGGGCTCTAAAAAGAGTTGATGGCGGTCTTTATCGGCAAACCTTACGACTTTATCTTCGATAGACGGGCAGTATCTTGGGCCCGTGCCGTGTATTTTTCCCGAATATAGCGGCGAACGGTGAAGATTTGTCCGAATTATTTCGTGCGTTTTTTCGGTTGTGTAAGTAAGGTAGCAGGGCGTCTGTTTTTCGGGCAGACTGTCGGTAAGATAGGAAAAAGGATAGACGTTCGTTTCGCCGTTTTGGATTTCCAGCCCCGAGAAATCTATCGTGCGTTTATCCACCCTTGCGGGAGTACCCGTCTTGAATCTGCGGACGGAAAAGCCCAGGTCTATTAGGTTCCCGGTCAAAAGATTTGCGGGCGAAAATCCGTTAGGGCCTGACGGACGTTGCCACTCGCCCGCGATAACGCTGCCGTTTAAATATACGCCCGTCGCGAGCACGACCGCGCGACACTTTATAACCCCGCCGAAAGCAGTTTTTACGCCCGAAACGACGCCGTTTTCCGTCAGAATTTCCGCCGCTTCGCCCTGTAAGATCTTTAAATTTTCCGTTTCTTCGAGCGTTTTTTTCATAAGGCGGTGGTAAAGGTTTTTGTCCGCCTGTCCGCGAAGACTTTGCACCGCCGCGCCCTTTCCGCGATTAAGCATACGGATCTGGAGTAGCGACTTATCGGCATTTATGCCCATTTCGCCGCCCAAAGCGTCGATTTCGCGAACGATCTGCCCTTTCGCCGTACCGCCGATAGAAGGATTGCACGCCATAAAGGCTATGCTGTCGAGATTGAGCGTCAGCATAACCGTTTTTAAGCCCGTTCTTGCGAGCGCGAGTGCGGCTTCCACCCCCGCGTGTCCCGCGCCGACGACCGTTGCGTCGCAAATTTCTTCTATAAATTCCGTCATAAAATTTTTGAGTTTATTTCTACCGCGTTAATATTTTTCGTTTGGTTTTCGCTTTTACGCGGGGCGAAAATTCGCCCCGCGTAAGAAGTCGTTATTATTAAAAGTTACTCTTTTAAGAGTTTTTTCTTTATATCGTTTATTTCCGTAAAAAGTTTGGTGTCCGTTTTCATTTGTTCGGCGACTTTATCGCGCGAATAAATGACCGTGGAGTGATCTCTGCCCCCGATCACCTGTCCTACCGTAATAAGCGGCAAGTTCATCATATCGGTTATAAGATAAACGCATATCTGGCGCGGCTCGACGAACTCTTTATTCTTCTTTTTGCCGATTACGTCCGCCTTCGACACCTTATAAAAATCGCACACGCAGTTTATAATATCTTCGGCTTGAAGTTCTTCCTGCTTTTCGCCCGCCGACTCTTTTAACGCTTCGTTTACGAGTTCGATGGTTATTGGGCGTTCGTGAAGTTTACTCGCAAACACGACTTTCGTCAGTTTGCCGATCAAGGTTCTTACGTCGTCGCCTTCCATTTCGGCTATGTAGGTCAAAACTTTTATATCGACAAGGCATTTTTGCTCTTCGCTTTTTTTGCGCAAAATGGCGATTCTCGTTTCTAAATCCGGCGGTTGAACGTCGGCTAAAAGTCCCCCTTCAAAGCGGGTGCGTAGCCGTTCTTCTAAAACTTCTATTTCCTTTGGCGGGCGGTCGCAGGTCAAGACAACCTGCTTGTTTTGCATTACGAGTTCGTTGAAAGTATGGAAAAATTCCGTTTGAACGCCCTGTTTTTTTGCCAGGAATTGAACGTCGTCGATTAAAAGCACGTCCACGCCCCTGTACTTATTGCGGAAATCAGCCGGAGACGCCTTGCCCCTGCCGAGACTTTCTATCATTTGGTTGGTGAACTGCTCGCAAGTCGCGTACAAAACGTTCAGCGACGGCTTTTTAAGTCTTATATAGTTTGCGATCGCCATTAAAATATGCGTTTTGCCGAGCCCCGTGCCGCCGTAGATAAACAGCGGGTTGTACGATTCGCCGGGGTTTTCCGCGACCGCTTTTGCCGCGGCGTAAATAAATTCGTTAGAAGGGCCTACGACGAAAGAATCGAAAGTAAACTTGGGATTTATGGGTGAGCCGTGCGTTTCGACGGAAGCGGCTACCGATTCGCTGAAATTTGCGAGGTATTCTTCTCTGTTTGCCGCGACGACGATGGAAAAATCGAAAATTTCCGAATTGCTTTTTTTAAGCGCGTCGCAAATTTTTTCGCGCATTTTTGCGGAAACGGTGTCGGCAAAGAGTTTGCTTTTCGTGCAAAGCACGATTTTATCGCCTACGACGTCAACGGGCGTAAGGTGGGAAATATAAGTGTCGTAGGAAATCGAACTTGTGGTTTTTTCAAGTTCCGGAAGCGTGGTTTTCCACAAAATCTCATAACTTTCCATCGGTGATTTCCTCGCAATAGTTTTTTCGTTTGCAATTAGGTGAGTTTTATTATATAATAAATTCATAAAAAAATAAAGTCAATTAAGACAAATAATTTAAATTTTTTATATTTTATGAAAATCAAGAGTCTGAAACTGAAAAATTTCCGTAATTACGCCGACGAAACTTTTACTTTCGGCGACGGGCTGAATTTGTTATCCGGCGAAAACGCGCAGGGCAAGACTAACGCCGCCGAAGCGATATTTTTCCTGTGTACGGGCTATTCTCCGCGGGCTAATCGCGATAAACTCGTGGTTAAATTCGGCGAAGATTCGGGCGAGATTACCGGTGTTGCCGACTCTCTTTACGGCGAAGTGTCGGTAAAAATAATTTTTTCGCAATCGGACAATAAGCGGATGTTCGTCAACGGTATAGAAGTTTTAAGGATCAGCGAATTATTGGGTAATATCCACAGCGTTTTCTTTAACCCGTCTGAACTTAAACTCGTGCAGGAAAGCCCCGAAGATCGCCGTAGATTTATGAATATTTCCCTTTCACAGATGTCTAAAACTTATTTTCGCGCTCTGCAAAGTTATAATAAAATTTTGGCGCAGAGAAATAATCTGTTAAAGGATAAAGACGTTTCTTTGATACGCGAAACATTGCCCGTCTGGGACGCCCAACTCTGCAAACAAGCGGCGGTTATAATTAAGGCTCGTAATTCGTTTTTGACGGAAATTTCCCCTATCGCGCAAGAAAAACACGCGTTTTTGTCGGGCGGGCGCGAAGATCTGGCGCTTAAAACGGAAAGCGGATATTTTGGCGAAGAAGACGATATCGCCTACGCTCTTTCGGAAGATCTAAAAACAGGTTTCGAGCGGGATCTAAGACTTGGCTTTACGGGTATAGGCCCGCACCGCGACGATATAAAATTCACGTTAAACGGCGAAGACGCAAGGATTTACGGCTCGCAAGGTCAGCAACGCACCATCGCGCTGTCGCTTAAACTTGCCGAAGCGGAAACGTTTAAGGCGCGATTCGGCGAATACCCCGTAATGATTTTAGACGACGTTTTATCGGAACTCGACAGAAAACGGCAGACGAAACTTATCGACGCCGTATCGAAAATGCAAACAATATTTACGGCGACGGGAATATCTCGCTCAATATTTAAAAACGTTCCGTTTACGCATATAACGATAAAGGACGGTAGCGTAAAATCGGTAAAAGAGTATTAAAATTGCTCTTATAGATATAATATCAATTCAATATAGATATAATTACGGGCTCGGCAAAATTGCCGGGCCCGTAGGTTTAAACTGCTTGAAAAAATTATTTAAGTGTGTTATACTGTTTTTGCTACACAAATAAATAGTTTACAAAAGTGAACGAATGAAGGGATATTTTTCTCTTTTTTCGGCATACTCCCATTGTAGAAATTTGCTAAAATGCAAACTCAAATGGGAGTGTTCGTTCATTTCTATTTATTTGTGTAGCAACAAAGGAGTTTGCGTTTGGGTGCGCAATTCCGGTTGCGCACTTTTTATTTTTAAACGGTGCGACTGTAAAAATGGAGCACCGAATATGTCGAATAATTTAAGCCTGAAAAATGCTAAAAAAGAAAAAAACGACGAGTTTTATACACAACTTGTTGATATCGAGAACGAGTGTAAGCATTACAAAGAACATTTTAAGGATAAAGTGATTTTTTGTAACTGCGATGATCCGTTTGAAAGCAATTTTTTTAAGTACTTTGCAATGAATTTTAATCACTTGGGGCTTAAAAAACTTATCGCGACCTGTTATGACGATTCTCCTATCGCTTTTACGCAGTTAGAAATGTTTGGTAACGGTAAGCCGATAACGAACAACGCTCGCCGCGCGTATAAAATAGAAATAACTGAAGTAAAAGATTTAAACGGCGACGGCGCGGTTGACCTTGCCGACGTAAAATATCTTTTGCAGAATAAAGAAAACGTTTTAACCTTGTTGCAAGGTAATGGTGATTTTCGTTCTGAAGAGTGCATCGATCTGTTAAAACAAGCGGATATCGTGGTTACGAACCCGCCATTTTCTCTTTTTCGTGAATACGTTTCGCAACTAATTGAATATGGTAAGAAATTTTTGATAATAGGAAATATGAACGCAATAACTTATAAAGAAATATTTAAATTGATAAAAGATAATAGGATATGGACGGGTTATGGTTTTAATAAAACGATAAAATTTCAAGTTCCCGACACTTATAAAGGTTATTTTGAAAATGGTATAAAATTTGGTAATGTACCCGCTATTTGTTGGTACACGAATCTTGAAGTGCCAAAGCGTCAGGAAAATTTGATTTTATATAAAAAATATATTCCGGAAGAATATCCGAAATACGAAACGTTTGATGCGATTGATGTGGGTGAAGTAATGAATATTCCTTGTGATTATGGTGGAATAATGGGCGTGCCCAAAACCTTTTTGGACAAGTATAATCCTGAATTGTTTGAAATTTTAGGATATGAGCGTGAAGATGAAAATATAAAAGTGGGTATAAAAACTATGCCAATAGAGTTTTTGCAAAAATATCGAGAACAAGGTGGACGTGGACATTATACCAAAGGGATGAAAATGCTTTGTTTCTATGATAGGAACGGTAAAGCAAAAATACCTTTTTCTCGTATTTTGATAAGGAGAAAGCAAAATGCAGATAAAATTGACTGAAATTCCGATAAGAGAAGTGTTTAACGGATATTTTGACAGTCAGGAAAACGGCGTTGTGGGATACGGCGGTAGGCTTAATATCCGCCCTGCTTTTCAGCGCGAGTTCGTCTATAAAGATGAACAGCGTAACGCGGTTATTGATACCGTTATGAAAGAATTTCCGCTTAACGTTATGTACTGGTCGGAAACCGACGACGGCAACTATGAATTGCTCGACGGGCAGCAACGGACTTTGAGTATTTGTCAATATATAAACGGCGATTTTTCGATAAACAGCAGGGCGTTTCATAATCTTACCGAAACGGAAAAGAACGTGATACTTGATTATAAATTGATGATTTATATTTGCAAGGGTAACGACAAGGAAAAACTTGACTGGTTTAAAATAATCAATATCGCGGGCGTACAACTTAAAGAACAGGAACTTCGCAACGCTGTTTATACGGGCAAATGGCTTTCCGATGCAAAGCGATATTTTTCTAAAAACGGCTGTGTAGCATATCAAATTGCAAATAAATATATAAACGGCGAAGTTAACAGGCAAGATTATCTTGAAACCGCTCTTACTTGGATATCTGCAAAAGAAAACTTAAAAATCGAAGATTATATGTCAACTCATCAACACGATGAAAGCGCAAGTCCGTTATGGTTATATTTTCAGTCGGTAATTTCTTGGGTGCAGACGATATTTCCCGATTACAGAAAAGAAATGAAAGGAGTAAAGTGGGGACTGCTGTATAACGAATACTCGCAAAAGCAATTCGTGCCGCAAGTTTTATCCGAAAAAGTTTCTTTACTTATGCGGGATGACGATATTACAAAGCGGTCGGGTATTTACGAGTATCTGCTCTCCGGAAACGAAAAATTTTTAAATATTCGCGCTTTTACCGATAATGAAAAGCGCCAAGTTTATGAACGGCAAGGCGGCGTTTGCCCCCATTGTGTTAAAGAAGGAAGAGAAAAAACCCATTACGAACTCGAAGAGATGGAGGCCGATCATATTACACCCTGGCGTGATGGCGGTAAAACCACCGTTGATAACTGTCAAATGCTTTGTAAAGAACATAACAGACTTAAAGGTTATAAATAAATATCCACCCACATAGTGCGGGAGGTTTTACGTTTTCGTGCATAGCCCCGACAAAATCGGCGCACGCATAAACCGCACTTCCATTAGGGATTTTTCGGTAAGGCTGTCCTTTGAGAATCAGGCGTGGCATCACGCCACGCCTGTTCTCTGGAGTGTTTTAGTCGAAGTCGGGGATTTCAACGGCTCCGACGAAGTTGTAAATGATTTCTATCGTGTGTCTGATGTGTCCGTCAACTTTCTGCTTTTCGTAGATAAGCACCTTGTCTATAAACGCTCGCAGTATCTTCGGCGTCAGTTCTTCGAAGTCGCTGTATTCTCCCTTTTAAGAAAACAGGATAAAAATAGCCAAGGTTGGCGTATTTTGTATGGCGTCGCCGTCGGCGCGCCGAACAATCGGGAAACCCGATTTTAGTCGTTCTTTTCCCATTTCGGATCGCACGGGTGTACGACGCAATGCTTACGCCGGTCCTCATTACAGGGATTCATTCCATATATTCGACGTTCATCGAATATACTCCTAACGAGCAGTAAACTCGTAGGCTTCTTTATCATATCACAAAGCAGGTTGCCGTTTCAAATTTTTCACTTCCCAATATTGGACGGTGAAGCAGATTTCGGCATAGATTTTTCACTCTTGCGATATGGCTTGACGGAGTATATCACGGCTTTGTAAAGAGCAAGGTGTTAGTTATTCCGAACACCTTACATCTTTTTTGTTTTTTTAGATTTAAAAACATGTCTTATTGGGACACATTTTAACGCCTATGATTAAAAAACCAAAGTGCCTATATATACAAAAATGCTGTCATAATTTTGGTTATTTCTAGTCAGTTTGGTTTTTACAGGAATCTCAATTAAATCTTTTTTTATTAAATCAAATTGAGTCTTGGAAATGATTCGTGGAATAATTGTGCCATTTTCACGTTTTTCCAAAATGCCCATTCCTGCCCAAAAATCAACCATTGATGATGAACTAGAACCTATGTGTGGCCAAGCCTCTCCTCCAGGACCTAATCCAAATGAAAACAGTAAGGGAATAGTACTTTCATCATCGAAGAATGTTGCACCGCGAATCTCATAATCGGCATCAAGGAATGCCTCATTTAAAACTCGCGACCATCTATATTTATTTTGCAACTCACTTTCGCTTAAGTGAGTGAAATCTTGCACCCCATCTAATTTATAATTGGTTTTGACTTTTGCAATTCTTCTTTTCTGATCATCTTCATCATACGCATCAAATCGAGCATAATAGTTAGGCATCATTTCGTCTATACGAGCAAGTAATTTTTCTTTTGAAAAACCAACTTCTTCGTATTGTTCTCTAGCCAGCACTAAAGATAATTCAACTTTTTCTCCAATTATACTTTGAAAGACTTTTAGTATCTCTCTAAAGGATACAGTATATTTATCAAGACCACTTTGTGGAATATTATTTAATTCTGAAAGAATAACTTCTTCAGATTCGTATTTAATCGCTACTTTGTTGTTTTTATATGAGTTATATATTGGTGCGAGGAATTCCAACAAGAATTTTACATTGAAAACTTCAGCCCAATCCGTTTTGGGATAAGTCGGGCTCCACCAATGTTTGTATCCACCAAAACTAGGAACAAACACCATCGGCAACGATTTGCTAACTATATTGGTTAATCTTTCTCTAACGAATTCTTTAACCTCTTGCGTCGTTGCATATTTTCGATATCTTCTCAAAAAGATGCGGTTTATTGCTTTTTCAATGAAATCATTTGATTCATATGTTTCATTCGAAAGCCCCCATGAAGAAATAAGTTCATTGTTAAGATAATCATTTATTTCTTTAATTAAGTCGTTCATAATTAATCTCCTTAAATAAGTGTTTTTTAGTTGACAAACTATATAGGTTCGTATATAATATATGTACTTGCTGTTGTAGTCTAAATGTAAGACGCTGGTTTCGTTTTCCAGAGATGGTGGGTCACATCCATCCTACAGCTCCAATGGAACTAAGAGTCAACTAGTATATAGTTGGCTCTTTTGTCTTTACAAAAATCCATATCCATTTCGCTACAATATGCGCCGCATCCTTTTATAAGCAGTTTATCTCCTTCCTTAATATTGTTTGGCAGTAAATATTCACCAATAACATCTGAAATGTCACTCGAGTTTCCACAAACAATATAAGACTCTAAATTGGTTCCTTTCTTCATGGAAACCATTTCAAATCTTCTTCCTTTTATTAAATGGTCAATTAGTCCACTGTAAATGCCGCTATCAATAAATACCAATATGTGTCCCTTTTTCTTTCGAATAGCATATACCGTAACGACTAAATCGATATTAGGATTCAGCAATGTTCTTCCGGGTTCGATTACTAAACTAATGTCTTTCTTAAAAATATCATTAGTGCGTGTTTTAATCATTGCTAGCTCCGTATAAGTAATTCCTCCTCCGATATCTAACACCTGATTTTCCTCTATTCCTATGTTTTGTGCAATGAACTTTATCACTTTTATTGAATTTTCCATACTATTAATTTCCTGTGGAATATAATAACTTATTCCTTCCACAAAGTGTCCTTCTTCCCGAACAAGTTTTTTCATATAAAGGATATCGTCAACTGATGCACCCCATTTTACTATGATATCGACATAAATAACCTCTAATACATCTATTCTTAATACAATGTTTAGTTTTATCTCATTCTGGTTTCCCTTTTTTAGAATATACTTACATCTTTCTATATCATCAATAACATAGTGATTAATACCTAATTTCATCAAACTATCAACATCTTTTAACGATGTGGTTTGAAATGAGTACAGTATCCTATTAGGCGAAATACCTATATTGTTAATAAGATATCGTGCATGAAAAATTGATTCTACTTCGTATCCGCGCACATAGGGATTAAGTAGCTTAACAACTTTGGGATTAGCATTTGCTTTTATCGGATAAAAAACATTTGCATATTCACGGAAAGCATTCAAAGTATTAATCATGCTATTCTTATACACAGTATAGTTCACTCTAACCACCCAACAATCTTCAATATTACAGACTGCTTTTCCTTTAATTTGTTTCTTATGTTCTCGCTTGCAAAAATTATCCTTTTGAAAATCTCTTTTATTTCGGGAAACAGTTCATCTGTAGGACCAATGTCAACCATAAACAATCCGTTATCTATTTTTTCTGTATATCTGCTTCTATTATCAGAAACCGTCGTATACCAAGCCGCAGATTCATCATAAGTTCCGCCGTTGGGAGCATAACCCAAAAATAATGTAAAACTGTATGCTAAAGTTAGTGACATTTCTTCATCAATAGGTAGAAACAGAATGTTTTGTAAGTATTTGTCAACATCGTTGTCCTTCCCTTCTGGAATAACACCTACCAAGCCTTCCTCGTTAGAGGGACGTAACCACTTTTCAAATGGTTCCGAAATAATAAGATTGTTTGGAAGATCATGCGCCGCACTGCTATCTTTGTACTTAAAATAATTAATGATTGCTGACGTTTCCTCCTCTGTAAAAGAATGTTGTTTCTCCTCATCCAATCCAGTTTGCCACTGAACAAGCAAATACATATTAAACAACAGTTCCAGTTTACTACAAAAACTATTAATTATAGCATTCCTATACAGGCTTTCGTCACTTTTTATGGCATTTAGTAAGATGCCTAGATTACGAAGGAACCTCATTATTGTTCTTGGGTTATTAATTCTTTCCCCATGAATCCATTTATTTAAGCTGTTTTTATCTACGCTTAAATTGATTAATGTATTCCCTTCTTTACAATTATTAAGAATACTATCTATCCTTTCATTTGAATAATAGTCGTCTCCGCAAGAAGCCAGCAAAGAGGAAATAATATTCCGAATTGGTTTGTTTGTTACACTAGATAAAAATTCATCTAGGTAATAATGTTCACTCTTTGACATGCGAATCCACGCAACAACCTTTTCTCGTGCTTTAAATGATTTGTTATAATAATCTTTTAAAACTTCTTTGAAAGTATCAACAACTCCTCTATATCTTTCAGGAGCATAATAGCAGTACTTCACTCCTTTTTTTGTGTTAATTGCTATTGTCAATGAAGACATTGTCGTAAAATCATAATTATACCACTCATTTGTTAAAACATGTATTTCACTTTTGCTGTCAGCATTCATCTCTCCCGATGTATTGGTATATACACCGATGGTTTTTTGAGGGACACTTGCTCTTTGTATGCACTTATTTAAAACCGTCAGGCAGTAGTCTTTTCGTCTAAAATACCCAATTTGAGCTGAACGAAGCGTATTAAAAATTTCCACAAAATTTGCGCTTATCAGACTCTCGTCAATATCGGTATAATAAATAACTTTTATTATATTTGGATATATAGAAAATAAGTTTTGGAAAACGGAATTGACTTTGGTGTTTTTGTCAATAAATACAATTATATGTTTCTCTTGGGCAATAGCGAATTTTAATTCAAATTCTAAAATGTTCTGACATGCTTTTTGCTCACAAAAAATTGGAACGACGCAACACGTATTACATTTGACACTTATAGTGTCCACACAGCGCTGTGGAGTATAGAATAAGATTACACAGTCAGCTTCTACTATGTTTCCCATAATAGAACTTAAGTCATCGGACGACGATGACAATATAGGCAACCCATGCAATTTAATAATGGTATCATTTATCAAAGACTTATCTTTAGGCGCGAGAGTATTATCGTCACTAAGATAAGTCGTAACGATACTGTATATTGCACGGCTTGCTGGCTTAATAACTTCTTGTGTTGTTTCAACGGATGTTTCGTCAACATCAACCCCTGATTGTGTGGTCACTGTTTAGTATCTCCATTCCCTGCGTTTTTTAAGTTTTCCATTGTTTGTTTTAAACTGCGTCTTATGGACTTAAGCTTTTCATTGTCCTTTTTATAATCAGTTGAATAAAAATAACTCTGCGACAATAGTTCATACCATTTGTTGTACTCATTTACTAAAGCATAAAAATCAAAATAGTGTTCTAATTCCTTAGAATATTTTTTATTAGAAAACAAGGCAATTTTATTTGTGCTAATTAAACTATCCCATACTGGTGTTTTAAGAGGTTGAATCTCAAAATGTACCTCATTATCAGATTTGGTCGAATCAATTTCTTCTTTTATTTTTTTAATTTCAGCTAGTAAGCTCTCTTTTGCTATCTTTCTCTCATTACTTTCGCTAATCTTAATCAATAGTCGATCTGAAAATATTCCCAAAACAAATCCAACGAATGTAGCAATCATTCCAGGCCAGAACTGCGACCAATCTGCTGTTATATTACATAATAGTAACGACATATACGATTTCCTTATTGTTAGAAAAATCTATCTTATAATCCAACTACCGGTTTTATCCGATCCAACTCTTTCAACAATGCCTTTTTCTTTCAGCTGCCTTATATTCCTAGATACCGTTGTTTCATTTTTGCCAAGTGCGCTCGCCATTTCTCTTATTGTGATTTGGGGGTTCTCTCGCATTAACTTTATAATTGCTTTTTGTGTTGTAGACAATTTTACACCTGCATTTACACCGGCATTTACACTTGAATTTACATGGGCGTCCTTTTGTCTTTTGCCATACAAAGCGTTATGGATCGTCACCTTAAAATAGTTCCTGTCCGAGAAGAATTCGACGTGGTTTTTGCCGTCATTAAAGAGGGCGTTGGTGTTGTCGGTGATCTTCTTCAATCCGGAGCAAAAGCCTCATGGCTGAGCGACAGTCTCATTCTCGCATATCTAACTTTTTCACCAAAAGTCATCGTTTCACCTTCTACGAACTTTTCCTATCATAGTTTATCATATATATAGAACAATTACAAGAGCAAAAGACGAAATTATACGATTTTTTCGATAATTTTTATATGTAGAAAACCGACGAATTATTTGTAACGCTCCTTCAATAATTGCTCAAACTTTTCTCCGCTATAAAAATAATCTGTCTTGCCGTCTATCTTTTCGGTGAATATCCAGTCGAAGTTGACCTTCTTATTGATCTTTCTTGTTTGCAAAACGTTGTTATCGATAAAATCAAAGAAGCGATAGCCGTCGTCGGCAAACGTCAACTGCGTATGATTGAGCGTTGCGATCGTTCTTCTGTCCGTCAGCCTATCAAACGCCACAACGGGATAGTCGTCAAAAAACCGTTTCAACAGTTTGGTCATCGTGGCGTTATTGCTATAAATATCCAACAAATACTGCGCAATGGCGTTCCCGACGCCTGCAAGGTCATCGACTTTGACGTCAAAGAGAAACAGCGTCAACTTTGAGGCAAAGTTCACCACTTGAAGACATTTTCTGCGGTCAAAGTAGAATAGTTTTGCGCCCCATTCCAAAAGTCTGTCTCCGTTTTCTTTTTGCTCGGTAGCAAGCTCCATCTCTCTGATTGGAGAATGCATATCTTGCGGCAATACTATTTTGTATATTTCTATCGTTTGTTTCGTAGCATAAATGATCATATCACAACTATAGCATAATCCGCCCTAACAATCAAGTCGTGCCCAATCTGAATAAATGTCTAAATAATAAAAAGGACTTGGTAATGATCCAAATCCTTGTTTGTTGACCGCTCGAAAGTGCAATTACCATTAAATTTTAGTTTTCATAAAATCCCTAATGGAACAGCACTAAGTGCGTATTTTTTGTTGGCCTGCCCGTATTGAATTTCTTTCTTGTCGCTCATAAAAGGTTTTCTTGCGTTAAACATAGTTAATTTATCCCTTTGTTTTTTCTGATTGTCTTGCTAAGTATTTCTTTATTGCTACGGAAGCGCAAAGATAATTTCCTTGCGCTATCATTATATTTGGTTTTGGAGCGCAAAGATATGGCGGGTTTTACGCTTGTGTTCGATTCGTTTCGTTTTATCTTGCTGTTAAAAAACGACTGATTTATTTATGCCGAAATTTGATTTTTAGTAATATAATCTAAAACAAACTTATCTATTCCGCTTGTAATTTTTTCTGCCATTTTATATATAAGATTTAATCTTGTCAGGTTAAATAAATTATAGTTTTTTATTGATTTTTCAGCAACAATTCCGATTATACTGCAATCGCCTATTACGCCCAGATCTTTTTCGACTCCGAGTCCCGGTTTTAATCCCCTATCTGATACTTTTATTAGTCCAATATCTTCTTTATTGCCTACCGCGGCGTCTATTGCTATAATAAATGAATCCGGATGCATGGCCTTAACGTGAATTTTAGCGCAAGCTATTTCTTTTGCCGTAACTGGCGAACCTAAAGTGCCGTATATATATGCGTTTGTGTTTTTGTTTGTTAGCATTGTTCCGACAAGTGGTCCAAGACTGTCACCAAGCACTAAATCGCTTCCAACACAAATTAATACGGGCTTTTTAGATTTTTTATTGCACGCGATCAGTGCGTTACTTATTGATTTTTCAGTGTTTTCGTCAAATGCATTGAAGGAAAATGTTTCCGTTCCCCTGTTAAATGATAAAATCTCATTATTCTTCATTTTACAACTCTCTATGTGTAGTGATTATTGACCATTTTAAGGATTTTATTCAATCAGTATTATTTTGGCGCTAAAATCGTCAAATTACCAACCCCTTTTTTACTCGAAAATTTTTTATGCGCTTGATTTATTATAATTATTTTTACATTATCGTTTTTTTCTAAAAGGCGTTATCCGTAAATACTTATTTTATAACAATAGCGCTTTAATATTTATTTTAACGCTATAAATTTTGTCTTTAAATTATTTTTTACGCTTTGTATTATTATTTAACTGTTTCTGAACCGTCAGTCAAATGAGCGTTAAATTACAATCTTTATTTATTATTTTGATGAATATTGCTAATCGCTATTAGTGTAAAATAAAAAACTATTATCTTGCGTTTTTAATTTTTTATAACAAATCTAAGCTTGTTTTAATAAATATTTTTGCGTTTATATATCTGAATGCTGATTATGCATAGGATCCTTGTTGTTTCCGGATTTTTTGTAATAAGATGACGTTAAATCGGTTTTGTCTGTTTTCATCATAACTTAATAATTTTCCTTTTGTTTTTAGTTTTAATTGTTTTACATATATACAATTATCGGACATTTTTATACAGAATAGAGTGTTTTTATCTGCAACTTTTTTATTCTCATTCTGTCTCATCGCGTTAAAATGACAAATTTTTTTGATAATTATTTTATTGAAATCGCATTGTTTTTTAGACGATTTTTATTTATTTTTTTGTTTCACGTGTAACTTTTGTTTTGATCTTTTGTTTTAATAATATAATGTTCGCTAATTTTGGAATTAATGTTATTAGCGCAAACAAAAAAGTGAAACAAAACAGTTTATAGTATGTCAAAAATAATTATAATTTCTTTATCACTTTTAAAAATGGCAAAAATATGTGTTTCACGTGAAACGTTTTTACCGATCAGGCTGTTATTTGTGAATAATTCGTTAATGAAGAACAAATACGGTTGTTTATTTTTACTGTTATTACTCCAACGTGATTGTCTTGTGCTTTTATTGTTTTTTAAGTGATAGGTGCGTGAATTGTTTTGAACAAGATCATATAGTATTTAGGTGTTTATAATAGTGCAAAGCTAATTATAAATAACGAATTAACAACTTATTAAGCGTTATATGGTTTGGTTTATTAGTGTGTTATATTGTGAGGATTTGCAGCCTTGCGTTTGTGCGTTAAATGATATTTTTTTGCTTTTATATAAATTTTAATATCATCAATATTTAAATTTTGACTCAACGTTTTCAATGCAACAATTTGTAGTACAGGTAGAATTATTTTGATTATAATATTGAAACCATATGCGTTGTGGGTTTTGGGTTTATAATAAAAAATAATAATATAGCGCATTAAATTTTCCTTGATTTTTTATAATCATTTTTTTTTAATTATTAAATTATCATTTTTTAAGGTGTAATTTATGGGTTTAGGCGTTATCTGCTGATTGTTTATTGATTGAAGGGTGGCTTTCTGGTTTATACAAGCAAAACTGTATTACTTGCGGTTTTATATTTATTACAATATTAGGTATGGACTGTATTTATTGATATAGTATATGATATTTTTTTCAATTGGTTTTATAATCAATTTTAGCGTTAATGTTATTTTTACAAAAAAATCATTTTAAACCTTCATTGTGTTTATAATAAATGCTAATTGCGCCTTTTATCATTTATTCTATTTTAACTTGTTAGCGCTTTTTAGATTTATATGCGCTTATAAATTTTTTAATTTATTGAAAAATAATTTATTTAAAAGTTATTGTATTTTTATTAATTTAGGTGTATAATAATATCGAACCTGAATTTACGTTCTTGTTGAAATGAGTGTTGTAAAATAAAACTACTCTTTTGGAAGTGCGGTTTTTTTGGGGGCCAATCATCGACAATTATTTTTTGTCTGCTCGATCCGTTTCAGTTCCGATAATGGGTTTAAATATGTCGTTGCATTTTTCGGCAGAAAAAACGGACGACCTGACTATGCACTTGGCTTTATGATCGTGATACGATGCGGTGTGGTAAAGGTTTTGCGATAAATATTGCGATATAAATGGCAATGCGGCATATTGAAATTAACTGTATTTAATTATTAAATTCGATTGTTTTCAAGGTTTTTTAAAGGTTATCGGTTTATAGTAAACATTGATAACGTGATTATAAGGAGAATTTTGTTTTGGCTGGTAAAAAATCAAGGCTGTTTTGGATCATACTCGGGGCGATAGTTCTGGTAATTGCTTTCCTGTCCGTCAGGAATTGTTTAAGTGCCGCAACTTCCGTCGAGGTTTCCGATTTTAAGGAGTTTGTTGTTGCGATGAGGGATAATTCGGGAGAGAATTATCTATCCAAAGAAAAGTTAGTCGCTTTATCCGACGATAATGCGATTGCCGAAAAGGTTGCGAACGATACCAAGAAGTTGAATTACGACTCGATTTCAATAAGCAAGTTGGTGTTTGACGGATATAATCTTTCATTTAGCGTCGTTGCGTTAAAAGACGGTAACGGCGTCGGCATACCTATTACCTTTTCGTCCACATACGGAAGAAACAATATGTCCGAGTACGAAGCGCTTGCGGACGCTGCCGGAATAGATTATTCCTATACAGATCCAAACGCAGGCTCTATCTGGACATCGTTGTTGCCGCTCGGCGGTACGCTGCTGATAGCGGTAGTGTTCTTTATTCTAATAATGCAGACGCAGGGCGGAACGAAGGGCGCAATGAACTTCGCAAAAACCAACGCGCGTATAAACCATAATATAAAAGTGCGGTTTTCAGACGTCGCAGGCGCGGAAGAAGAAAAAGCCGAACTTGCAGAAGTGGTTGATTTCCTTAAAAATCCAGCCAAGTTTTCCACGCTCGGCGCGCGTATTCCGAAAGGCGTGCTTTTAGTCGGGCCTCCCGGTACGGGTAAAACGTTGTTCGCGAAAGCCGTTGCGGGCGAAGCGGGCGTTCCGTTCTTTTCGATTAGTGGTTCTGACTTCGTGGAAATGTTCGTCGGCGTCGGCGCGTCGAGAGTACGCGACCTGTTCGACGTGGCAAAAAAGAATATGTCCTGTATCATGTTTATCGACGAGATCGACGCTGTCGGTCGTCAGCGCGGCACCGGTATGGGCGGCGGACACGACGAGCGCGAGCAAACGCTTAACCAATTGCTCGTTCAGATGGACGGGTTCGAGACCAACGACGGCATAATCGTTATGGCGGCGACTAACCGTGCGGATATATTGGATCCCGCGCTGTTAAGACCGGGCAGGTTCGACCGTCAGATATACGTCAACGTGCCCGACGTGCGCGGCAGAGAAGCGATATTGAAAGTCCACGCGCGCAACAAACCGTTGTCGCCTGACGTCAACTTTAAGACAGTGGCGCGTATGACGAGCGGATTTTCGGGCGCAGATCTTGAAAACCTGTTGAACGAAGCGGCGATACTCGCGGCGCGTGCAAACAGAAAATATATAACCAACAAAGACTTGTACGAAGGCATAAACAAAGTGCTTTTAGGTCCGCAGAAGAAATCGCGTCTCGTTACCGAAACGGATAAGCGCATAACCGCTTATCACGAATCGGGGCACGCGGTACTTGCAAGGCTTTTGCCGCATTGCGATCCCGTACACGAAGTTTCGATAATTCCGCGCGGTCAGGCGGCAGGTTATACGATGACTCGCCCGGATTCAGACGACAACCACCTTACCAAAGCCAAACTGTTAGACGATATAGTTATGACTTTGGGCGGCAGAGTCGCCGAAGAACTTATCATAAAAGATATTTCCGCGGGCGCGTCGGGAGATATTCAGGCGGTAAGTAAGCGCGCGAGATATATGGTTACCGAATGGGGTATGAGCGATAAAGTAGGACCTATTTCATACGCGTCGGATAAAGAAATATTTATCGGGCGGGATATGGCGTCGCACGTAACTTACAGCGAAGAAACGGCGGCGATAATAGACGAAGAAGTGCAGCGTATAATAATGGACGCACTTGAAAAGGCGCGTAAACTCTTAAAAGAAAACAAGTCGCTCCTTGATACGATGGCGAGAGTCCTTGTAGAGCGCGAAACTATCTTCTCAGAAGAAGTCGATATGATAATGGAAGGCAAGTCCGCGGAAGAAATTATGGACTTTATGGACGCAAACGAGCATACACTTTCGGAAAATCCTTTCGCGAGAAAGGCAGGTCCTGACGCTGTAAAGCATTACGAGAGCAAAACGGTCAAAACGGAAGACGGCGACAGAAAAGACGGGTCGGAAGAAGAAAAGACGGTCAAGAAGCGCGCTTCGGGCAGAAAGCCAAAATCCGAAAAGCCCGAAAAGGATAACGCCGCCGATGGCAGCGGAGATCCGGAAACCGATAAAGGCGACGAAAAGAAAGATAAATAAAACGCGATAATTTGCGAGTAAGACAATAAGCAAAAGAGAGAATAAAAATGGGAAAAATTATTGCTTTTTCAAATCAGAAAGGCGGCGTGGGAAAGACTACTACCTGCGTCAACATGTCGGCGTATTTAGCGCAAAAAGGTTATAAATGCCTTATTGTAGATCTCGACCCGCAGGGCAACGCGACGAGCGGATTGGGGTTTGCGAAGAGCGACGTCAAAAACTCGGTATATAACGTGATGATAGACGACGTTCCGCTTGCCGACGCGGTGTATAAGACTTGTGTTGACGGGCTTGATCTTTTGCCGTCGAGCATCGATCTTGCGGGTGCGGAAGTGGAACTCGTGTACGTTAAGGACAGAGAGCACGTCTTGAAAAAAGTTTTAGACAAGGCAAAGGACTGTTACGATTATATAACGATAGATTGTCCGCCGTCGCTTGGGCTTTTGACGATAAACGCGCTGTCCGCCGCCGATTCGGCTCTGATACCGATACAAAGCGAGTATTACGCGCTGGAAGGTTTAAGCCAACTTATGAACACTATACGGCTCGTTATAAAGCACCTTAATCCTTCGCTTAAAATCGAAGGCGTAGTGCTTACGATGAACGACAACCGCGCGATAATTTCCCGTCAGATCTCAACGGAGATAAAAAAGTTTTTCGGCAAAAACCTGTTCGATACGGTGATACCGAGAAACATACGGCTTGCCGAAGCGCCCAGCCACGGCGTTCCGATAATGCTGCACGATACGAAATGTACGGGGGCAAAAGCCTATCTCGCGTTTACCGAAGAATTTTTGGAGCGACAGCCCAAAAAGGCGAAAAACGCAAAATAAAAAACGCCGAAAGGCATAAATTTTACGGAGAGATGAAAAATGAAACCGAACAGAGGCTTGGGAAAGGGGCTTTCAGCGCTCTTTTCCGAAACTGAAGAAGATTACGGAAGGAGTCTTTTATTTGAAGACAAAGAAGGCGGCGGCAAGGTATCCGAAATAGCGATAAAAGATATTTTCGCTAACCCCGATCAGCCGCGTAAAGAGTTCGACGAAGAAGCGCTTAACGAACTCGCCGCGTCAATTAAAAAACACGGCGTAATAATGCCTATCATCGTCAACAGAAGCGGCGACAGGTATATGATCATCGCGGGCGAAAGAAGATTCCGCGCGTCAAAGATCGCAGGGCTCGATACCATACCCGTTATCGTCAAGAACTACGACGAAAGACAGATAAAAGAGATATCTTTGATCGAGAACTTACAGCGTGAAGATTTAAACCCCATCGAAGCGGCGACGGCTATGCGTTCGCTGATGGAAGACTATAAACTTTCGCAGGAAGACTTGGCGGACAGGATAGGTAAATCCCGTTCGGCGATAGCTAACACGTTAAGACTTTTGAACTTGCAGGCCGACGTTCTGAAAATGGTAAAAAGCGGCGAACTTTCGGCAGGACACGCAAAGACTTTGGTATCCGTTCCCGCGGAAGACCAGAAGAAGATGGCGCAAGCGGTAATAAAAGGCGGGCTGTCGGTAAGGGCTACCGAAAAACTTGTCAAAGATTATTTTCTGCCCCCCGAAGAAAAGAAGAAAAAAGCGAAGATCCCCCTTTCAGCGGAACTCAAAGAACTTATAGGGGAAATGCAAAGGGTGTTCGGTACGAAGGTCAACGCCATAGGCAACGACAACAAGGGCAGGATATATATAGATTATTACACGCGCGACGATCTTGACAGACTTGCCGAAATGATAGAAACCCTTAAAAACAAAAAGTTTTAAGGCAAAGGAGAAAAAATATGTGGGTCTATATTTGGCTGGCTATTACAGCCGCCGCGCTCGTATTGGAGTTTATAACGAGCGAAATGGTTTCCGCATGGTTCGTAGGCGGCGGGATAGTCGCCATTATCCTTGCGGCGATCGGGCTTGACTGGTATTATCACCTTCCCGCTTTTATAATCGTTTCGGTAGGACTTATGCTGTGTTTCAGAAGATACGTTATGAAGAAACTCAACAAGACCACCGAAAGGACTAACGCCGAAACCGTAATAGGTAAAGAGTTCGAACTGCTTACGGGCATAAAATTCAACGAAGCGGGTTCGATAAGGGTAAACGGCGTCGTGTGGACGGCTGTGGCGGAAGACGATCACGCCGATATCCCCGCGGGGAAGATCGTAGTGGTTGAGAAAATTCAGGGCAATAAATACATTGTAAAGGAGAAATAATTATGGAACCGATTTTTGTGGTTTTGATAGTGCTTGCGATAATATTTTTTATAATAATAATCGCGTCGATAAAGATCGTCCGTCAATCGACGGCGCTCGTCGTGGAAAGACTCGGAAAGTTCAACAGGCTTTTGAATACGGGCATACATTTTATCGTTCCGTTTATCGACAGAAGCGTCGGCGGGCCGATATCGTTAAAAGAGCGCGTTGCGGACTTTGCGCCGCAGCCCGTTATCACGAAAGATAACGTTACGATGCAGATAGATACGGTCGTTTACTACCAGGTAACCGACGCGAAACTGTTTACCTACGGCGTTGAAAACCCCATTAAGGCGATAGAAAATCTTACCGCGACCACTTTAAGAAACCTTGTCGGCGAACTTGAACTCGACGGTACGCTCACTTCGAGAGATACGGTAAACAGCAAAATGCGTATAATATTAGACGAAGCGACAGATCCCTGGGGCATCAAGATAAACCGTGTGGAACTTAAAAACATTTTGCCGCCCAAAGATATCCAGCAAGCGATGGAAAAGCAGATGAGAGCGGAGCGCGAACGCCGTGAGTCGATTTTAAAGGCGGAAGGCGAAAAACGCAGTAATATCTTGGTTGCGGAAGGCGAAAAGGAAGCGATGATACTTCGCGCCGAAGCGAAAAAGGCGGCGGTCATTGCCGAAGCGGAAGGTACTGCGACGGCAATAAAGATGATAAACGACGCCAACCCCAACGCCGCGTATCTTACCTTAAAAGGTTACGACGCGTTGAAGATCATGGCTGACGGCAAATCTACCAAGATCATCGTGCCGAGCGAGATACAGAATATCACGGGGCTTTTGGCGAGCCTTAAAGCCGTCGTCGATAAAGAAGAACCGCAAAAATAACTTAAAACAATACTTGTCCGTCCGATCTTTATTAAGGTCGGACGGACGAAACTTTACTTATGATAACCTTAAAAAAACTCGAACGCAATATGGATATACTCCGCCCGTTTATAAAACGTTACGGCGGAGTTTTTAACGATTTCACGCTCGGCACGCGCTATATGTGGGACGACGAGTTTAAAATAGAGTACGCCGTAGTTAGCGATACTCTTATTATGCGCGAAACGTTCAGCAGGCGTTCGGCGTTTTATTATCCTTTGGGCGAAGATATAAGCGCCGCACTTAACGCTATCGAAGAATACTCGAAGGAGGCGGGGACTCCGCTCTGCTTCGGCGGGCTTACCGAAGAACAGGCGGGAGAGTTGTCAAAAAGGTATGCTGGTGCAAAATACGAGTATTCGCGCGATTGGTGCGACTATATCTATCCCGTGGAACAGTTTAAGACCTACGCGGGCAAAAAACTTTCGGGGCAGAGAAATCACGTAAATAAATTCAAAAAGCTATACCCCGATCATAAGGTCAACCGAATTACGGCAAACGACCTGCCGCGAATAAAAGAGTTTTTGCGCGAGTACGAAAAGGAAAACGAGTTTAACGGGCTTGCCGCCGAAGAAGAACCGCGCGTTTACGCATTACTCGAAAATATGGCGTATTTAGAGCAGTTCGGAATATTTATTACCGTCGGCGATAAAATAGTGTCACTTTCCGTCGGCGAAAAGATAGGCGACGTCCTTTACGTTCACGTGGAAAAAGGGCTTAAAGAATACGAAGGCGTGTATCCTGCCACCGCGCAGGCGTTCGCGCGTGAGTTTGCCGACGAAAGAGTAAAATATATCAACCGCGAAGAAGACTGCGGGGACTTGGGGCTTCGCGTTTCCAAAACGCAGTATCATCCGTCTTTGATCGCGCCGAAATATCATATAAAAGCGCCGCTCTCGTATTCGCTCGTCGCGCCCTTTAAAGAAGTTAAAACCGAGCGGCTTACGATAACCGATATAACCGCGGACGATAAAGAAGTTTACGCCGCGCTATATTCCGACGACGAGTTGAACAGGTTTTACGGCTACGATTACCGTGAAGATTTAGGGGATAATAATCCCGACGGCGACTACTTTTTCGGGTTTATGCAAAGCCTTAAAGACAAAAAGCAGGAATACTCTTTGGCGGTAAGGTTAAGTGGCGAAATGATAGGTGAAATAGTGTTCTATGATTTCGGCTATCGCAAAAACGCCGAGATAGGATTCAGATTTTTTAAAGAGTATCAGGGCAAGGGCTATGCTTTTGAAAGCGTGAAAGCGGCGATAAATCACGCATTTCATCGCGGTATAAAGGTGATAACGTGCAGGCATTTTAAGGAGAACGTTCGATCTGAAAGATTGATAAATAAACTTGGGTTTATTTTCACACGCGAAGACGAAACGCATAAATATTACGAACTAACAAAATAAAATAAAAAATTAAATTAAATAGCGGGCGGCGCGTATTTGCGCCGTCCGCAGGCTTGTAACCTTAGATTATCTTTTGGGTATAAAAGGGTTTTGAAAAAATAAAAAAACCGCCGCTGAATTTCGCGACGGCGGAAATAAAACGAAAATATTATTCTTTAATCGCTTTAAGCAGGGCGACGGCGAGATCTTCGATTCTCCCGTCGTTTTTTATTACGGTAAAAGCGGAAAGGTCGTTATTATCGTAATCGAATTGTGCGTTCATACGCGACGTGATTTCTTCTTCCGATAGTTTTGAACGGTTTTTGACCGCGGCTATTCTTGCGGTTTTATCCCGCGTTATTACGATTATTTTATCGAAGTTTGCCGCTAAATTGTTTTCAAACAGCAGCGGCACTTCTACTATCACCGTGCCTTTTATCTTTTTAGCGCGCGAGATCGCTACCTTAAAGGTTTCTTTCGTTAGAAAGTCGGTCAAAAACGTGTATTTTTTTTCGTCCGAAAAAATGATGCGAGAGATCTCTTTTTTATCGGCTTTATAAAAGACTCTGCCCGCTATTGCCGACGGAAATTCTATGCGCAACTTTTTAAGAATTTTGCGTTTTTTATAAAGTCCGCGCGTTATGTCGTCGCAACTTATTACGGGGTAGCCGTGTTTTTTAAGGACTTCGAGCGCGGTCGATTTGCCGCAGCCTATCCCGCCCGTTAAACCTATTATCATCCGTTCACCTTATTTTGCGTCGAACCACGTTTTTCCGCTCCCGACCGACACCGTAAGCGGTACGGAAAGTTTCACCGCGTTTTCCATTTCTTCAACGAGTACTTTTTGCACTTTTTCCTTTTCGGAAATATATGCGTCTATGATCAGTTCGTCGTGTATCTGCAATATCAGTTGCGATTTTAAACCTTCTTTTTTAAGCCTTTTCGACACGCCGAGCATAGCGAGTTTTATTATGTCCGCCGAAGAGCCTTGAAGGGGCATATTCATCGCGGCGCGCTCCCCGAAACTGCGGAGATTAAAGTTAGGGGAGTTTATTTCGCGGATATATCGTCTTCTGCCGAGCATCGTTACGGCGTAGCCCGTTTTTTTCGCGAATTCCACGTTTTTGTTCATATATTCTTTTACTTCGGGGTATTCTTTAAAATATGCGTCGATATACCCCTTCGCTTTATACGGCGCAACCTTCAGGTTTTTAGCAAGCCCGAATTCGCTTATTCCGTAAATTATTCCGAAGTTTACCGCCTTTGCGCTCGATCTCATTTCGCGCGTAACTTTTTCAAGACTCACCCCGAAAACTTTCGCTGCGGTGGCGGCGTGTATATCTTTTTCGGCGTTAAAGGCGTCGATCAGGCTTTTACAGCCGGAAAACGCGGCGAGCAGCCTGAGTTCTATCTGCGAGTAGTCTGCGCTTATCAAAATACGGTCGTCGTCTTTCGGTACGAAAAATTTGCGAAGTTCCCGCCCTTCTTCTTCGCGCACGGGGATATTCTGCAAATTGGGTTCTTTAGAAGAAAGCCTGCCGGTCGAAGTGGTCGTCTGGTTAAACGAAGTGTGTATCAGTCCCGTCTTGCGGTCGATAAGCGGCTTAAACCCTTCAACGTAAGTGGAATTTAATTTCTGTATCTTGCGGTATTGCAAAATAAGCGGCACGATGGGGTGTGCATTCTCTAACCCTTCAAGCACTTCCGCACCTGTGGAATAGCCGGTCTTGGTCTTTTTGCCTTTGCCGATCTTCAATTTATCGAAAAGCACTTCGCCAAGTTGCCGCGGAGAATTTATATTAAGCGTTTCGTCGCCTGCGTAATCTCTTATTTTGCGCTCGTAATCTTCCAACATGGCGCGATACTTGTCGCCGATCCGTTCAAGCGCGGCGTAATCGACCTTAAATCCCGCCGTTTCCATATCGAATAACACGTCTGAAAGCGGCAGTTCTACGTCGCGGTACAGATCGACCACTTTTTCTTCGACAAGTTTTGCGTTAAGAGCGTTAAAAGCGGCAAACAGCGAAGTCGCGTGCAGGTCGCCGTTAAAGCCGTAGTCATCTATAACGTCGTTAAGTGTTTCCGCTTTGCCCGAAAAGTCGGTAAGATATTTCATTATCGAAACGTCGTCGCACGGTGCGGTAAGTTCTATGCAATAGTCGAAAAGTAAATGCCGCAGTTCTTTTTTGTCAAACGCGATAAGCGGTGTGTCGCCGCAAAAAACGCTTTTAAGCGCGGTTATTATAGCCGCGCGCGAAAACCCGTCGCCTAACAGATTTTCGCTTATTTTATATACGAATTCCGTCTTGCCGTCGGATAGATTTACAGAGTTTTCGGTTATCGCGACCGCGATTTTTTCTGCCGAACCGATAAAGGGCGGCGCACCGAGATCTTCCGCGTTTATTACTGTCGCGGTGAGTGCGGCGGGGTCGTTCGTAGCGGCTTTTTGCTCGCTTTCAAAGAGTTCTCCTTTACCGTAAAGCGACTTAAATTCCAGCGCGACGAATTTTGCTTTCACGTCGGACGAAAAGACTTTCGGCACTTTCATATCTGTAAGGCTTACGGGAATATCGCAGTCGGTTTTTATGGTCGCAAGCGTGTAGGAGAGATAGGCGAGGTCTTTGCCCGCGATAAGTTTTTCCTGCAATTTGCCGCCGATATCGTCGATGTTTTTATATACTCCGTCAAGCGTGCCGTAGTCGGAAATAAGCGTTTTCGCCGTTTTTTCGCCGATTCCCGGAACGCCGGGAATATTGTCGGAAGCGTCGCCCATTAAAGATTTCAGGTCAATGATCTGTTCGGGGGAAAGCCCTGTTTTTTCTTTGAAATTGTCGCTTGTCAGCACGTCCACGTCGGTTATACCGCGGCGGGTAAAATGTACTTCGGTAGTGTTATCGACGAGTTGAAAGGAATCCCTGTCTCCGGTTATTATAACGGTATAAACCGTGTTGTTTTTCGCGAGCGTGCCGATAATATCGTCCGCCTCGAAGCCTTCCTTTTCCACGATCTTTACGCCCATAAGGGTAAGGACTTCTTTTAAAAGGGGTATCTGCGGGCGTAATTCGTCGGGCATAGGTTTTCTCGTGCCCTTGTATTCGTCGTATAATTTATGGCGGAAGGTCGGCGTTTTTAAGTCGAACGCGACGGCGGTATAATCGGGCTTGATTTCCGACAAAGTTTTAAAAAACATAGTCAAAAACCCGTAAACGCCGTTGGTAAATTTTCCGTCTTTAGTGGTCAAAAGCGGCATCGCGTAAAAGGCGCGATTGATTAAACTGTTGCCGTCGATTAGCACTAATTTTTCCATAAACCCCTCGAATATGCTTGCACAAATAAAAAAAGTATGATATTATATAGCAAGCGGAAATAAAAGAAATAAGTTTATAATAATTGTAGCACAAAACCGTGTAAAAATACACGGATTTTCCGTAAAAACTTAAAAAGCATGCCGAAGTGGTGAAATTGGCAGACGCGCTGGACTCAAAATCCAGTGGTAGCGATACCGTGCGGGTTCAAGTCCCGCCTTCGGCACCAAAGGAAAGGGGATAGGTAAACACCTGTCCCCTTTCCTTTGGTTTTGATGACAGTATGCGCAGAAGCCGCAGGGTTCATCCGTCAAATGACGGACTATCTATGACGGGCGAGGACTCGGGAGCGCGAAAGCGCGTACGAGTGCCCCCGCCTTCGGCACCAAGAGAGAACGAGTTGAACCCCTGTGCGGGCAAAATCGTTCTCTTTTTCATTTTAGAAGTAGTATTCGACTAAAATTACTATATAATTTTCCACATTTTTAAACAATATAAAACATTTTGCAACATTGGTATTTCATTTTGCTTGACTTTTATTGTAAAATATGTTATAAATAAAAATAGTGATAACGAAAATTACAAAAATTGAGAGTCGATATGTTTAACATTGATGATTTTTTATCCGTTTATAAGGGTAAAAAGAAATTTGTAGATGAAAGCGAATACTTTACATTTTTTTTAAATAGTTTACAAAAAGATGTAAAATTATTTGAACATATTCGTTTTTGTAACGACACATTATCCATTCCGCCTATCTACGTTTTTGTAAAATATTATAAGAAAATCTTTGATAGAGAAATGACAGTTAGTGAAAAACAAGGACTTGGCGCGTGTTTCGGTTATTTGTTTCAGAATATTTGGGGATACAAATTAAGTAGGCTTACTTGGGTTGGAGAAAGGACGACCGGCATTAAAAACGCAAGTTATTTTATAAAAAATGATAAATAATAAAAAATGGAATATTTCTACAAAAGAAACGACGTTATTTCTAAATCAAAATATAACGACATTGTAAAAACAGAATTATTGAAAGACGACTATTTTGCTGTTATCGTTAAAGACGTGGAAAAAAACAGTCGTGAATCTTATGTCTATAATCACAACAATTGTTTCTTTAATACAGACACAAGAACAGAAAAAAGATTATGCCGTTGTTTGGTTTGTTTTAACAAAGAACAAATGGTTGCGAGATGTGATGAATGTGCGTTAAAAAATAAAGAATACTATGCTAAACCTGTGAAAAATGCAAAGTTTATAGATTTTGAAGTTCCCGTTTCTAACAAAAGTAATGACCACGTTGGCGAGATTGATTTATTGATGGAATACCAAAATAATTTATATTGTATGGAATTTAAGCCATATTGGAACGACGAGTCATTATTGCGTATGGTTGCAGAAATAATTACTTATACATACGTTTTAGATAATGACAGAATAAATTTTTTGAAAAAATATGAACCTTATAAAAATTATAAAAAAGCAATTATGTTCATGGAAAATAGTGAACAATGGAAACAATGGACGGATAAAAATTATCGTCATTTTGCGTGTGATAGACTTAGAGAAATTATTGAAAAAGAAGACATTGCCGTATTTTGTTTAAAATTAGGTAATGACGAATATATCGTTGAAAAATTAAACTAAAATCGTAAGCCTGTAAACAACAGGCTTACATATAAACATTTGCAATATGGAATAATCATATAGCGAAGGGAGAAGAAATGAAAATTAAAGTTGGAATTTTTTGGGTAATAAAAGGAAATGTTTATAGTAAAATACAGGAAAAGGAAATAGAAAATGAAAGAAAGAAAAACATAGTGATGATTACGGGCTTTATTGACAGTGATTTCGGGCATTTTACGGAGTGGGATTTTTTATGCGCAAATAGGTTTCCAAACGCCGATTTTGCCACTTTCCCACGTGGCAGAATTATGTTTGACGTAAAAAGAAAAGAACACGTTGTTTATGCTGATGAGTGTATTACCGAATCGGAGATAGAAAAAATCGTTGAGATTTTTAATTTATTAAAATATCGAACGGAAAAAGACGAGCATTATATTTGCGATAAATGTATTAAAAGAAAAGGAGATTTGTTTTTATGATAAAAGAAGTTTTTGAAAACAGTTATGAAAAATTAGAGAGCATTATCAGGGAAAAATTAAACAGCGTTAATGCTAACGAAAAAGAGCAAAAAAGAGCGGAAAACGAACTTAATATGATAAAAGAGAAAGGAGACGCGCAATTGTTTTTATTCCTTTATGAGTTGGCAAAGTATATGCGAGGGAACGGCATATATTTTGGAACAAGGGGGCTTTTTTATACATCTTTATATTGCTGTTATCTTTTGGGCGTTTTGGACTATAATCCTATGAAATATTCTCTTTCACACGAAGTCTATTTGGACAGTAAAGGAGCATTGGACTTGGATATAGAAAGTAAAAGTTATGAGAAAGTAATATATTTTTTGCGTAAAAATTTCAGCGAAAAGCAACTGTTTAGACTTGCCTTTTATGACGGTGAAAAAGACAAGTGGGAAAAACACGCAGTATCGTTCGTGCTTTTCAGAAACGAAAACGATAATAAAATGGACACGGTAAATATCAACGGGGAAACTACTGTAAAAAAGTCAGAGGTGCAGACTTGGAAAAGTGAAAACTATTTCGTGTTTTCATTATTAAGGCTTAAAGTAATTGATTTTATTAAGAAGACAGAAAAAGAGAGAAAAAACAAAATAGACTATAAAAATTTTGAAGATGAAGAAGTTTTTGAGTTTATGGAAAAAACACAACTTAATCCACACTTTTATTTGTGTGAAAAAATAAAGGCAAATAAACCGCGAACGTTAAAAGACCTTGTTTTGTGTTCGTATCTTGATGAAATTAAGAAAAGAAGTTTTGGGCATTGGATAAGCTACGGCGTACATTACTATAAATTAGCATATATAAAAAAATATTTTAACAAGGATTTTGAAGGATAATGTTTAATCTAAGCGTAAATATACTCCGTGGCAAAGATAAAATCGGCGAAAATTTAATAGAAGTTACGGACGGAAATAATAAAATACTTTTAGAGTGCGGCATTGCATTAGAGCCTACAGATAAAAGCAAAGAAATAGAAAAACAGGTCTTATTTACTGAATACGATGCGATTATAATAACTCATTATCATCACGACCATAGTGCATTGCTTAAAACCCCGCTAAAAGCAAAAAAAATTTATATCAGTAACGGCGCATTAAAAATTTTAGATTATTGTAAGGCTATTTGTGAAGAAAATAAGCAAAGAATAGAAATACTTTCTGATCAAAAAGTTTTTAGTGTTGGAAGAATAAATTGTAAGTCGTATTTATGCGATCACTCCGCGTACGATAGTTATATGATAGGACTCGAAGAAAGCGGAGAAAAAATTCTATATACGGGTGATTTTCGTTCTAATGGCAGGAAAAATTTTCAAACCTTACTTGATAAACTTCCAAAAAAGGTCAATTTACTCATCGCCGAAGCAACGAAACCAACTCTATACAACCAAACGGAAAAAGATTTGGAAGAAAGTGCAGTTAAGGTTTTTTCTGAAAGCGATAAAGTTTTTATACTACAAAGCACCCTGAATATTGACAGAACGGTAAGTTTTTATCGGGCAAGCAAAAGAACGGGCAAGCCATTTATAATGGGGCTGTCTTCGGCTGATATTTGTGCTGAACTAAAAAATATTCCAAACCCAAAAACATTTGATGATTGCTATACTTATTTGTCTTATTCGGAAGATAATGCTACGCATGAAAAAACAAAAATGGCTTATGGGAAAAAACTTTTGGGACGTAGTCAAATAGTAAAGATGAAAAAATTTACAATGCAGATAAACGCAGGTATGCTCGAGTACCTAAAAAAGCTTAATGAAAGCACGGAACTAAACAGCAGCGTTTTAGTTTATTCAATGTGGCAAGGATATAAATCCGAAATGCAGGAATTTTTGGATGGGGTAAAAGCATTAGGCATAAAGTCTGTTGATCTGCACGTGTCGGGGCATGCCGACGCTTCGGCTATTAACCTAATGATAAATAAAACAAATCCCGATAAAATCGAGTTTGTTCATACTTGTAAAGAAGACGCCTTTTTATGGGAATCGCTGTTACTTTGTTTAAAATATGGCGGTGTAAACGATTCTTACGTCGAAAGAAATATGAAGGCAAGTTATACGAAAACAAGAAAATCTTTTGAAGAACTTGAAAAGATGGGATATATTGTTTACAATAAAAAATACGATTTAAAAAATTAAAAAAATAATAAAAAATATAAAAAAGTACTATTCAATTTATATTTCTTTTCTCGCACCAAAGAAACGAGGATAGGCATTTGCCCATCCTCGTTTCTTTTATAATAAATAATTATTTATATGTTCTTAAAATTTCTTCGGCGATTTCGCGCTTACTAACGCACCTGTCCATCGCTTGCTTTTCTATATAACGGTGGGCGTCGTCTTCATTCATATTCAAAGAATTTATAAGCGTCCACTTCGCGCGGTTGACGATTTTTATTTCCATCATCTTTTCTTCAAGCGAAACTTTTTTCTTTTCCATTTTACGCAGTCTTTCGCGTGTTGCCTTTACAAAGTCAAGTGCTTGTGTGACGCTTTGTTCGGGCAGGGGCTTTTTCACCGTGAACACGCCGAAGTCATACACCTTATCGTAAACGTCTTCGTAATTATCGCTACGGACGAAAAGAAGCACTACCGACGGACTGTTGTTCGACGTGTCGATAGCAAATTTTGCGCCGAAGTCGTCGGGGAGCGGACTGTTTATTATGATAAGGTCGTAAAAGCGCTCAACCACCTTTCTTTGCGCTTCGTTTATGCTTTTAGCGTAGGAAAGGGGAGAATAGGTCGCTTCGGGCAGGAACTTTAATACGTTTTGGTTAAAACTTTCCGACGCCGAAACAATAAGAACGCTGTAAACGTGCTCTTTAAGTGACATAAATTTCCTTGTTTTATCTTAATCGGTGTAAGCCGAAATCATTGCTTTCGGCAGGTGTGTTTTTATAAAGTCGCTTTGACTTGCTTTTTTCTTTGCGTCGCTAAGCGTTGCGGGCAGTTTATCGAATTTTTTAAGCGTTTCTTCGTCCGCCTTATACATATTGAAATCCGCGGGTTCCGGCAGTTTAGATTTTGTCGAAATTCCGTCTATCGCCGAATAAATGATTAAAGCAAAAGCGATATACGGATTGCTAAGCGGATCGGGAGAACGGAGTTCGGCGCGTTTATAATCTCCTTCCGCGGCGGGGATTCTTATAAGTTCCGAACGGTTTTCTTCTGACCACGCGATAAAGATAGGCGCTTTGTTTACGCCCAAACGCTTATAAGAGTCTTCCGAGTTGTTGAAAAACACCGTGCAATCTTTGATTTTGCTCATTATCCCCGCGATAGCGTTAGGTAAAACTTCGCCGCTTTTTGACTTTACCGAAAAATTGATATGGAAGCCGTTTCCCGCCGCATTTTCAATGGGTTTCGGCGAAAAATCAGCGTAAAGCCCGTTTCTGTTTGCGACAGCCGATACTACCTGACGGAAAGTTATCGCGTCGTCGGCGGCGGTAAGCGCGTCAGAATATCTGAAATCTATCTCGTTTTGCCCTGCGCCTTCTTCGTGGTGCGAACTTTCGGGGTAAATACCCATTTGTTCTAACGTAAGACAGATTTCACGGCGGATATTTTCGCCCTTGTCTTCGGGCGCAACGTCCATGTATCCTGCGTTGTCGTAAGTTTCGTTAGTTCTATTGCCGTTTTCGTCCAACTTGAATAAATAAAACTCCATTTCCGAACCGAACGCAAAGGATAAGCCTTGTTCTTCGGCGGTTTTTACGGCGTTTTTAAGAATTAAACGGCTATCACACTCGAACGGTAAACCGTTAGGATAAGTAATATCGCAAAACATACGGACAACTCTGCCGTGTTCCGGTCGCCACGGAAGTATGGAAAGAGTAGAAGGATCGGGGTGCAAAAACAGGTCTGATCTTGCCTCGTCGCCGAAGCCTTTTATCGCGGACGCGTCTATCGCCACGCCAGTTTTAAACGCCCGATCTAATTCGTTATCGGTAATCGACACGTTTTTTTGCTTGCCGAATACGTCAACAAACGCAAGTTTAATAAACTTAACGTCTTCTTCTTTTACAAATTCCAAAACTTCGTTATTAGAGTACATTTTATACCGCCTTTATTTAGTTTGCAACGTACATTTGTTTATAAGGATTATTGCTGTCCGGGGTTATTACCGTAAATTCCGAGTTTATTATCTCTTTTTCGTCCGCGTTAAAGTGCGCGCAAAACTCTTTGATATACGGTGTTATCTCGGCTAAATCTTCTTTCGTTACGGGTTTTACGTGAACGTTTTTAGGAAAATTTATTCCCTTACACTCGCCGCGCAAAAACATTTTACCGCCGTGCATCCCCGTACAGGGAAAATTGCCGACGATATTGCCGCCGCCGTAAAGTCCTAAAACTATTATAACGCCTCCCGCCTGATATTCGCCTAAAAAACTCCCCGCCGTGCCGCCTATAACCAGCGCGGGGATTTTTTCTTTATAGGCTTTCATATGAATACCCGCGCGGTAACCCGCGTTGCCGTTTACGAAGATTTTACCGCCGCGCATAGCGTATCCCGCGCAATCGCCGATATTTCCGTGAATTATTATTTCGCCGTCGTTCATCGTGTCGCCGACGGCGTCCTGCGCGTTGCCGAATACTTCGATAGCCGCGCCGTTAAGATACGCGCCGAGAGCGTTACCCGGCGTTCCCGTTATTTTTAAATTTTTATCCGACAGCCCCGCGCCTATAAATCTTTCGCCAAGCGTACCCGAGATTTCCACGTCGTCGGTGCTTTTGCGAACTAAATCGTTAAGTTCTTCGTAATTTAAATTTTCCGTATTTATTTTTATCATTATAACATAACCCCGTAAAATTTGTCTATTTTAATATTTTTTGCCGGATATAATTTAAAATTATTCCTTTCGTTATTCGCCCGCGTGTCCGATTCCTAAAATGGAAAGTTCCTTTTCGTTTAATCCTACCCCGCGGAGCATAAGGCGGTTGCCTTTTAACGCTTCTATGGAATTTATACCCATACCGCCCATAAGTTCTTTTATTTCGCGAGCCCAAGCGGTCATAAGGTTAATAAGCCTTTGACTGCCGATTTCGGGGTTTAAGCGTTTAACAAGTTCGGGGTTTTGAGTGGCTATACCCCAGTTGCAT
>JAGAEX010000008.1 GCA_017612915.1 Clostridia bacterium | reverse complement strand
GCACCCGTGATATTCGACGATAACGAAGATCCTTGGGGCTGGGGCGTAAAAAAACTCGGTAAAAATCACAAAAAATTCGGAGAACTTTTACAATCGAAAATAGTTGAAGACGGTGCTGTTTTTACCGAAGTCGAAAGTATATTGGCGAATAAAACTTCAAAGATAAAACTTTCGTATAAAATTTATAAAGATTTTCCTATGGCGGATATAAATTGCACCGTTATATGGAACGAACAAGGCAAAGGACTTAAACTAAAAGTGCCGACGACGGTAGGCGGTAAGTATTACGGTCAGGTCGCGTTCGGAACGGAAACATATAAGGCCGACGGAACGGAAAACGTTTCACATAGATTTATCGGCGTAGAGCAAGGCGATAAAGCGCTTGCGGTATTGTCTTCGGGCGTATATTCGAACAGTAAGGTCAAAAGCAGCATATATCTTACACTTCTTAACGGTTCGGTTTATTGCGCGCATCCCATCGGAGACAGACCGCTTGTAGATAAGTCGAGATTTGTAGATTATATCGAAAACGGGAAACACGATTTTGCTTTCAGGCTTATCGTCGACGATAAAAAGCATATCGAACGACGGGCGCAGGAGTTTGCGGAAAGTCCTTACAGCGTCAATATGTACCCGCACGGCGACGGTAATGTTGTAAACGGCGAGATCGCTTTAAGCGGCGACGGTGTGGTAATGACTTCTTTCAGAAAGTCGAAAAAAGGCGGCTATATCGTGCGGCTTTTCAATAACGACGAAAAGACCAACGAGTGTAACCTTAAAATAGGAAAGGTCGAAAGATCGTTCAGACTTAAAAAATTTGCTTTTATAACTTTGGTTTTTGACGGGAAAAAGATAGTTGTATCCGATTTAGCGGATATTTATTGACGGCTAAAGGAGAAGACTTTTATGAACAAAAAAATTATAAGTATTATTTTATTGTTGATCGTTTTGACGGCGTCTTTTACCGTTTTTGCCTGTGACGGCGCAGAAAAGGTCAAAGTTTCTTTCGTACAGGAAGGATACGAAACGGTAGTCGTTGAGATGGAAAAAGGCGGAACGTTAAAAAGCAACGAGATACCGAAACCCGTTAAGATCAATAAATACGGTTACGAAGTAAAATGGGATAGGACTAATTTCAGGAATTTAACGGAAGATACGGTGGTAAACGCCGTTGTCGTGCCTAAAAAATACGTCGTAACTTTCGATCCCGCAGGCGGTAAACTTTCAGACATCGACGGTAAAAGGATCGAATATCTTGAATTTACTTTCGACGCGCCGTACAGTTTGCCGGTTCCCGTGAAAGAAAATTACGAGTTCAAAGGTTGGCTTATCGGCAGCGAACTCTTCGTCGAAACGGAGATCTGGGCTATAACGGATAATATAACTATGACGGCGAAGTGGGAAGCGGTCGTCGATTGATAATATCACAAAAAATAAGCATTAAAAGGAGTTTCTTATGAAAAAATTTTGGGCACTGTTATTGAGCGTTGTGTTTGTTTTTTCTTTCGGCTGCGGCGGCGGAACGCCGTCGGATAAAGATCCCGACGTCGATCCGAAACCTATAGAAGTGGATTACGGCAACGTAGAGAACGTTAAGAACATAATCTTACTTATCGGCGACGGTATGGGTGTCGATCAGATAAAAGCGGGCAATCTGTTTTGCGAGAACGGATTATATTTAGACGGTATGCCGAATAAAATATTGACGGAAACGGCGTCGCTCGCTTCCGACGAAACGGAGATAGCCACCGATTCGGCGGCGGCAGGAACGGCGCTTGCGACCGGCGTTAGGACGGATAACGGTTTAGTCGGGCTTTCGCCGGAAAGAGAACAACTTACGACCATAGTCGATATAGCGAAAGGTTTATGCAAAAGTACGGGTATAATCACTACCGAAAAGTTATGCGGCGCAACGCCTATGACTTTTTCGGCACACGGCAATCGCGACGATTATCAGGATCTTGTAAACAGCGCCGCGCTTTCGGGCAACGTCGATCTTTATATAGCGGAAGACGATGCGGCGGATACCGTAAATTACAGCATATTTACTTCGTCGCTTGCGGGATATACCGCAATAAATAACGTGGACGATATTTCCGAAACGAGTTTAAGCACCAAGATATTCGGCTTATATCCTATTTCCGCGGACGCTGAAAGTATGACCGATTATTCGTTTGACAGACTGGTTTCGGAATCTCTCGAATACCTTTCCAAAAACGAAAACGGATTTTTCCTTATGGCGGAAGGTGCGCATATCGACCACGGCGGACATTCTAACAGCGTCGAGCGTATGCTTGACGAACTGCTTGCTTTCGACTTGGGTGTCAAAGTGGCGTTGGAGTGGGCGAAAAACAGGAACGATACTATCGTTATCGTTACCGCCGATCACGAAACGGGCGGATTTGTTTTGGGCGACAAAGCGACGAAAGACAATCTCTTCGACGAAGACGAGTACGGTAATGCTATCAATTATAATTGGTTGACGAAAACTCACACCGGCGCCGACGTGAACTTATACATTTACGGCATGAAGATAGATTATACCAAGTATTCGACGTCCGAAAGCGCGAACAAGATAAGAAATGCCGACGTGTTTACTATTATGAACTCGTTTTTCCCTCAAGTCATAAGTTAAAGGGTAAATTTTCGTTCCGATACGATCGAAGGAGATATATGAAAAGAATTTGGAACGTTGACGAAAAGAGATATGTCGTCCGCAAAAAAGGGATAGGCGTATCTCTTTTGGATTTTATCGTGGAAGCACCGTGCGGTCGGAACTTGACCGTATTGCAGATATCCGATCCGCAGATCATAGATTCGAGTAAAGTGCGGTTTTTCGATAGGCTTAATCCCGTCGAAAAGGCATACTGGTCGCCCGATAAATT
>JAGAEX010000076.1 GCA_017612915.1 Clostridia bacterium | reverse complement strand
GCGGCACTTTCCTTGGCTGCCCCTGACAGACTCGAACTGACGACACTTCGGTTAACAGCCGAATGCTCTACCGACTGAGCTAAGGGGCAATATTTAATTGCTATTACATTATATTTGATTTGCTTTTTTATGTCAAACGTTTTTTACTCTTTTTTTAACAAAATTTCAGCACATATAAACAATTCTTTATAAAACATAAAAACCGTTGCAAAAAAAACGCGACGGTGATAAAATAAAGAAAAGCAATTTTACACAAACTATATAACGGAGTTTTATTATGGCTATAAAAGAACAAAGCGCAAAAGCGGTAAGCGAACTTTTGGAAAAAGCAAAATTAAATAAAGGCGATATTTTGGTCGTGGGCTGTTCTACGAGCGAAGTTTTGGGCAGTAAGATCGGCACAGATTCCGATCCCGACACCGCGAAAGAAATTTTTGACGGCATTTACGGCGTGTTAAAAGAAAAAGGCATTTATCTTGCCGTTCAATGCTGCGAACACTTAAATCGCGCGATCGTTATAGAACGCGCGGCGGTAAAAGGCGCGGAGATCGTCAACGTAGTGCCGCAAAAAAAGGCGGGCGGCTCGCTCGCGACCGTCGCTTACGCGAATTTTTCCGATCCCGTAGTCGTGGAAGAAATAAAAGCCGACGCAGGAATAGATATCGGCGACACGCTTATAGGTATGCACCTTAAAAAAGTGGCTGTACCCGTTCGTATCGAAACCAAGCAAATAGGCAAAGCAAACGTTGTTTGTGCACGTGTTCGCCCCAAGTTCATCGGCGGAATACGTGCAATATATGACGAAAACCTTTTATAAAAACACTTGTGTTCCCTGTAAGGGAAAGGTGGTAAAGCCCGCGACGATTGTCGCGGGCTTTACCAAAAGGTTTTTCTTGTGTCCCCTAAAATGGGACACAGGTGTTTTTGGTTTATTTTGCAGCGTTCATTGCCGCAAGAATATCGGCTGGAATATCTACCACCGTTGTGCCGATGTCATAACAAGTATATCTTGCATATCCTTCGTTGTTTGTATATTCAAACAAAACTACATATCCGTCTTTTATTTTTATATGCACAGAACTCGAAACTTCGCTGTCTAAAAAGTGATGGCTAAATGATGCAATTTCATACTGTTTAGTCGTGTCGTTATATATGGCACCTTCCCATAACGCTTCGGCGGTTTGAGTAAGATCATCATGTTCAAGACTTCCATTTACTTGATGAATCTCTCTTTGTAATGGATATCCATACATCGTTTGGCAATACACATAAGAATTAAAATCTTCCGCTACAATAACATAGGATTCTGCTATTTTTATAGCTGTTTCTTGTTCTACGATAGGTTTTGCTTCAAAAAATCTTTTTAATCCGTCAATTTTTAATGTTATATAACATTCGTTATAAACAGGACTACCGAAAGGCCCTGCTGCAAGCCCAAAATGGTCAGAAGCAAAATTAACATTTTCGGCACAATAAGGATTGCCATTCTTCATAAAAAATTTAACAGCGTTAATAAAAACGTCTTTTTCTACTTTATCGCTTTCAAGCGCGTCAAAATCCGTATCTTTTGTTATTACGGTTTTTTCTTCTTCGGTGTTTTCGTTATTGTTCTCTTCGTTATTATTTTCTTGATTATCTACTTCCGTTTTATCTTCTTTGTCGTCTTTGTTATTTTCTTCGTCTTGCGTTTGCCCGTTTATTATTTCATTAACAGAATTTTTAAAATCGCTTAAATCGCAAGCGGTAAAACTACCCGCGCAAAATGTGCAAACAACGCACAAAATCAAAATTGCTAAAATTTTTTTCATATCCTACTCCATTAAAATTTTTATAATAATTTTAATACTGAATTTAGTGTAAGTCAAGCATAATACACTAAATAAAGTGTAATAATAAAGTATGAAAACTTTTGGGGAAAATCTAAAAAATCTTCGCAACTCGGCAGGGATAAGCCAACAACTGTTTGCGAAAAAACTCGGCACGACGCAGCAACGGGTAAGCGAGTGGGAACGCGGACTTGTTGAACCGTCACTTTATAACATTATAAAAATTTTAAATGTTTTAAATATCTCTTTCGACGAGTTAACCGACGGATTATAAATATAAGATATAAAATAAGCGCTGGCGCAAAATTGCGCCCGCGCGATTTTTATACATAATTCACCGATTACAATCTTTTTGCTATTGCTTTCAAGAAGTCTTCGGTGGAAAGTTTTTTAGGAGTTATGCCATCTTTTTTAAATAGACCGACAAGGTCGCCCGTCATTTCCCCTTCTTCTATCGTTTGAACCGTTGCTTTTTCTAATTTTTCGGCAAAAGCAACGAGTTCAGGCAGATTATCGAGCGAACCGCGTTTTTTGAGCGCACCAGTCCACGCGAATATTGTCGCTACGGGGTTTGTCGAAGTTTCTTCGCCCTTTAAATATTTATAATAATGTCTGGTTACCGTGCCGTGAGCCGCTTCGTACTCATAAATTCCGTCGGGCGAAACCAAAACGCTCGTCATCATAGCAAGGCTACCGAAAGCCGTCGCTATCATATCGCTCATCACGTCGCCGTCGTAATTTTTGCACGCCCAGACGATACCGCCCTTACTCCTTATGATCCTTGCCACGGCATCGTCAATAAGCGTATAAAGATATTCTATACCCGACTTTTCAAACTTATCTTTATACTCTTCGTTAAATATCTTCTCGAATATCGCTTTGAATCTGCCGTCGTACTTTTTGCTTATGGTGTCTTTCGTCGAAAACCACAGCGGCAATTTGACTTCCAGCGCGTAGTTAAAGCAGGAGCGAGCGAAACTTTCTATACTTTTATCGACGTTATGCATAGCGAGCACTACGCCGTTATCCTTAAAATCGAACACGGTGAGCGAAGTCTTTTCGCCCTTATCGTCGGTAAATACGAGTTCCGCTTTACCTTTACCCGCAAAGCCGTCCACCGCCTTATAAATATCGCCGTAAGCGTGGCGGGCGATAACTATCGGCTTTTCCCAAGTTGGGATATATGGCGCGATACCATCGACCAAAACGGGCGCGCGAAAAACCGTTCCGTCCAAGATCGCCCTTATCGTGCCGTTGGGGCTTTTCCACATCTCTTTAAGGTTATATTCGGACATACGTTGAACGTTCGGAGTAATCGTCGCGCACTTTACCGCAACGCCGTACTTTTTGGTGGCGTTCGCCGCGTCAACCGTTACCTGGTCGTTGGTTTTATCACGATTAACTAGCCCTAAATCGTAATAATCCGATTTAAGATCGACGTACGGCAGAATAAGGATATCCTTGATAAGTTTCCAAACGACTCTCGTCATTTCGTCGCCATCCATCTCGACGACGGGGGTTTTCATAATAATTTTAGCCATAGTTATCTCCTGTATCCCCCTTATTTTAGCACAGACTTATGTATTTTACAAGTGTTTTGCACCCTTCGCGCCGACCGAATACAAAATTCCCGAGTCGTAAGTTTTTTTGACGGTGCTGTCGGCGGCAAACTCTATCCGCGCGGCGTCTATCATTTCGTCGAGCATTTGCGTAAAACCTTTAAGCGTATCGGAAAACAGATAATACGCAAGCGATCCGGGCACGGCGTTTATCTCGTTCAGATACACTTCACCGCCGACGAGAAAATAGTCTATCCGTATAACGCCCGTAAACCCGAACGTTTCGTACACCTTTTTGGTGATTTTTTTGATTTTATCGGATATTTTTTGCGGAATATCCGCGGGAAATATCCTTTTTCCGTTTTCGTATTTATCCGAAAAGGTCAAAAAGTCGGTGCGGCGAACGGGCATTTCGCACTCCGAAACCTTTACGCCGTCGGGACTTTTATAGGCGGCACAGTTGATCTCTGTAAAATCCTTTAAGCACGGCTCGATTATTACTTTTTTGCCGAACCGCAAACCGTACCCCACGGCGCGCGACAGTTCTTCTTCGTTTTCCGCGATCTTAACGCCTATACTCGAACCGCCGAGCGCGGGTTTTACTATCACGGGATAATCGAAAGAAAGTCTAATCTCTTCCGCCGCCTTAACGCTTTCGGTATAAGCGTACGGCAGCATTTTCACAACGCCTTTCAGCGCGCGTTTAGTGAGCGTTTTATCAATAGCGAGCGCGGAAGACACTATATCAGGCGAAACGTTTGCAACGCCGCACATTTTAAGAATACCCGATAAACTTCCGTCTTCCCCCCGTTCGCCGTGCAGACAGTTTATCGCGGCGGATACCGCGCATAATTCCTTGATCTTTCTGCCGCGCACCGTAAAAAGGGCGTTTTTACCCGAAACGAAAGTAACGCGCGCAAGTTTCTTATAGTCGAGATGAGTAAAAATGTCCGGATCGAGCAAACTATCGCCCGTAAACCACTCCCCCGATTTATCCACGAACACGGGTACGACTTTATAAGACTTGTCGAGCGAATTACAGGTCAGAACGCCCGTTATCACCGAAACGTCGTGTTCGGGCGAAACGCCTCCGAAAAAAACCGCTATACTTTTCATAAAAAAACACCTCCGCAAATTTTTTTTGCTTTGGTGCTTTTATGTTTTTATCTCGTGCGACAAAGCCGTCGCTCGTCAGTTGTAGTTGTCGGGCAGATCGTTTTCAAACAGCACGATATCCCCTTCTTTCAATATCTCGTTAAGAAGAACGTTCGCCTTGTTCAGCGACTTTGCAAACATTATGTTTTGTTTGTCGAATCCGCCGTCCGACAGCCCCGTTATCAGCATTTCTGCGTTATGCTTACCGATAACGATTACGATATCTGCGTGACGGGCAAGGCGTTTCCCGAACTCAAGATTCATCACGTTTTCCATTTTGCCGAGTTCCACAAGCCCAGGTGTCAATACTATCTTCCTGCCCGTAAAATAGTCTAAAACTTCCATCGCCGCTTTAGTGCCGTCTTCGTTGGAATTATAACTGTCGTCGATAATAACTATATTCTTGTTGTTCGGTAAAAGTTCCAACCTGTGTTTTAAAGCGGGAATCCTGTTTACGCCTGCCGCTATCTCATCGGGTGTAAGTCCTAACCTATACGCAACCGCCGCCGCAAGACAGACGTTCGCTACGCTGTGGCGACCTAACAGCACAGTACAGCATCGAACGGGCTTTTCACCGCTTATATGAAGGTCGAAACTCATTCCCCGCTCGTCGGTCTTTATATCCGTAGCGTAAGCGTAATTATTCCCGCCGCTTATACCCGCCGCGTACTTTTCCCCTTTAAATCTGTCGAAAAGTTCTTTTGCACCGACGCTGTCCGACGAGAAAAACCCCATTCCGCCGTCAGCCAAATTCTCGAAAAGTTCAAACTTGGTATCCTTTATCCGCTCTATCGAACCAAAAGATTCAAGGTGCTGGTTGTTTATGCCAGTCAAAACGCCTATACTCGGTTTTATCATTTCCGCGAGTTCTTTTATGTCGCCTTTATTTCTCGCACCCATTTCCGCTATGAATATATCGTGCGTGCTGTCAAGCCCCTTTACCGTAAGCGCTATACCCATAGGCGTATTATAAGACGCGGGCGAAGAAAGCACGCGGAATTTTTGCGAAAGCACGGTGTTCAATATTTCTTTGACGCTGGTCTTGCCGAAACTTCCCGTGATACCTATTTTAATTACGTTTGCCCCGTCGAGTTTCGCGGTCGCCTTTAATACAATGCGTTTTTTTATAGTGTTTTCAAACGGCTCGTTTATCAGATATGCCAAAAACAGCATATAAGGCGATAAAAGCGGCAAAAGACAGATAAGCGCATATCTTAAAACGCCGACTATTTCGTCGCCTATAAGGTAAGCGATAAAATTGACGAGAAGTATCAGTCCGAAGGACACAAGACACAAAATAACTGCGTACGTTATGCAAAGTCTTACCAGCCGCTTTGTCTTTTTCAGCGGGAGTTTGGCGTTTACGTTGCGTTCGGAATCAATATACAGCCCTATAAACAGCCCGTAAGACAAAAAGCCCATATAAGAAGTTATCGTTTCGCCGACTACGCTTAAAAAGCAAACGCACAAAAGACAGAAGAACAAAAACCCCAAAAGGCACAAAAGCATAAGCCTTGATAAATAAGGCGTTTCGGGGTTTAAAAGCCACTTAAAATATCTTTTTCCGTGATAACCGCCCTGCTGCATAACGAGCAAAAATTTTGAAGACGCAAAAAACAGCACCGCGCCGTTCGCGATCGCGATCGCGATAATCATATAAAGCGTATAGCCCGAAAATATTTCGGAAAATGCCTTTAAGCCTATCGGAAACATACTCGATTTAAGAGAGTAAAAACTCTTTTACCTCCGTATTGAATTTATTCGGTTTATCTATAAAACAAAAATGTCCCGCGCCCTTTACTACTAAAAGCCTGCTGTCCGCTATTCCGCGATTTAAGCGTTTTGCCATATAAAGGGGGGTTTCTTTATCCTTATCGCCGAATATTAAAAGCGTAGGATTCTCTATAAATTTCAGTCTGTCGTCAAGATTTTCCGCCACTATCTTTTTGAAACTCTCTTTCATCACGGCTGAAAGCGCGTTGTAGTCCTTTGAATAAAAGGCTTTTAACCTTTCCCTCGGCACGAAGGATTTTAAAATATCAAACGCGGCTTTTTTTATCGATTTTTTCAGACCGAACTTGGGTTTAAGCCCCGCCGCCCCCGTCAAAACGAGTTTATAAAACGCCCCTTTATTCATACTCGCCGCCTTTATCGCTATCCGCGCCCCGAAAGAGTGGGCGACGACGGACGGCTTTTTAAGCCCGTTTTTATAAATAAATTCTTTGACTTCTTCTATATAGTCGTCGAGCGAGTACGGATACGGCATATCGGGATCGTCTCCGAAACCTTTAAGGTCGGGCGCAAAAACGTTAAAATCCCGCGCGAAAAAGCGCGTCTGGTAATAAAAACTCTTCCCGCTCGACAAATACCCGTGCAAAAACAACAAATCTTCGGTAAAATCTTTACCGTTATCTATATTACAACTCCTTTATATATACGAAAGCGTTTTCGCCGTCGGAATAATACTTGTTTCTCACTGAAATTTTTTTAAACCCCGCGGCGCAATAAAGTCTTTGTGCTTTTAAGTTGCTTTCCCTTACTTCCAGAAAGAGTTTTCGTGCGCCGCGATCCTTTGCGCCCGCGATAAATTCGTTTATAAGCGCACTCCCCACGCCGCGGTTACGATAACTATCCGTTACGAATAAATCTTGCAGATCGGCGTCGTCGATGTTTACGGAATAAGTTATAAATCCTACGGGCGTATCGTTTTCGCCGACGGACTCTTCCGCGATAAAGCCGTAAAAATTGCCCGCGCGAAAAGCCGATTTAAGCATATTTTCATCCCAAGCATCGGGAAACGCGGCTTTAAATGACGCCAAAAACGCAATATCGTCCGAAGAAACAGGTCGAATATTCACCTTCCTTCCTCCGCCTGACTTTTTCTTACGTATAAAGGCGTCAACGAATTTATATCGTCCGTTATATCCTTTTCTTTACGCTCTATCGCGCGGATAAAACCTTTAACGCACGAAACGACTTCGGTATCCACTCCCGCAATCTTCTCGCTTGAAAGGAACGAAAAACCGATAAAATCCGGGAGTTGCTCCCCCGAAATATACTTTGCTTCGCCCGCAACGCCGTCAACGTATGGGCATACGTAATAACCGTTATGTTTTGCGTCGATAACCGCGAGCACTTTACCGCTATCCTTATTGTATGCCAAAGTATCGAAAGAAGTTATCCTTAAAACAGGTTTTTTGTTGGCAAAAGCGAGCGCTTTAACGGTGGATACCCCTATCCTTATGCCTGTAAACGACCCCGCGCCCACAGTGCAAGCGAAAAAATCCACGTCGGCAAGGCTTAACTTTGCGCGTGCGAGAATATTTTCTATCTCGATCATAATTTTGACCGAGTGATCCACGCCGCAGTTTTCATCGAAATATTCGTAAATCTCTTCGCCGTTTTTGGCTATAACGGTCAGATATTTTCCGCTCGTATCGACGGCAAGATAGTTCATAGTTCTATTATCCTTTCGGAATCGTTTTCCGTTTTTGTGATTTTGACCGTCTTTCTGTTTGCGGGAAGAACGTCCGCGATATTTTCCGCCCACTCGATAAGACATATATTGTCGCCGCCGAAGTAGTCGGTAAGCCCTAACGCTTCCGCGTCTTCGCCACAAGACAGCCGATAGCAGTCGTAATGATAGATAAAGTTTCCGTACACGTTAAGGTAGGCGTAAGTGGGGCTTACCACTCCCGTTATACCGTAATATGCCGCAACGCCTTTAACGAAAGCGGTCTTTCCCGCGCCCAACTCGCCGCAGAGAACGACTATATCGCCTTTTTTAAGCGTTTCGGCGTATTTTTTCGCGATATTAAAAGTATCCTTTTCGGATCCGGAAATATATTTCATCATTTATCTATTGTATCATTTTCGGGCGAAGACTGCAAGTTGATTTTTTTAAAAATCCACGAAACCCGTTTATACAGCAAGAAAACTATAAGGCTTACGGCAAAACCCTTTATAAGATTGAAAAACAATACGTAATACCAAAGACCGTTAAACGCCGCCGCCGCGCCTTCGCCCATATAAAGGGGAAACATAATGAATCTGTTCGACATCAGCGCCACCGCCGTCATAGTCAAAACTCCAAGAACAAGCGTTATAATAACGACGGGCAAGCCCTTCTTAAAGCGATACGCTACCGTCGGGATTATTACGAGCGAAGTTATTACCAAAAAGTTCGCTATCTCGCCCACGCCGCCCGTCGAACTGCCGAATATAAACCTTATAAGTTCTTTGACCGCGCAAATTATTATACCCGCGATCGGTCCGTACATAAACCCGCCGAGAAGTGTAAACACTGCCGAAAAGTCGAGTTTTAAAAAAGACGCGGCGGGAAATATTGGAAATTCAAGCAGCGACACCACGAACGACAGTGCCGAAAAAAGCGCGATGCCTACGATTTTTTGAGTAACCGATCTTTGCATAAAAAAACGCTCCTTTATATCAAGGGGCGTTTAAAATCCTGTTTCGCGATAGGCCGCGACGAAATTTTAACTCTTTTACCATCCGGACTTTACCGTCGGTCAAGGAATCTCACCTTGTCAACCAAAAAGGCTCGCAGACTATACTGCCGGTGGGGAATTTCGCCCCGCCCCAAAGAATTACTTATATTTTATACCCGTTTACCCTTTTTGTAAAGCGTTTACACGAGTTTTACGCTGTTAATATCGAATTCCTTAAAAAGTTCTTTCGCTATCTCATCCGCATACGGCGTAATTATTTCGTCCACGCCGCTTTTTATAAGCGTTTTAACGCCGAAAATATTTTCCACGTTCGCCATAACCTTGACGGCGATCTTGCCTTTATACCCGTTTATCTCCTTCATTTTCGCGTTAAGTTGGTCTATCGAAACGTTGCCGAACAAAAACGCCGCGTAATCGACAAATTTTTCCGTCAAATGCAAAAACCGCTTCAGATCTTCTTTTTCGATATCTTCCGCGCTCACGGCGACGCCCTTTTGCACGCCCTTTATTTTGCCGATTTTTTTCAACTGCTTTTTAATAACCGCGGTTTTTTCTTTGGATATTTCCGAAGCGTTAAATACGACGAGAATACCGTCCACTCCCTTTTTGACGGAATTTTTCATCTCCGAAGTTTTCACTTTAAAAGACGACTCGCCGAACGGAAAATCTATTACCGAGCAAACCTTTATATACGCTTTGTCTTTTAAGTGGACGGCTACGTCTTTCAGGTACGCGGGCGACACCGCGATACCGCCGAGTTCGGTTACCGAAGCGTTATGCACCATCGCCTTGACCTGCATATTTGTCAGCCCGTACCTTACGACCGCGCGCGACACTTTCGATAGTATCTTTTTAGCCTGAAAAAGCCTGCACTCTTCTAAAATCGTCTTTTCGTCCGTATCTAAAATATCCGCAAACCGCGCGAAAGCCGAATAGTCGCCGCTATTTTCCGTTTTTTCTTCTTCGTTTTTTTCTTCGCCGTCAGGTATTTCGGACACGGCTTGCGAAGTTGCCGCCGCTATTTCCTTTTCCGCCTTTATCTCTTCAAGAACGCTCGTCTGTTGTTCTTCCGCAATCTCCGTGCCTTGATCATCAGACGGGATCTTCGTTTTTACTTTCTTTCTTTTTTTGGTTTCAGTGCCTAACATTATTTAACTCCTTTTCCGTAAAATACAACCTTTTTTTACAAACAGTCCGTAAATTCCCGCCCGGTAAAATGATAGTATAATTACGGTGATTCTATGAACAATATCCCAGTTTCCGTATTTTTAGGTCCGCTTTTTTTGATAATTTTCTTCGTTTTATGTATGATCGCCGTCGCGGGCATAAAAATATTATATCTCTATTTTAAAGGCGCGCCCGAAAGGACGAAATCGGCCGTTAAACGCGAACGCAAGTCTGCTCCCGCCGAAAAGCCCGTCCGCAGCATCGAAATAAACCCCGACGAAGTGGATAAGATATTCGTCAAAAAAATATCGTAGATATTTTCGCTTTTTTAACGGTTTGAATTCAGTTTTTGTCCTGCCAAAGCGCTTCGAGATGGTAAAAAAGGCGCGTTTCGTCGTTGAAAACGTGAACTATTACGTCGCCGTAATCAATAACCGCCCACCTGCCTTCTCTTACGCCTTCTTCGCGGATAGGCGAAACGCCTTCTTTTTCAAGTTCTTCTTCCACGTGGTCTATAAGCGCACGGGTATGCGTCATAGACCTGCCGCTCGCTATAACGAAAAAGTCGGCGACTTCCGTTTTGCCGCGCAGATCAATGATCCTGATATCTTCAGCCTTATGCGCGTCGAGTATCGCGCAAACCTTCTCCGCAAAAACTTTTGCTTCCATATTGACTCCTTAATCCTTTAAGTAAAAATCGTAAGCGTTTAGCGTTTCCTTGTAAATATATTGCTTTTTATTCATTAAATGCAGCACTTCTTCCTTTAAGCAAAGCCGGAATGCGCTCTCGAAATCTTTTTCGTACGCTTCCCTTAGAACGTCCACCCCTTCGTAATCTCTGCCTTCTTCCAGCATATCCGCAACGAAGATCAGTTTGGAAAGGGTACTCATATTCGCTTTGCCCGAAGTATGGTAGCGTATCGCGTCTAAAATCTCTTCGTCCTTTACGCCCAAAACAGTTTCCGCAACGAACGCGCCTAAAAATGCGTGCACGACGGGTTGCGGAACGTCGCTCGGCAAGGAAAAATCTTTATAAGACATATAGTCGTCGTATTTTGCGCAGTCGTGCAAAGTCGCCGCGATCCGCACCTTTTCGTTGTCGAGATCAAGTTCTCTTGCCTTTTTAAGAGCGCAAATAACAACGTTCGCAGTATGGACTACACGCTTTTCGGGCAGTTTATCTAAAATATATTGCTCGTATTTATCAGGTTTATACACGGCGTTTTCTTTTATATAAGAAAACACTTTATCGTCAACGCCGTTTGGCTTTATCCCGAACGCCAGCCGTGTCCTTATTTCCGTCGAAGACACGTCCTTGCCGACGTAATCTAAAAGGGTAAAATCCTTGTTGAAATTCTTTTTAAAATACTCTCTTTCGGCTTTAATATCGACAGAACAGTCTTCGCGCATAACGACCGCCAACTTCGCGCAAGCAAGTATCCGTTCGGGATTTTTCCACGTTTTAAAATCTTTCAGCATATCCCCGCCGATAAGCATAAACAGTTCGGCGTCGGGATAGACGCTTTTAAAATGCTCCGCCGTAAGATAAGAATAACTTTTGCCGCCGTTTTTTATCTCGAAATCGGAAATTTCCGTATTTTTAAAAAGTTCGGCGTCTTGCTTAAAACAAATATCAAGCATATTGACGCGGTCTTCGCTTTTCGCGGGAAAAACGTTTTTATGCGGCGGCAAAAAAGTGGGAACGACGATTATTTTGTCCAAGCCTAATTCTTTTACGGCTGCGGCGGCGATATAGCGATGCTCGGTATGCACGGGATTAAAAGTGCCGCCGAAAAAAGCAATTCTTTTCACGGCTTTATTATCGCATAATTTTACCCAAAAATCAATCGTTTAGACTAATGCGACGGTATATTTTAAACGCGCAAGGGAATAATTTACCCGCAATGAAAATTTCTTTGGCAATTATTCTCGATACTCTGTTTTATTTAGTCGCGGGTTTTTTTCTGTTTTTCGTGCTCATAAATTATTATCTTCCCCGACCTGCGTCGTACGTTCTTTCGGCAACTCTTGCAGTAATATTTACCCTGATCACAGTAAAATTATCCTTAAACCGAAAACAAAAAAAGTTTTCTTCGGCGGAAAAAGAGAAAAAATACAGAGTCGCAATGACAAAACTGAATTTATCCGACGAAAGATCCGTCGCCGCACTGTTTGAAAAGGCAATGCTCGCCGAAGGATACCTTATCGAAAAAAAACGCGGCGGAATTTATATCCCCGAATCTAAAAAAACGCTGTTTTTCAGGTTCGGTTTCGACGGCGTGAGCAAAACGGATATAGTAAAATGTTTTAACAGCATAAATAAAGCCGAAAAAGCGGAAATATTTTCGGAAAAATTTTCCGATGAAATAAAAGCGTTTGCCGCGCGATTCGGCGGTAAGATCATTTTAACGGACGGGAAAGCGACGTATCTCCTTCTCGAAAAGCACGCGCTCCTGCCCGTCGGCGATCCGATGCTATTCGGCGAAGAAAAAAAACCGAGTTTGGATTTCTCTCGGCTTTTCGACAAAAAAAGAGCCAAAAACTATCTCGTTTTCGGACTTTTATTCGTGTTTTTAAGTTATATTGCCCCCATAAAGGGATATTACGTGGCTTTCGGCGCGGCGTTCTTAATATTCGCGCTGATTTTAAAATTCTTCGGCAAAACCTCGGCATAAAACGCCGATATTTGCTACAACTCTATATGCTCTATCTTATCGTTTAACGAACGGCGGTAAAACACGAGTTTCTTGCCCGTTGCGCACACGAATTCTGCGGGAAGCCTACGGGCGATCTCTTCGCCGACCGATTTTACGTCTTCGCCCGAATTGTCGAGCACGGTGATCTTTATAAGTTCCCGCTTTTCTATCGCGTTATTCGCGTTATCCAAAAAACTTTCGGTTATTCCCGACTTTCCGACCTGCGTTATTGGTTCTATTTTCTGTGCGAGCGAACGAAGATGCGCCCGCTGTTTACTCGTAAGCATAATTATCTCCTTAATCGATCAGTTCAAATTCTTCGCCGCCGATTATAACGGTGGATTTTTCCGTCGCGCCCATCTTGCGAAGTTCGGCTATAACGCCCCTGTCCTTCAAGACCTTTTGCAAATACGCGAGCGAATTCATATCGTCCATAACGACGTTGCGTTTCAACACGTCAACGAGCGTACCGACGACGACGAAGGTTTCGCCTTCTTTAAATATTTCATAAGACAGCCTTTCGGGTTTAGCGTAGTTGAACTCTTCAAATTCCAGCGGTTTAAGGGGCGGAAGTTTAACGAGCGTTTCGTACACGCACTTTTTCAGCTCGTCAAGCCCTTCGCCCGTAATCGCAGATATCGCGACGACTTTTTTACCCTTTAATTTCTTTTTGAATTCCTTAAACTTTTCGTCCGCGCCGTAAAAATCCGTCTTATTCGCGGCAACGATCTGCTTTAACTTCGACAGGTTAGCGCCGTATTTTTTAAGTTCGGCGTTGATTTTAAGGTAATCGTCGTAAGGATCTCTGCCTTCCGAACCCGCGACGTCAACGACGTGAACGAGCATACGCGTTCTTTCGATATGCCGTAAAAACTCCGTGCCGAGTCCCGCGCCGTCCGACGCGCCTTCTATAAGCCCCGGTATATCTGCGATCAAAAAACGGCTGTCGTAATACTCGCAAACGCCCAAATTGGGCGAGAGTGTCGTAAAATGATAGTTTGCTATCTTCGGCGCGGCTTTCGTCAGGCGACTTAAAAGGGTGGATTTCCCTACGTTCGGAAATCCCACGAGTCCAACGTCCGCGATAGTTTTAAGTTCTAAAATCACCTGTTTGGTTTCCGTTTTTTCGCCCGTTTGTGAAAAATGCGGTGCGTGACGGCGTGCGTTTGCGAACTTTGCGTTGCCCTTTCCGCCGTCGCCGCCGACAAGTACGGTTTTCTGCTGTCCGTCGGTGAACATATCGGCGATTATCCCGCCCGTTTTACGGTCTTTTATTACCGTACCGAGCGGCACTTTGATAATAAGGTCGTTTCCGGACGCCCCGAAACAATTTTTGGGTTCGCCGGGCGCGCCGCTTTCCGCCACGAATTTGGTTTTATAATAAAAGTCCGCCAGGTTGGTCAGCGTTTTGGTCGCGACGAAGATTATATCGCCCCCCTTTCCGCCGTCGCCCCCGTCGGGACCGCCGCCCACTTTGCCTTTAAAATGCATAAAGGAAGTGATACCGTTCCCGCCGTCGCCCGCTTTTATCGTAATTATCGCTCTGTCAACAAACATATTCTATATTATTTCCGTTTTTATTTTAATTTTTTCTCGCATAAAGCGTTTATCGGACACTCTCCGCACTTGGGCGACTTTGCCGAACAAAAACTTCTGCCGAGATAAATAAGGTAGTGATGCGACCGCGACCAATCTTTTTCGTCGATAATCGCCATAAGTTGATTTTCCGTCTTTAACACGTCGTCGGCGTTCGCAAGTCCGATTCTGTTCGACACCCTGAAAACGTGCGTATCGACCGCTATTGCGTTGCCGTGAAAAGCTACGCTGTAAACGACGTTAGCCGTTTTTCTGCCGACGCCCGCTAAACTTCTTAAATCTTCCGGATTGTCTGGTACTTCGCCGCCGAACTTATCTATAATATCGGCACTTGCGGACAAAATATGCGCCGCCTTCGTTTTATAAAGCCCGCAGGAAAATATATATTTTTCAAGTTCTTCCGCAGAAAGAGCGAGCATTTTTTCAGGCGTATCGTATTTTTTAAATAATTCCGCCGTAACCTTATTCACCCTTTCATCGGTACATTGCGCCGACAAAATGACGGCGACCAAAAGTTGATAGGGCGAATTGAATTTAAGCGCGGGCTTGTCCGTAAAAATCCCCGCGAGCGTTTGGACTATAAGAGCGGCTTTCGATCTATCCATTATTCTCTGCCTTATTTTGATCTTAAATATCTTAACACAAGCGGAAACTTTTTTACAAGCGTTTTTCGCTAAATACTTTTTATCACGCGCTTCGCACCCACCGTTTTAACGAGAAAAAACCCCGCGAAACTTGCGTAATCGGTTATTCGTGCGGCTTTTTGTGCGGCGGAACGATCTTTGACGCTAACCCGTACCGAAAGTCCGCAACCTACGCCCGCTTCCTTCGGCGTGTTGATTATCTGACAATACACGCCGTTTTTTCTCAAAAACTCGGCGAATCTGACGGTGTGCGCGCGCGATCTGAACGAAATTACAAGGTATTCCATAAAAATCTTCTCCTTTGCATAAATGAAAATACTTCTTTATAAAATAATATTAAATCCGACTGAATTTTGTGAAGGAGAAGATAATGATATATTTCGATAACGCGGCGACGGGCGGATTTAAGGTCCACGCCGCCCTTTCCGCGGCGACGAGCGTAATAAAGTTTTTATCCGCTAACCCGGGAAGAAGCGCCCACCGTCTTTCGGCTACGGGCGCGAAGATCGTCGCAGAGTGCCGCGAAGTGCTGGCAAACGGCTTTAACGCCGATCCGTCGCGGGTGATATTTACCAAAAATTGCACCGAAGCGCTGAATACTGCTATATTCGGACTGCCCTTATCGGGCAGAGTAATTACCACGGTCGCCGAACACAATTCCGTGCTGCGCCCACTTTATAAACTTGCGCGCGACGGAAAAATAACCCTTGAAATTTTGCCTGTAAAAGATATGATCTCACGCCTTAAAAGCCAAAACTTAACGGACGTTTCAGCAATAGTAACGACTGCCGTTTCCAACGTAACGGGCGAAAGCCTGCCTATCGAAGAAATAGGCGAGATCGCAGGTAGAAACGGGCTTTTTTACATAGTGGACGGCGCGCAGGGCGGCGGACATATCCCCCTTTCGGTAAAAGGACATAATATTTCCTGTCTTGCGCTTGCGGGACATAAAGGACTCGGCGGCATAATGGGCAGCGGCGCACTTATTTTACACGACGGAACAGATATCTCCCCTTTTACCTTCGGCGGCACGGGTATAGATACTTTTAACGTCGATATGCCGAACGATCTTCCCGAAAGGCTGGAAGCGGGTACACTGAATCTCCCCGCGATAGCGTCGCTTTTGGAAGGCGCGCGGTTTACCTTCAAAAATTTCGCGAATTTCGCAAATACGCTCGAATATTATACGGGAAGACTTATAAACGGGCTGTCGGAAATCGAGAGAGTATCGGTTTATTCGTCAAAAAACCCCGCGGGAATAGTTGCGTTTAAAATAGACGGTATATCGAGCGACGAAGGCGCGGATATACTGAACGCGGAATACGATATCGCGGTGCGCGGCGGCTACCACTGCGCACCGCTTATGCACAAAAACTTAGGTACGGAAAAAGAAGGCTTGATTAGAGCAAGCCTTTCCGTTTATAATTCCGCCAACGAAATAGATTATTTTATTAAAGCGATCAGAAAAATATGCCGCTAAATTTTTTTCAGATCTTCCGCGATCTTTTGCAGATATCTGCGCTTTTTAGAGTCGAGTGCGGGCGACAGCATCGCCACGAATCCGTCGATCTCGGCGTTCGTTAAAGTACCCGCTTTTTTTCGCGACTTCGCCTCGTCGTAAATTGCGCGCAAAAGTTCGTCCGTTCCTTTGCCGTCGAACTGCTTTGCGATACGCGAAACGGTCTCGAAAAGTCCGCCGCCGTTTTTACCGTCGGAAAAACCCGCGCCACCCGAAGAACCGAAGTTTTTCGCATAAGAATTAAAATCTTCCATACTCGCCCCCTAAAAAGTTTTCAATAATATTGTATGCACGGCATATACTATAATGTCAGGGGGTAAATATGGAAATTTCGGATATTATCAAGAATTTTATATCAAACAACGACATTTCCGCGCTTAAACCTATTTTCGATCTGCTGCGCGAAAACTCTTTCGACCTGAAAAAAACGCTCGGCAGCATAACGCCCGAAACGCTTATGCGATTAAGCGGCGATCTTTTAAAAAGCGGCGCAAAAACCGCCGCCTTCAATGCGGAAAAAAACGGCGTGTCGCCTATTGCGAACATCGCCGACAAAGATATCGTTTACGTGCTGAATCGATATATAAACGCGGAGCGGTAAAACTCCCGTGTTTTACCCTACTTTACCGATACCGCGTAACAGAAAGAAAGACATAGAAAAACGCCGACTTATGGTCGGCGTTTTGATTTTCGTTTTACTTATTCGCCTTTAAAGGGAAGTAAGTCAACTATTCTTGCGCGCTTGATCGCGGAAGCCAAAAGTCTTTGATGCTTTGCGCAAGTACCGGTCATACGGCGGGGTAATATCTTGCCGCCTTCGGTTATATACTTCTTTAAAGTATTAACGTCTTTATAGTCGATACTTTCCGCTTTTGCCTGACAAAAGGCACACACTTTCTTACGAGGAATACGTTTAACGTACTTTTTCCCTTCTTTGCCCGCGCCGACCGTCGCCTGTGCCGCTTCGGTATCAGTTTCTTCGCGGGTTATGGTAGTATTTTCTTCCATTTTAATATTCTCCTTGATTTTTATGATAAATATCGGAATTAAAACGGCAGTTGATTATCGTCGATCGCTTCGAGTTGGGGACGTTCGCGCTTTACCGAACCTGCGGGCACGTCGTCGTCGCCGCCTTGCGAACCCTTCGGAGTCAAAAACTCCACTTCGTTTGCAACGACGTCGGTAACGTTACGCTTAATACCGTCCTTATCTTCGTAAGAACGGTTCTGGAGCGAGCCCACGACCGCAACTTTATTGCCTTTTTTAAGATACTTGCCGCAATTTTCCGCCCTGCCGCGCCATACGGTTATATTGAAAAAGTCCGTTTCGCGCGTTCCGTCGCTGTTTGCGTAATCTCTTGATACCGCGATGGAAAATCTGCACACCGCAACCCCGTTGGGAGTTTCGGAAAGTTCAGGATCTCTCGTTAAATTTCCTACGAGAATAACTTTATTCATACCTTTCTCCTAAAATCAGATTTTGGTAATTAGTCTTCTGGCTATACCGTCTGTAATGCCTGCCACACGTTTCAATTCGACAACGAGCGTCGGAGCCGCTTCAAAAGTCATCAAAACGTAAAAGCCTTCGGTCTTGTAGTTGATAGGATACTGTAATTTGCGTACCCCCAAACGGTCGGTCTTTTCCACCGTACCGCCGCTTGTGACGACAAGATCTTCAAACTTTTTGATTATACTCTCTTTCGCTTCGTCTGAAAGCGAAATATCGAGAATATACAGCATTTCGTATTTCGTCATAATTTTGCACCTCCCGGACTTAATCGGCTTGGGATCTACCCAAGCAAGGTTCGTTTCCGCGATTACGCGCGCGGAAATTATCACTATAATAACATAAAAACCGCGACTATGTCAACGGTTTTTATGAGTTTTTATCAGTGATTGTTTATTAAATATTGAACTTCGGGTTTCGCCAGAATTTCCAGTATATCCTGTAACGACTTCGCGAGCGTCTTGGTACTCAACGAGCCGCTGCCAAGACTTTCGCCGTCCAACAAATGCGTTTCGATCAGTTGTTTAAGCGTGGAATTGCGGAATTTAACCGAGAAAGAAGTACCGTCCTGCAGATCCCCGATCGTAAGATTGTCGGCGACGTATTTAACGGGATTACCGTTCGAGTCGGAGAATCTTTGCGCCACCGTACCGTCTTCGTTATAAGTCGCCGTGTCGTAGCAAAGGATAAGCCAGATACCTGCGTTATTGTCAAGATAATATTCTCCGGTAGT
>JAGAEX010000075.1 GCA_017612915.1 Clostridia bacterium | reverse complement strand
GGCAAAGGTATAACCGAAAAAATATATAAAGAATACTTTGCTGTCGCAAAAGGCGAAAAGAAATATCAGGATATAGAAGTTTTCCCGGTTTATTGATATGAAATTTTCCGTATTGATGACGACGTATATCGGCGAAACGGCCGATAATATAGACGCGTCGCTTAACAGCATACTCGTAGAGCAGACTGTAAAGCCCGATCAGGTGGTATTAGTTTACGACGGCGAAGTAAAAGAGTCGCTCGAAGAAGTCGTCGATAGATATAAAGCGCTTTTCCCCGATATTTTGGAGATAATAAAACTCGAAGAAAACGTGGGGCAAAGCAAAGCGTCGGCGGAAGGGCTTATGTATATCAAAAACGAGTGGTTTGCCCGTATGGACTCGGACGATATTTCGGTTTCGGACAGGTTCAAAAGGCAACTTGCGGTGATAGAAAACGATCCCGATTTAAGTGTTGTCGGCGGGTTTATAAGCGAATTCAAGGAAACCGTAGGCGATACCGACAGTATTAGGGAAGTTCCCGAATATCACGACGAAATAGTAAAAACTTTCCGCAAAAAGACGCCGATAAACAACGTTACCGCGATGATAAAAAAGTCCGCGGTGGAAAAGGCGGGCGGGTACGGAAGAGATACCGTCAACGAAGATTATTCGCTGTACGCCCATATGTGGGTGGAAGGTTTCAGATTTTATAATATTCAGGAAGTTTTAGTCAACGTGAGAGTTGGGAACGGTATGGTTTCCCGCCGCGGGGGATACAGGCTTTATAAGGACTGGAAAAAAGACCAGAAATATCTTTTTAAAAGCGGTAAACACGGATTTACGACCTATTTTATAAGTTGTTTTAAGTGTTTCGTGTTCGTTATGTCGCCCGCTTTTATTAAAAGGTTTTTATATAAGACCGCACTGCGGAAGAAAACGAAATAAAGTATATGGATAAAAAGTTTTTTAAAAAGTGCGTAAAAGAAGAAGTGTATGCCCCTTACAAAAAAGCCAAAGGCAAAATTACGCTTTTCGGTAAATATTGGTGCAAGCACCTTTCTCCCGAATCGAACGCAGTTTATTTGATGAGGAAAAAACAGTATTACGAGTCAAAGGGCAAGTTTTATAAATTGCTGGCAAGATTTTGCCACGTAAAACTTATGCGTAGGTACGGCATACACCTTACCGAAGGCACGACGATAGGCTTGGGGTTAAGGATAGCCCACCCGTCCAGCATACAGATAACGTTATGCAATATAGGTGATAATTTTACCATATATCAAAACTGCACGATAGGGCAGAAAAGACCGCACAGCGGACTTTTTCCGACTATCGGCAATAACGTTACCATGTTTGCGGGGAGTATGATAATAGGCGACGTAAAAGTCGCGGACAACGTGGTTTTGGGCGCGAACAGCACGCTTCTTTCCGACGCGGAAAAGGCGGGCGTTTACGTCGGCACGCCCGCGCGATTAATATCGGCGGATAAAAAATAAATGAGTTATTTTTTCAAACAGTTAAGATTCGTTAAATTCAAAGATATTTTGGCGGGGTTCGTGTTTTTATTCGCGCTGCCTTTGTCGTGGTTTTTTAAAATCAGGCATAAAGATCTTTGGCTCGTTTGCGAACGGGCGGCGGAAGCCCGCGACAACGGGTACTGGTTTTATAAATACGTTAAAGAAAATCATCCCGAACAAAAATGTTTTTATGCGATAAAGAAAAAATCGCCCGACTATAAAAAAGTGGCGGATATAGATAAAAAAACGGTAATTAAGTTCGGTTCTCTTAAACATTGGATATACTATCTTGCGGCGGATATAAATATCAGTTCGCAAAAAGAAGGTAAGCCCAACGCCGCTATTTGCCATTTTTTGGAAATTTACGGACTTCGTAAGAACAGGCGGGTATATTTAAAGCACGGGATCGTTCAAGCCGACTTAAAATGGCATTACTATAACGTGATGAAAGTGTGGCTTTATACCTGCGCGGCAAAGCGTGAAATAGAGTTTTGCGAAAAGACTTTCGGCTATCCCGAAAACGTGATGAAACTTACGGGGCTTGCGCGGTACGACAATCTTTTTAACGAAGAAACGGACGAAAAGTTTATTTTAGTTCTGCCGACGTCAAGGGAGTGGCTTGCCCGCCCCATTAAAGAATACAAAAAATACGACGACGTTTACCACTTTGAAAATACCGAGTATTATAAAGCGTGGCACGATTTTCTGACAGATAGCGAAGTTTTAGGCGCGTTAGAAGAAAAAGGCATTAAAATAGTATTTTTTCTGCACCCGAATATGCAAAAGTACGAGGAGTATTTTTGCGATTTAACGGGCAGGGTAATAGTGTCGGATAACGGCAAGGACGATCTTCAAACGCTTATGAAAAAAGCGTCTATGATGATAACCGATTTTTCCAGCGTGTTTTTCGATTTTGCGTATATGCGTAAGCCGGCGCTCTATTACCAGTTCGACTTGGAAAAATATCGCGAAGGACATTATCAGGAAGGCTACTTTAATTACGAAAACGACGGGTTCGGCAAGGTTTGTTATGATGAAAGCGCGCTTAAAGACGAGTGCTTAAATATTATAAATTCCGATTTCGTTATGGATAAAGCATATCAAAACAGGGTGGAAGAGTTTTTTGCTTTCCACGACGACAAAAACTGCGAAAGAATATATAACGAGATAGTCGTAAAGAGAAACGGGGAGAAAAATGCAAAACGGTAAGGCGCGCGTACTCTTAATAGGACATAACGTTCTTGACGGGAGAACGGCTTTCGGCAAAACGCTTATCAGTTTTTTTAAGGGCTGGGGAAAAGACAGCCTTGCGCAACTCTATTTTCACTCCGAAGTGCCGACGACTGATGTGTGCGGCAGATATTTCAGAATAACGGACACCGACGTTTTTAACAACGTCGTTAAAAGGCGTCAACTTACGGGCAAAAGTTTCGGGGCGGCGGATATCGACGATAAACGCGCCACTTCCCGCACCGATACGGGGATTAAAAGCAAGATATATTCTTTTGGCAGACGCCGTTCGCCGCTTATTTATATAGCGCGCAACTTCATCTGGAAAAAGGCGAAATGGTTTTCTGACGAGTTAAAAAAATGGATAACGGATTTTTCGCCCGAAGTTATATTCTTCGCCGCGGGAGATTACGCGTTCGCTTACGATATAACTTATAAAATCGCCGAAGAATTCAATATTCCCGTTATCACCTATTGCTGCGACGATTATTTTATCAACAGGTTAAACCCGCATAAGATTTTAAGTAAAACGGTGTACAGGGGGCTTATGAAAAGCGTGCGCCGCTGTATGGAAAAGACGGTTGCCGTTATCACCATTTGCGACAAGATGACCGCGGCGTATAAAAAACTTTTCGATAAGCCGATATATACCGTTTACACGGGATACAGC
>JAGAEX010000074.1 GCA_017612915.1 Clostridia bacterium | reverse complement strand
CGATCAACGTTCAGAAACGCCATCCTTCGTGGAAAGTCGTTCCCGAAATAATGATACCCTTGGTCGGCGAAGTAAAAGAACTTGCGTTCTGCAAGAAGACTGTAGTCGAAACCGCTGACGCTATCATCAAAGAGTCTGACATCGATCTTAAATACGAAGTCGGTACGATGATAGAGATCCCGCGTGCGGCGTTAACGGCTGACGAGATCGCTAAAGAAGCGGAATTCTTCTGCTTCGGTACTAACGATTTAACGCAGATGACTTTCGGTTTCTCGCGTGATGACGCAGGTAAGTTCTTACCTTCGTACTACGCGGCGAAGATCTACGAATCCGATCCGTTTGCAAGGCTGGATACCACGGGCGTCGGCAAACTTATGGATATGGCGGTCAAGATGGGTAAGAATACGAGAAAAGACCTTCACTGCGGTATCTGCGGCGAACACGGCGGCGATCCTTCGTCAATAGAGTTCTGCCACGCGATAGGTCTTGATTACGTTTCCTGCTCGCCTTTCCGCGTTCCGATCGCAAGGCTCGCTGCGGCGCAGGCTAACATCAAGAACCCGAGAAAACTCGGCGACAAGGTTTCTAAAACCGTAAACGAAACCGTAAGCAAAATAAAGGGTATCTTCAAAAAGAAATAATCTCCGATAGGGTATAAAGTTACGCCCGCCGCGATTTTTCGCGGCGGGCGTAAAATTTTAAATTACGTCTTGGATTTTATCGGTTATTCGTAAGTTTCGGGCAGAAATTTTCTATATCTTAACGGCATTAAATTGTCTTGCTGTTTTTTGTTTTTCCGTTCCTTTATATTGACTGCTTTATAGTAATTTTTCCAAAGGTCTTCCCACGCTTTTTCGTCTTCCGAAAGGTTAAGAGTCGCAGTCTTATCCACAGCCATTATTTTATATTCTTTACCGTTCGATACGCCCGCCTTGTTTCTTTTTACGTCGTGGATTACAAACGGTACGGCTGACAGCCTTTGAACGAAATGCGGACACAACAGGTCGGTTATATCGTTGTCGGGCGCATACTCCGCGTAGAGAATACCGCTCGCCGTTTCTTTAAATCTTATAAATCCCTTGAATCGGTGCTTTTCGTTCAACACTTTTTTGATCGTGTATAGAAAAGTCGAAACGACTTTGTCGCTTAATAAATTCAACGCGTAGATTTTTTGCGATATACTTAAATAAGCGAGATCGAACGCTACCTTTATTGCACGATCTTCGCCCGATAAAAGGCAAACTTGCAAAAACGCGACGGTTTTTTCACCGCTGTATCTTATTATCGCCTGCTCTACTCGCTGTGCTTTTCGTTCGTCGGTTTTGATATCGATAAAGGTGTCGGTAAAATTTTTGCAGCGAGTTTCGCGCTCCGATATGTAATCGGGCAGGATTTTCCGTTCAAAGGCGAAAAAGAGCGCGGAATACAGTCCGTTTAAAGATTTTTCTACTGTAAATATAGTCATAATTCACCGTTTAGCGCGGAAAGCGCCGTATCGAATTCAAACATTGAAAGTTGCCTTGCGTTCAGGAAGTCCCCGCCCGTTAATAGCCGCGATATATCGTATTCGTTTTGAGATCCTATAAATTTTCCGCCGCAGGTTATAAAATGCACGGCGCGCTTTAATACCACGCGCAGTCTTTTAAGCGCATCGAAGTCTAATTTTGCGTGTTTTCTCGCAATAAGTATGCGAGACGCCGTTTTTACGCCGATCCCCGGCACACGGAGCAGCATATCGAGAGGCGCGGTGTTTATCTCCACGGGGAAAAGTTCCAAATGCCGTATAGCCCATGCGCATTTCGGATCGTACTGTAAGGAAAGATTGCCGTCTGTTTCCGTAATTTCATCCGCGGTAAAGCCGTAAAAGCGCAACAGCCAGTCGGCTTGATAAAGTCTGTGTTCGCGGATCTTGGGGGCGGCATGGTAGGGCAAAAGCGCAGTGTCGAAATTCGTCGGTATATACGACGAGTAATATACCCGCTTTAATTTGTAATATGAATACATATACTCGGTAAGTTTAAGTATATGCGCGTCGCTCTCGGGCGAAGCGCCGATTATCATTTGCGTCGTTTGTCCCGCGGGCAGAAAGTCGCGACGACGCTTAAAAGGACTTTCGTAATATTTATCGAGCGCGAGCGTTTTCATAGGCAAAACGATAGCCGTTTTGTTTTTTTGCGGCGCAAGCAGTTTAAGGCTCGTTTCCGAAGGCAGTTCGATATTAAAACTCATACGGTCGGCGATAAGCCCCGCCGCTTCGATAAGCGCGCCGTCCGCACCTGGGATGCCTTTAAGGTGGATATATCCGTTAAAACGGTAGTCCTTTCGCAGTTTATAGGCGGTAAGGTAGAGCATTTCCATAGTATAGTTGGGGTTTTTAACGACGGCGGAAGATAAAAACAAACCTTCGATATAGTTGCGTTTATAAAAGGAGATTACAAGTTCGCATATTTCGTCGGGGGTGGCGGTGGCACGAGAAATATCGTTCGACGCGCGGTTTACGCAGTATTTGCAATCGTAAATACAGTCGTTAGACATAAGCATTTTTAAAAGGGAAATGCATCGCCCGTCCTGCGTATAGGAGTGGCATATCCCCGCAAAACAAGCGTTTCCTATTTCGCCGAATTTGTTTTTTCGCTTAGAGCCCGAAGAAGAACACGACACGTCGTACTTTGCGCCTTCGGTTAAAATAACGAGTTTCTTTTCGTCTATCATTTGTGTCTTCCCGATATATTCGCTTTTACGATATTATAATACTTCCGCATAAAAAAGTCAAACAAATGTTCGGATTTTTAAAAATAAATATTTTATCAGCGGCGACGAACCGCATAGCGGTTGACGGGGAAACGGCGTTGTAGTAAAATGTAATCGAATACAAAATATCAATATAAAACGGAGAAAAGTATGGAATATAAAAGGTATCACAATATTATTGCGTTAAGACTGGATAAAGGCGACGATATTATGGGGAGCGTTTATGCTGTCGCCGAAAAGGAAGG
>JAGAEX010000073.1 GCA_017612915.1 Clostridia bacterium | reverse complement strand
CTTCGCCGCAGACGAACGCGCCCGCGCCTAAACGGAGATGTACTCTGAACGAGAAGTCCGTACCCAAAATATTGTCGCCGATAAGGCCGTTTTCTTCCGCCATTTTGATAGCGTTCTGTAAACGTTTGACCGCGACGGGATATTCCGCTCTGACGTAGAAATAACCGTTCTTCGCGCCGATAGCGTAACCGGCTATCATCATACCTTCGATAACCGCGAGCGGATTGCCTTCCAATATCGCTTCGTCCATAAACGCGCCGGGGTCGCCTTCGTCGCCGTTGCAGACCACGTATTTTTCGCCGTCAGGTTGAGCGTATGCGAACTGCCACTTTCTACCCGTGGGGAATCCGCCGCCGCCGCGACCGCGAAGTCCCGACGCCAAAATATCGTCGATAACTTTCTGTCTGTCCATTTTAAGAGCCTTTTCAAGTCCCTTAAAAGCACCCGCCGCAAGCGCGTCTTCGAACTTTTCGGGATCGATGCTGCCTACAGCGTTAAGAGCGATATGTACTTGCTTTTTATAGAAAGGAATATCGTCCTGTTTTCTGATCTTTTCTTTGGTAACGGGATCGACGTATAAAAGTCTTTCGACCACTTTGCCGCCCTTAACGTCGCTTTCCAAAATTTCTTCCACGTCGGAAACTTTAAGCATTCTGTACAAAGTTTCTTCGGGATAGATCTTGATGAACGGACCTTGCGAACACATACCGAAACAGCCCGCTTGGGTTATGTCGATCTTGTCCTGTAAGCCCTTTTCTTTTATAAGTTTTTCAAATTCTTCTTTGATTGCCGCGGAGTTAGTCGATAAGCAACCCGTACCGCCGCAGATAAGAATATGTCTTTTACCGTCTTCGCCCTTGAATTTGGCGTTCAAACAAGCGGCACAACTTTTTGACGCTTTTTGAAGTTCATCGAAATTCTTAATCATTATGTAACCGCCTCCCTTTATTTATATTCAGCAAGTATTTTCGCAACGGAATCCACCGAAACTTTCGGATAAACTTTGCCGTTTATCTTGATAGCCGGAGATATCGCGCACGCGCCGATACAACGGAGAGCGTCTAACGTAAACTTGCCGTCTTCCGTAGTTTCGCCGGGTTTGATGCCGAGCAGTTCGGAAAATTTATCCACGACCGACTGCGCGCCTTTAACGTAGCAAGCAGTGCCGAGACAACAACCTATAACGTATTTCCCCTTCGGTTTTAACGAGAAAAACGAATAGAAAGTAACTACGCCGTAGATCTCCGCAACAGGAACGCCCGTTCTTTCGGAAACGATTTCCTGCACGTCAAGGGGAATATATCCGTATTCCCGTTGAATATCGCTTAAAATCATAATGAGCGGCGTTTTCTTGTCAATATGTCTGTCGCAGATTTCATTGATCTTTTTAACAGCCGCTTCGCTTAAATGAGCCATAGACAGCCCTCCTTTTTTTTATACCTAAGACATTATATAACATAAAAAAAACAAAGTCAAACGTTTAACTTGACTTTGTCTGCCTATTTTTCCATTTGTTTCTGCCCTTTTTTCACTCCCGATTTATTAAAACGCATTTTCTTCCGCATTCGTTGCCCGCCCTTCCACTATAACGCCGCCTATCGCAAGATATTTGTCCTTCCTGATTTTAACGCTCGACACTCTTTTGCCGTTTACCGTTTTAACCAAATACCCTTCGCTTACGTAGCCTTTTTTGCCGTAGTTTACCACACGCCTTTCACCCGCGAAAAGATCGGGATAATCGCCTGCATTATCGGTAACGACCGTGTATTCCGGCATTATCTCTTCTTTTATCACGCTTTTGAGTTGATATTTTGCTTTCATCGGCTCGCCGTAGATCTTAAACGTTAGGATCTCGCCGTCGGCGGCAGACATTATCACTATCGGATTATGCGTTTTGTTAATAAACCTCAGATCGGCGCTGCCGGAATTTACCATCGCATCGCAGGAAGGCTCTACGTAAGAAACCGCAAGACTGTGAGCGTGAACTTCGGTTATTTTTAGCCCTGCTCGGATCGCGGCGTTATAAAGGGTAGTTGATACCTGACAAACACCGCCGCCGACGCCTTCGACGAATTCACCGTCCACGATTATTTTTGCAGACTTATATCCCCTCTTTTCCGTTCTCGCTCCAACGGCGTCGTTAAAGGAAAACTCCCCGCCGACATCAAGAAAAAAGCCGTTTAATGACTTTGCGGCGAGTTCAACATTGTGTTTGCGTTCCGCCGTGGATTTAGAGTAATCGGTGGAAAACTGCGCGCGAAACGTCTGTTTTTGCGGTTGAAGATCGTAAAACGGCATAGCATTCGCGCCAATAGTAAAACCGAACGCCGAAAAGAGCAGTGTCAAAAGGACGAGCAAACTTAAAATAATTATTTTTATATTGAAAAACCCTTTCATCGCATAAAATAGTATGAACTTTAATCGGCGATTTAATACCGTTTAATTTAATCTTGCAATACGCAAAAAACGCTTGCAAAAGTGCAAACGATGTGGTAAAATAAAATGCGTTCGGAGACGTAGCTCAGTCGGTTAGAGCGCTCGCTTCACATGCGAGAGGTCTAGGGTTCGAGTCCCTACGCCTCCACCAAAAAGCCGTCGTTCCTTTTGGGACGGCGGCTTTTGTGTG
>JAGAEX010000072.1 GCA_017612915.1 Clostridia bacterium | reverse complement strand
TCTTTCGACCTTTCCTATTTTAAGTTTGCACTCGTTGGCCTTTGCGTCGTTATTGAAAAGCCGCACAATATAGCCGCCTTTTTTCGACTTCCTTAAAGAAGACATTACCACACCGTCGCCGCTTAAAGCGATCTCGCCGTTTAAAACATTACCGTCGCCGTGCGGATACATATTGACGCTGTAAGGACTTTCCGCAAACTCCTGCGCCCTTCGTTCAATATGCTTTTTATCGTCAACGATAAGCCTGAAAGCAAAATCGTGTTTCCCGTTTTCGATATAATCTACAAATCTCGACTTATCCACAAGCGGTCTGTCGCCGATGGGATGGGCACAATAAACCGAACCGTTAAGAAGCGTTAAGTATATGCCGTTTTTGACCTTACTGTTCGAATACACGCCCGAAGACAATACCGCAAGCGCTTTATTGCCTTGCTCTACGCCGATAAATCTATGCGAAACGTTTTCCGTCCCGTCGGCTTTATATGTTTCCGTTCCGAACGCGACCTGACCGAAATACTTACCGCCGACAGTAGTCGGTACTTTTAGTTTAAGTCCTTTGCCTTGTTCGTTCCATATAACGGTACAATTTACGTCCGCCATAGGAAAATCTTTATAAATTTTATACGAAAGTTTTATCTTTGAAGTTTTATTCGCAAATATACTTTCGACTTCGGTAAAAACAGCACCGTCTTCAACTATTTTCGATTGTAAAAGTTTTCCGAATTTTTTGTGATTATTACCGAGTTTTTTTACGCCCCAGCCCCACGGATCTTCGTTATCGTCGAATATCACGGGCGCAAACGCGCCGCCCGTTAAATACTCTTCGCCGCTGACCGTAAAACTCTCTAAAAGTCCGCTCTTCGCCATAAATCGCGCCGTGCCGTACTCTGTCCGAACGACCACGTCTCCGTTTGTTTCCGGTACGGTCTTTTGCCCTTTCACCCGTTCGTACTTTACGTCAACGCGCGTTATACCGAGCGGATCGAGACGGCATTTGTACGCAATTCTTTTTCTGCGGTCGTAATTGATATTCGACAGTTCTTTTACGACTTGCGAAGGTATAACTTTACCGTCCTGATAGACGGTAATCTTATTCATTTCCGTATCTGATATAAGTATTTCGGGTATTAAAAATTCCGTTTCAACGACCGTTTCGTAAGAATACGGCTGGAAATTAAATATAACGAACGGATTTTCGCCCGCCTTTGCCGACGGCAGGTCTTTTGCCAAAGCGTGGAAGGCTTTGCAGAACTCGCCGAACAATATCTCTCTTGCATATTCCACTTTTTTAAGCGTGCTTTTTTCGCCGTTTTCGGCGCAAGTGCCGCTTAAAACGTCGTGAAATTCCATAGCACATAAAGCGTATTCGCATTGCCTTACGGCGTTTATATCGTACTCGTATTTACCGAGCATAGAAGCAAGGGACAACGCTTTTTCCGTCTTAAACAATTCGTTTTCAAGATTAGCGTGAGCGATTTTTAAACTGCTTATCGAAGAATAACTCTTTAAAAAACACGGCAGATATTTTTTTATCGTCTTCTTCGGTTCGACACAAGCAAAATATTTTTCCGGCGTCGAGTGAATTATCTCGTATTCGCCGCTTTTTTCCTTTTGAAGGGCGATAATATCCGAAAGATCTTTCCTCGAAGCGCCGCCGCCGTGATTGCCCACTCCCCAAAGGGCTATGCCGTATTCCTGATCGGCAAACGGTTTTGCTTTGCGCAATATGTTTTCTTTGGCGTGCCCTAATTCCGAACAGTACAACGTTTGATCGTTTATGCGCACCGCCTTGACCTTGCTGCCGTCGTACCCTTCCCACAAAAACGGTTCGTCGGGAAGTTCCATTATCTCCGGCATAGGTCTGCAAAAGACGTATCCGTCGTACCCGCAACTTTTAAGCACCGAAGCAATACCACGCGCGTGTCCGAACGCGTCGAAGTTCACCGCGACGGTAGGTCTTGCGTTAAACCTGTCTTCAAAATATTCCCTGCCTGTCGTGATCTGTCTTATAAATGATTCGCCGCTCGGCAACATACAGTCGGGCTGCAGATACCACCCGCCCATTATATGCCACTTGCCGTCTTCTACCGCTTTTTTGATCCTTGCGAAAAGTTCCGGGGCGTATTTTTCGACGTATTGATACAGTACGGCTTCGTTATGACAAAAGATATAATCGTATTCGTCAAGCAAAGACAGTGCCGAATAAAATGTCGAAAGCGCCTCGCACGCGCCCTCGTCCCAATCCCACATCCATACGGGATCTATATGCGCGTTGCAAACCAAATGTAAAACTTTCACGAACACTCCTTATTACACGATAAAGCGGGTTTAAATAAATCCGCTTTATCGTTATGATTTATAGTCCCTTATTTATTCGCGCTTTTTCTGAATAATCTGAAATTGAATACGGCGACAGCGCAAAGCAACAGCATTAAATACCCGTAAATACCGACGGAAATCCCGGAGAAACATCCGTCAGAAACCTGTACGTATTTCGCGTTTAATACGATATTTCCGTGCGATCCCGCCTTTATCTCTTTGACC
>JAGAEX010000071.1 GCA_017612915.1 Clostridia bacterium | reverse complement strand
GTAGGTGGACTCGCTCCAAGCGCGTTCTACTAAAACGACGTCTCCCAACGCGAGTTCGGGAACGTACGAACCCGCCGAGCCGATCCTTATTATCGCTTTTACTCCGTAAACGGAGAACAGTTCGTAAGTATAAATGCCGACAGACGGTATTCCCATACCGTGAGACATTACCGAAATACGTTGTCCTTTATAAGTTCCGGTGTAGCCGAGCATACCCCTTACCTGATTTACTTGCGTCGGATTTTCCAAATAAGTTTCCGCGATCAGTTTCGCTCTTAACGGATCGCCCGGCATCAATACGACGTCGGCAAAATCTCCTACGTTCGCTTCATTATGCGGTGTAGCCATTATCCACTGCTCCTTTTGTTTTATTCTATGTTAAGAATATCCGAAAATCCCGTGATATCGAATATCTCCATAATACTTTCGTTAGCGTGGATCACCTTCATCTTACCCGTTTTCGCCATAACTTTCTGCGCGGAAAGCAAAACGCGAAGCCCTGCGGAAGAGATATAATCCAACTTTGCAAAATCAAGAACGAGTTCGGATATGCCGTCTAACGACGTTTTAAGTTCCGCTTCCAACAGGGGGGCGGTTGTGGTGTTTAACGATCCTTCTAACGCGATATTCAAAGCGCCTGCGTTCTGTGTTTTGATAATGTTCATTTTAACAACTCCATTTTATAATATTTATTGTTTTTAAATGTATTGATAAACGGCTTACGATTTCAGCCGTTTGCGATCGAGTTTGCCGAGATTGCTGCCTAAAAGGACTATCTGGCTTTGCAGACAATAGTTGTTGACGGCGGCCGTCAGGAACTCGAATATCGCGTTCACGGAAATGATCATCGCGAGCGCTTCCGCGTTGATACCGAGTTGTGAGAAGAGAATAGAAAAACATACGGTCGTGCCGCCGAGTACCGGCGGAGTCGCCACCGATAGGATAAACGATAACAGAAATGCCGCTACCAGCCACACCCACGTTACTTCGATCCCGTAAAGATTGGCGGTGAAAAGACTGCACGCGGTAAAGACTATACAATAACCGGGACGGAACAGTATCCCGCCGAGATTGTACGCCATCGGCGCAAAGTCCGCGTCAACGCCCAAGCGGTCGATAAGCGTGTCTATCGTAGTGGAAAATGCCGCGCCTACGCTTGCGCTTGAAAGGGAGATCATAAACGACGGCAAAAGTTTGCGCAGATATCGGCGCGCGCTGACTTTCAGCCGAATACATATTACCAAAGTATAAGCGATAAATATTACCGCTTCTCCCGCTACTACTATCAGCAAAAGTTTCCAAAAGCCCGCGACCAACGCTAACTGCCCGGACATAATAAGTTTGCTCACCATTAGTCCGACGTAAACGGCAATAACGCGATTGAGAGATGAGTTCGAGATGATGGCCACCGTGTTTATCTGGTCGATGGTGTTGGTCAAATTATCAGCCTTGCGTCCCATTTTCAGCATAGCGATACCGAACATCACGCCGATTATAATAATGTGTACGGAATTGAATTCAAGGAAGGGCGCGAGAATATTATTGGGAACGAAATCAATAAGTATATTAAAGAAATCAAAAAAGTCGAACGAAACGTTGGACGACATACCGAAGGTCATACCCGGTATCATCCAAGCCGTGTTGAACAGGGTAAGACAAAAGGCTACCAGCAAGAAACTGCGTATCATTTTTCTTCCGACGTTGCTGAAAGTGGAAATATCGCCGAGTCGCACTATGCCGAGTACGATAGCGCCGAAACACATTATCGTTGCCATTACGCAGAGAAGTCCCGTAAACGCGTTCGTAACGGGAGTAATGATACGTTCGGCAATTTTCGGCGATTTATCTGGCAGAAAAGCCGTGAAAATCAATCCGCCTATCGTGCCTATCGCGATACCGAGAAAAATGGTAACGAGTTGGCTTAGTCGCTGTTTTTTCGCGACGGTAAACGTAACGAAATTCGCGCCGCCGCGGTACCGCCACGCACGACTCGGCGCGTCGGAATTTGCCAGGAGCGAACCCATAACGGAAGTCTCGGAAGGATCTTCTTCGGTAAACGGATCGAAACTTTCCCCTTCAACACACAGCGTTATACGCAAAGCGCCGAAAAAATGAGAAAAGCGCAACGACGCGACCGCTTTTTCCGACAGAGCGTCGCGGTATTTTAATATCGTTTCTTCCAGAATAAGGCGCAGATGCAACGCGTCTTTCTGGCTTATTTTTTCTTTGGACAAAGCGTTGGCCGTTTTTTCGACGCAAGCGTCGATTTCTTCCGCGGTAAGTGCAAATTTGTCCTGTGTGTTTTTTTTCATAATCGTGGTTTTATTCCTTCTTGTTTAAAGCGACGATCAACAAAGTTATTATAACAGAAACCGTGTTCGTTGGCAAGCGTTATTTTAGACAATAATGCTCTTTATAACTATTGACAAGCGGGTGTAAATAATATATAGTGTATTATATACGGTATATCGGTCGAAGGAAAATCTTATGAAAAAGAAAAAAAGGATCTCGTTGGTTATAACGGTATGGCTCGTGGCGATAGTGCTTGCAGCGTGCGTCGTGTCGGCGATATTGACGTACGTTACTTTGTCAAACCGCTCGAAAAGTCAGACAAAAACGCTCGTTACGCAGAACGTCGAGGACGTCAGTAACGATATAGCCGAAATCGTTGACAATTACGTTTTATCCTACATTAACGATCTTATAAATTCGGGTTATAACACCGCCGACGTGGATAGTTTGTATTTGAATAACATTGCCGAGTACGTTGAAAAATTAGGATATAACACTGCGGAAATGGACAACGCGGGAATACTCTCGGCATATTTTCAGTATTCTTATCAAAGTTACCCCGGTATTGAAATAAATATCGTTGACGCACAAGGTTTTATAATCGTGTCGTCAAATCCCGATCCCAGATACATCGGTTACGATATGCGTTCCGGTTTACAGTCGGCAGAATTCGCCGTATTGTTAGACGGAAGTACGGATGAGTTCGTGCAGGACTTAAAGGAAAAATCCCTTGACGGAAACCAGATGAAATATGCGGGAAAACGGTTTTCGGACGGTAGCGGCTTTTTACAGGTCGGGCTGACGATAGACGAATACCGCGCTTCGATAAGCAGTCAGGGTGAATATGCCGTTACTAACAGAAGGATCGGCGAAGTCGGGTATCTTATCGTGTGCGATGAAAACTTGAATATCATCAACAGTTATCATAATATTCACAACGGCAAGAGCGTTATCGACGCGGGAATAGAGATCGACAAAAAGCAAGCCTATTCGTATAAAAGTTTAACGTGTGACGTGTTCGGTATTCCGAGTTACGTAACGATAAACGAAGAAAGCGGCATCTATATTATCGGCGTATATTCCGCAAGCGAAGCGATAACCAGCGTCAATACTATGTTAAGCGCGTCGCTCCTGTTGGAAATCGTCGTGTTTTCGGTATTGCTCGTAGCGTTGTTCCTTCTGCTCAGAAAACTGATCGTAAAAAATATAGTAAAAGTCAATAACGCTCTGGCGGAGATCACCGAAGGAAATCTCGACGAAAAAATCGAAGTGCGCGATACTTATGAATTCGACGCCCTTTCCACCGATATCAATAATACGGTAGATAAGTTGAAGGGCTATATCGCCGAAGCCGCCGCTCGTATAGATACCGACTTGGCGATCGCAAAAGCGATACAGACTTCGGTGCTACCGTCGGTATTTCCGCCCTTTCCGGACAGAAAAGAATTTGAATTATTTGCAAGTATGCACGCGGCAAAAGAAGTCGGCGGAGATTTTTACGATTTCTTTATGCTCGGCGACGATACTCTCGGATTTTTGATCGCCGACGTTTCGGGAAAGAGTATTCCGGGCGCTATGTTTATGATGACGGGCAGGACGATAATAAAGAGCCTTGCGGAAAGCGGTCTGTCTCCCGCGGAAGTTTTTACCGTCGCAAACAAGAAATTGTGCGAAGGCAACGACGCGGGGCTGTTCATTACGGCGTGGATGGGATATCTCGACCTGAAAACGGGACTCGTGCGCGTGACGAACGCAGGGCATAATCCACCCGTGCTTATCCGCGACGGGAAAGCGGAATATGTAAAATTAAAATCAGGTTTCGTGCTTGCGGGCATGGACGGTATGGTCTATAAAGAACAGACTTTACAACTGCAACAGGGCGATATTCTGTATCTTTACACGGACGGCGTAACCGAAGCGGCCGACGCAAGCGAGAAACAGTACGGAGAAGAAAGACTTAAAAACCTGCTGTCGTTCGGGAACGATTATCCCGCGCCTGCCGGCAATAACGGTGTAGCGGGCGCGGTGTGCGGGCTGGTTACAAAAGATATCGACGCGTTCGTACAGGGTGCGGAACAATCGGACGATATCACAATGTTATGCGTAAAATTTATGGGTAATATGAAAGAAATTACGGTGGAAGCCACGACCGAAAACATTATAAAAGTAATTGGGTTCGTTGACGAGATCCTTCAGGAATACGGTTGCGGAACGAAAGAACAGGTGGCGATAGATATAGCGATAGACGAACTCTTCTCGAATATCGCGTATTACGCGTATAATCCGAAGACGGGATACGCGACGGTTAGGGTGAACGTCGTAAAAGATCCGCTTGCCGTAGAGATCACTTTTGTCGATAACGGCGTGCCGTACGATCCGCTTTCAAGGCAGGATCCGGACACGACTCTTTCGGCGGAAGACAGAAAAATCGGCGGTTTGGGGATATTTATGGTCAAAAAGAGTATGGACGCCGTTACCTATGAATACAAGGACGGCAAAAATATTCTGACTATAAAAAAGAATCTGTAAAGTTAAAAGTTATTTAGAGAATTCGTAAAGTAAAACGTTATATAATTATCACTATGAATACCGCGGCGCAGGCTAAAAGGGCAACGATTATAAGGGATAATCGGAATACGGCGACTATTAGCGCGACCGCGGTTCCTATTACAGCGGAAAGCGTATCGCCCGTGGCGTAAAATATCGCGGGAAAGGTCATCGCCGACAAAACGGCGTAAGGGATATAGTACAGCAGGCTTTTTAAGTAAGTCGATTTTATCTTTTTGCGTAAGAATACCGTCGGTATCATTCGGATAAGGTATGTAATACCCGCCATCGCAAATATCAAGAGCAGAATTTTAAGTGTGTCAGGCATTTTCCGTCTCCTTTTCCTTTATCGGGAACAGCCACGCGGCGACGAGAGCGGCAATGACAGCGCAGATAACTACGCCGAATCCCGCGGAAATCGTTTCGCGTAAAAACGGGATATAGAAAAAGGCGCAACTTATAGCCGCGGCAAGCATGACTACGAACAGCACGCTTATTTTTTTGGTCGCCGGCGGCACGATTATCGCGATGAACATAGCGTAAAGGGCGATGCCCAAAGCCGATTGTACCGATTGCGGCAAAATATTGCCCGCTATCGCGCCGAAGATCGTTCCCGCCGCCCAGCCGATATAAGGAAGAAGGGCAAGCCCCAGAAAGTACCGCGCGTTGATATTTCCCCGTTCAGAAATTGCGACGGCGAAAATTTCGTCTGTGATAAACGCCGATAAAAACAGTCTTTTGCCCGTGGTGAACGACTCGTCGTATTTCTGCGAAAGGGAAATCCCCATCAAAAAATAGCGGGAGTTTATAACCAGTTGCGTAAGCAGCATTTCAGAGATCGTGCCGAGTGCCGCGATCACGGTTATTCCCGCAAGTTGTCCTGCGGAAGTTAAATTCGTCATTGAAATAAGTGCGGAAAACCAGACGGGGATACCCAAAAGGCTCGCCTTAACGCCGAACGCAAATGATACTGAGAGGTATCCAAGCGCTATCGGCAGTCCGTTTTTCAATCCCATTTTAAAAGTAAGCGTATTCATTGTTTCTACCATTTTGTATTTTAACACATAATCGTTCAAACTGAAACAAAATTATCGCAAAAAAAATTGTTTAGAGATGTTGACTTATATTTTGCATTATGTTACAATTATACAACTAAACTAAAAATCGGTGTATTATTCTTTTACGCGGGAAAAAGGAAGGTTGAGTACAAATGATCAATAAAAAAACTAACTTTTTTATCATTTTATCGGCGGCTGTTTTTATTATATGTTTATTTGCGGCGTTGTGCGTAGGGGTGCGCGAAGTCGACGCTACCACAGACGTAAACTATAAGAAAAAAATCGTTTCGGTACTTTTTGATAATTCAGATTCGATGTCGACACCCGTTAATGACAATAAAACGGAATTTGCGAAATATTCTTTGGAAATGCTGACGACTCTCTTGTCCGAACAGGACGAATTGTATATTTGGCCTATGAACGCACGGTCGGGGAATACAACGTCAGCATTTAAAATTGAACTTGCTAACGACGTAAAAATGGCGGAAATCGAACAAAAAATCATCAACAACTCGGCATTAAAACCTACCGGTTCGACTCCGCCTGCTTCAGTAGATAAGGCATTATCAACCTTGCGTGAAAAAGGTTTGAAAAGTTCTTCTGATAAGACGAACGATGATAACGGTAACGTTGAATATTGGCTTGTTATTTTAACGGACGGTGAATTTAACGGTACGCTGAAAAGCGACGAAGTTCTTAGAAAATATATAAAAAATTACGTTGGTCTAAATACTATATATCTTGCCTTTGGTTCTTATGCGGCAGATATAACGGGATCTGATATCAATACCGAATATCCTATATCTACTTATTGCGTACGTGACGTGCAGGGAATAATTTCGGCTATGCAGGACGTTTCAAATAAAATATCCGGTAGATACGGTGCCGAAACGAACAGTGATAAATACGTCGTATCGGACAACAAGATAATAGTGGATCTCGACAAATTTTCTTTTTCCGTAAATAATGTGGCGGTAGTCGTACAGGACAGCGGAGCGAAACTTGTTTCGGCGATATACGGCGGACAAAATCTTACCATCACGCAGAGTAGCGTATTAAAGGGTTCGTTTCCGAATACAGTGTCAGGGCAACCAAATATCGTGGAGTTATTGCAAGACGGATATACCGCAGTCGTTAAAGCCGGCGAATATATGTCGAGCGGGCAAATAGTTTTTACGTTCGATAAACCCGTCGGTGATAACGTTTCCGTTTTGGTTGAGCCCGCTATTTTCATTGACGCGTACCTTGAAAAAGAAACTTCAGACGGTTGGGTAAGGACGGATATGCAGGAGATTAACGGGAATATGCGTCCCGGTGATAAGATCAGAGTACAATACAAAGTGTACGAATCTTCCAATAATTCCGAATTGTCCATAGGTGAAATATTCGGTACGCCTACCGAAAAGATAACTTATTGCGGAAAAGGATTCGCGGTGGGTGCGCCTATTCCGTTGGAAGTCGGTAAAAATGCCATTTCGGTTATGGTATCCGTACTTGACGGCCATTTCACTATGTATTCAAGTATTATATGTTATATCGACGATACGCCAAATTTCTACAGAATAGAAGGCGTAATCAGACAAGGCGAAGGAAACGACGTCAAAAAATCCGACGCGATCTATACCGTTTACGAAAACAATATAAAGAGAAATAAGAATGAACTTTCAAATTATAATATTGAAGTTTTCGTTAAACATCTCAACGGTTCATTAAGTAGTTTACCTTACGAGATAGGCGCGGACGGAAATATCGTTGCGCACTTTGACGGCGAAGGGTTGGCGTACGGCGAATATTTTATAATCGCCAAAGTTACCAATAAAGAAACGAATCTTATGAGAACTAACGAGCAAATCGTGTTAGTATCTCCGGCAGTCGTCAAGGCGCAGTGCCTTAATTCGGAAAATTTACGCATATCTTCGTATATTCTCGGCAACGATAAATACGACGTTGAATTCGCGCTTGAACTTGATGGGAAAGAGGCGGCGTTCGACGACGCTTCCGTAAAAAAACTTATTCGTTATAACGTTAAAGTGGGAAATACCGACGTTACCGAGAAGTGCTCGACAAAAGACGGTAAATTGGTCTTTGCGATTTCAGCGAATAATCTTCCTGAACTTTCGGCCGGTAAAAAGAGATTAGAATTATCCGTCAGTTCTATACGCAATATACGCGATACGGTCGTTTACGAGTTTGAGATACTCGATTCGGTATATACGGTTCGAAACATAGCGCTCGGAACGAATAAATTGGATTTATATCATTTAAGGGATACCGAAGCGGCAGTCTATTTTAAGTTGTACAGAGACGGCGTTCTGATTTCGGCGGAAGAAATAGAAACGGCGATAACTGATGGAGAGATTTCTTTTGACACTCAATCATTCGGCTGGATAGATCTTTTACCGTGTAGAGTCGATACGTTTACCGAAATCGTTGACGGTGAAGCGGTAGTGGTTTGTAAAATGTGCGACGATATGGCAGAGCCTTGGGATTCGCTGTCTTCTTTAGTTAGTGGTGTCTACAAGAAAGAGATTACGCTTAATTATAATGACGCTTCCGCAATCGGCGTAATAGAAATAAACAATTTAAGTTTTGTCGACAGGCTATTGCGTTGGCTTATAATTATACTCATTATTGCACTTATTATACATATTATTACCTACATTTTAGGATTTAAAATTGCAAAGCCTTTGCCGAGAGGAGTAATGCTCAAATTTAGTACGAGCAATCTCGACACTGATTTAGATGTGGATTCGGAAGAATTGAATAAACGATCAGATATAGTAAAGTGGCATTTATTACGTTTTATTATTCCTTGCATTGAATTAGCAGGTCAAAGGCCGAAGATATTTTTCCCACGTAAAAGGCCGAAGATACTTTGCGATTGTGTAGAATGGCGTATAAATAAAAAGACCAAAACAGCAAAATTCGTAGCACTGAAAGATATGGTTGAAATGAAGTATACTCCGAAAAATAACAAAGATGGTAATGCGTTACAAGAGATGATTGCCGGATGCGAAGAAAATGAAAAGATTATCACAGCCGATATTACAACGCGTTCGTTTATGAATTTTTTTAGCCGGAGAAATAATGCGGTAATCAATGAAGGCGACGAAGACAAGATAGGTATAGACGGGTGGTACGGCATATTGGAAGAAAAGCAGGACGGTAAAACAAGGAATGTTACTGATATAGTAACTATTATAAAATATTCAAAACAATTTTGGCCGAATCGGTAATTTAAAGAAAGTAAAAAGAATTTTCACATATAAAATAAAAAGGAGAAAACAAATGAAAAACATTCTTTTGATTGGTGTAGGTGGTACGGGCAGTAATGCGGTACAGATACTCAACGATAAGATTAACGAAATCGGTAATCTTACGAAGAGTAATATAACCGCGATCGTGTTCGATACGGACGTCGGGTGCGTGGAGTCTATTAAATCCGCAACCCCGATAAGTATGGCGGATCCGGCAAGCGTTGGAACGATTTGCGACAGAGTCGGCAGAGAGTACGTAAGGGAATGGTTCCCCTGCGACGATAAAGCCGTACGTGCGCAAGAAATGATAAGAGGCGCATCACAATGGCGTAAAAAATCTTATTTGGCGTTCCTTAATCTTATGAATAAACCGCAGGCCCGTTCGGCGTTTATCGGCGCGTTGGAAGATATGACTAAAGATCCAAGCGCGAGTTGCGAAATATATATCGTCGCGTCTATAGCAGGTGGTACGGGATCCGGCGCGTTTATTCCGATCGCGCTTTATGCGAGAAGGTATCTCCGTAAACAACTTGGGAAAAATCCCATTATTAACGCAATGGTCGCTCTTCCCGATATATACGCTGATGCGCAGACGGAAGACAACCGTATTAAGATCTATGCGAACGCTTACGCTATTTTAAGAGAATTGAACGCCATTTATCTCGTTGCAAGGAACTATAACGAAGGTGATCGTTATTCGCTTAAAACCGCTCCGGTAAAATTCCGTATAGGCAACCCTAACGAACCTAACGTCGGCGTGCTGTTTGATGCCGATGATAGACAGTTCTGGACTCCTGAAGCGGCGCCGTTTACGCAAATTTTCGTTTTAGACCGCATACCGACTGTAAAATCCATTAAAGCGCACGATATAGTTCTCGCGAACTCTTTATATACCCTTATTTGCACGGATATAGGTGTGGAATTTGACAGTGAAGCGTCGAATCACGAAATACTTCGTTCGCAAAACAACGGCAGTAACGCTATTTACGCCAGTGTTTCTACATCTCAAATGAATTTCCCCGTAGAAAGTATTCTCGACTATCTTGCTCACGAAAAAGCAATGGAAGCGTGTGATAGCGAATGGCTTGTTTTACATAAAGCGGCTGAAAATAAAATGCGTGAAAAAGAACAGGAGTGTCGTGAAATTGGAAATAAATTTGTCGCAGCAAACGGCGAATATGCCGAGGTTATGCTTGACGAACTTAAAAATGATGCCGAAGATAATGGAGGCAGAATTGCCGATCTTGTAAATCGCGGTACTGTTTTATATGATGAGAATGGACAGCGTACTGAAAATCATACCGCAGATAGATATTTTGAAGAAATAGATAATGCAATAGAATCTAAAATTACCGATATAGATGATACGTTTGAAAAATTTATTGAAGGCTTCGGCAAGAAAAAAATAACAGACAAACAAACATTGATAAACGATTGCTCTAAAATTGGCAATAAGTTAAAAGAGTATTACAAGAAGTGCATTGATACCATCAGAAGGACTGCGAACAGTGTTTCAGAAGCAATAATAACTTTTGATAAGGATAAAGATGTTTTCGCTAAGAATAATCTTTCTCTTGTCGATGGACTTCTTAAAGACGAAGACCGTAAAAAGTTTCTCCATCCCGTTTCCGCAATGGTGCAACTTTGCCGATTAAGCAAGTTGTTGAATGATAATAAAGCAGGTGTGCAGAAAGAGTGGTCGGATATTAAACAAAGAGGAGAAGTGTCCGGTATACCGGAAGACCTTTTGGCAGTTCCTTCTTCGGATAAGGTTAAGGGAGTTAACCATAAAGCGTCAAAGAGTGCGTATGTTATGAGCGCCGAAGGTAAAAAAGAGTATGAACACAAAAGATTTAGCAACTTTATTTTGCACCATGCCGATTTATATAAAGGTGGTAAAAAACGCACTGATTTTGCGGCAGATATTGATTATTTGAAAGCTGATATTAAATACGTTAGAGATCAGATCAGAGCAGAATCTATAGAGCAACTTAAAGCGATAGTCTTTAAGAGACTTACCGATAACATTGAATTGCTGATAAAGAAATACAGGAATTTCTTCAGTCGTTTTGAAAAAGAAAAAGAAGAACTCTTTGAAGATACTAAAACGGCAAAAAGAAAAGACAGCGGGCTTATAGACAGTATTCTTAATATTTATTCTTCCGAGGAAGACAAGCAGTTTATCAAAGGCGAAGTGTTTAGGAGCATTGGGCCCGAAAGCGAAAGCAGCCTTAAAGAAGCCGACGATCTTGCCGGTAAAGGCGTGTTCACGAGCGTGTACGCAGCGGCTTGCGCGGAGAAAAACGCCAATGATTATAACGAAAAGGACGCGGCGTCATATCGTTCTTTATTCGCGAATATGGTGTCAGCATACAAAGAGTTTATCAAACAGAGCGACAAGTTTAAAGTTATTGCTTCTTATAACGTTATTGAAGCGATGGTTGAGTCTTGTAAGAACAGTAAAGAAAATAAAAATAAAAGTAAAGAAACTGTTTTCGGAGAATATTTCTCGAAGATTCAGGGTCTTGCAACGCCGTCGCTTAAGATTGACGACAGAATAGAAGTCGGCGATCTTGTCGAACCTTCGAAGATAATCGTTTATATGATATCTACCGAAACCGGAAAGTATATTAAGAGACACGCCGACGAACTTAAACTTGTTCTGCCTCAAGGACAAATTAAAGAGGATACGGTGATCAAGGCTTGTGCGGAGTCGTTTATTCGTAAATATTCCGGTAGCGATTCGGCGAGGGTAGTTATTGTAAAAGATATTCCTAGCACGGTGCTTTATTGTACCGGCGAAATAATGGATATTACTCCGCTCCGGATACCCAAGTTTAACGAAATATCAGAAGAAAAAGAAAACCTTTACTACCAGAATTATGTTAAAGCGATACAGAACTTCAAGAAATACGATACTGATATGTGGAATCCGCATATCGGCAATAATCTGTTCCAGAGAGGTTTCTTGCCGTTTATGAATATGAAGAAGGAAGAACTTGAAGATGTTAAAATGGCAAAAGCGCTTATTTACGGTCTTGCTGAAGAGAAAATTATTTATTCCTGCGGGTTAAGTCAAAGCAGAGATGTTTACACATTCAGATATGATGATAACGGCGTTAAAAAGACTATAAAAGGTGATGATGACAATACTGTTACAATCAACAATATAGTTCAGATAGTTAATTGGTTGCGTAGAGAAGACGATATCGTTGATAAATGGAGTAAAGCGTTTGACGCAAAACTTGAAATTCAGAAACATGCGCTTCCTAACGTAACGACAGAAGCGCAGGTTCAGAGATTGGAATCAGAACTTACAAAGAGTATATTTATGAGTTATTTCCATAAAAAACTTTTTGAAGCAAAAAGTAATAGGATAACGCTTTTAGAACTTGCTTACATGATTAAAACAAGCGAAGAAGCGTCCAGAGATTGCGACTATGCGGATCGTATTTTGGTTACGAGTTACAATATTTTCAAAGAACTTATTGCTTTCCGTGCGAATCCGGATTCTACACCCGAAATATTTGTTAATATTTATCATCAGCAACTTGATAAAGTATTTGCATCTCTTGCGGACTCCGAAATAATCCGAGCAGTAGGTCAAGATAGTTGCGAAGACCTTTTGAAACAGATAATCAGTTGGTGTGAGAGTAGAAATACGTTCGTAGCCGAACCGTTGGCAGATGAAGGAGCAGCGTCTCTTAAATTTGATTTATCCCACTTTGATTTAACTAAGGCGAAGATAGCAGAAGTTAAGGCAACTCTTAAAAGTAAGGAAAAATCCAAGGCAGAAGACGATAACGGGGAAACTAAAAGCAAGGAAAAATCCAAGAAGGATAAATAAACACTAAAACGCGCCTAAGGGGGTATCTCCCCCTTAGGCGAAAGCAAATTCTTAATTGTTGAAGGAGAGATTATTATGAAAAACGTTCTTATATTGGGGCTTGGCGGATCTGGCGGAAACGTTGCAGATTGCTTCTTTAACAATATTTGTCAAAATGATAGGATATCTTTTCTGAATATCGATTCGGATATAGAGGGGCTTAAAAAATTTGTAGATATTCCTACTATTTGCCTTACAGATTATACTTTATTAGGTAACGTTATTGAAATTTTAGGCAAGGACACGATATCAGAATGGTTTCCTTGTGAAGACACGGACGATAAATTAAGTTTTTTCAAGACGCTTGAAATGGGCAGGGGTGCCGGCGGATGGCGTATGAAAGGACTTCTTTCGTTCGAGTATATGTTGTCGGATTCGAGAAAATTCGGCGCTTTCTTATCGTCTTTGGATCGTCTAATTGATAAAAAGGACGAAAATACTGAAATTGAAATAATTATCGTTTCTTCTATGGTGGGCGGTACCGGTAGCGCGTTATTTTTACCTGTCGCTTTCTTTATAAAACGGTATTTTGAACAAAGATATAATAAAAAAATTTGCATAAAAGGGTTTTTGGCTTGCCCCGAAGTGTATTCGGGACATCTTACGGCGGAAAACAGAGTTAAAGCGTTTGCCAACGCGTATGCGGTTGCATCCGAGATCAACGCCGTAGATTTGGTTTCAAAAGGGTATAATGCGAAAGCGGATGCGGAGAGTAAATGTAAAATCTCTTTTAAAATAGGTTCGGAGAAAAGCAAAGGTATAGGGGTTTTGTTTGATTCAAAATCGGATGAATATGCCGTACTTTCGGCGCAGCCTTTTAAAAGAGTGTACTTGTTTGACAGGGTTCCGGGAATTGACACTATTTCCGAAAACGAACGGATTATGTCGCGGATTCTTTCGTTTATAATTGAGGACGAGCCGGAAGACGGTTGCTCTGATATTTACGCCGGCATTTCTATTGCAGAAGCTGTGTATCCGTTTGAAAGCGTTTTGGACTATGTCGCGAAGAAAAAAGTATTCGACGATATGGAACACGAATGGCTTGCGTTATATAACGAGGCTCAAGAAGAGTCAGAAGCAACAAGAGGAAAAGACGAAATCTTAAACTTCGCACGCAATTTCACGGGGACTTATAAAAGGATATATACGACTTCTTTTTATAGTCAATATCTTGCTTTGGGCAGAGAAAAGGTCGGTGAAGATATTATTTCGGAATGCGACGGCAAAGAGCCGATTATTCAAGCGGACTATATAAGAGATTATCTTAAGATCCTTATCGACGAGAGTTTTTCTCTTTTTGAAGATAACAATGCAAAAGCGATTGACGAAGCGTTAAAAAATCAAGATAAAGAAATTAGCGTTTTATCGATCTTTGACGGTAAAAATAAGAAAAACAAAAAACTGATCGCGGTTCAGGAGAAAGCAAAGGTTTATTTTGACCTTCTGACCGAACGATATAAAACCGGGATCCGTACTTGTAAAGATTTCAAAAACGCGGTGCGTGATCGCCTTATCGATCCTAAAAACGAGAATTCTATTTTTAATAAAATAATCAATTATCAGGGCAAATATTTGCATCCGGTTACAGCGTTATTGCTTCTGTGTGATCTTTATGAGCAAATTCATGATATGGTTGTGCGAGCCGACGGCTTTCATATTATCAACGAATCGTTTGAAGAACGGGATTTGTCGGACGATGTATTTAGTTTTGCAAAACCGAATCAAGACGTTAACGAGGCGTATGCACAACTCGGCGAAGCACGCTTAAAAGTATTTGCGCAAACGGAAACAGATAAACTATCCGTTAAACTCGTTAACGCGTTCAGCGATATAAAAAGAGATTTGTACGATACAAATCAATTTATGGTGGAACAATTTTCATTGTTTTGCTTGGATCAGGTGCTGTCTGTTGTCGGGGATATAATAAGCAGATACGTCGATATGCTTAAAATGACGCCGTCTATTATGGACGGCAATAAGGTTGACGTTAAACTTGCGCTTATTGCAAACACGGTTGATTCATGTACGAAGATGAACGTCGGTTGCAGTGAAACTGTCAAGGAGAAAGCGTATGCTTTTTATACCGTTTCGGAAACAAACGAATATCAGCATGACGAATATACGGGCAGAATTTTCTACGATTACGCCTTAAACAGAGACGATAAAGAGGATATTTTTTATTCGTTAGTTGCAGAAGAAAGAGAAAACGTTGCGCACGATCCTGCTTTCAAACGGATTTTGGATCTTGACATATTCAGAGTTTTACACGATAGCGACATATTAAAGGAATCTGTGCCGGAAAAAACGCAGTATAATGATTTGAAAAAGGCTTTCAGCCTTGTGGCTTTGCCTTTGGATATTGCGATTAAAGCGGATAAAACTAAAGATAAAACAAAAGTTATAACGAATACGCTCGTTCCGACAGAGGCGGTAGAGTTCGCTAAACAGATGTTACACGGCTCTGACCTTTCTGCGCAGGATATCGTATATAAGTATTTGTATAGTCAAGGGATATTCGATACTTCGATCAGTGTGTCGGAGGTCATTCCCAGAAACAGAATTTTTGCCACTAAAAAGATTTATGATTTTGAATTGAGTCTTTTTAACAAGTTGAATGAATCTGTTGACGGGGCAAATTATTATAGAAATTACGTCAAAGCATTGGGCGTAAAGAAAGAACAATCGACGCAAATGTGGAATCCACGTCTGGTTAAGGAAAAACCGAGCGATTTTCTTCCTTTTATAGATCCCGTTAAGCGCGAAAAATTTGAGAAAAATATATATAAAGCGGCATTTTATATGCTGTTTTCAGGTCGAATATTTGTCGGACAGAACGATGACGGACACGATATTTTATTTTATATTGAAAAAGATAAAAAAGAAATAGTGCGTTGTCAAGGTAAGACTATCGAGTATAAAAATCCGGAAATGTTGTTCGATTACATAAAGGAAAACGTTGAACTTGCCGAACTTTTCGGTGGGGCTTGGGATAGAGAAACGGAAAAAGAAATATCAACGTTGCCTGTGATCGGCTTTGAGAAAACGGACGCGCCTAAACTTAAAGAGGCAATTCTGTCAAGCACTGTTATAAAGTTCTTGACAGAAGATATTATGTCAAAAGTACGTTCCGAAAAAGACCTTAAATCTAAAAACGTTATTGATTTGATAGCCGAATTATCAGACGACGAACATAAAAAGGCAGAAGCAATAAATATCGCCAGAATGTTATCCGAATTGATCCGTTATATGATAGATTGCAGGCCGTTGAGTGACGAAATGCGTTCCGCGTTATTTAAAGACGTTATAGTGAAAATTAAAGACGATTATGAGCGGAAAGCAAAGGATTCCGATAGAAAGTCATATAAAAAGAATTCGGTAAAGGCATTTGATTTTCTTTATAATAAAAACTATTGATTTGTAATTTTATCTTATGAATAAAAAGAGGTAAATATGCTTACTTACGTAATAAATACTTCGGGGAATAAGACGTTTGACAGCGATCAGTTGTTTAAACTTGTCGGTTACAATAAAATATGCTGGATGAATTATGGAATAAGCGATCTGGAAAAGTGTGCGGAAGAAATTTGCGAAAAGCAAACCGTGCTGGGCGCGGATGATTTTCGTATAGCGATTTTAGTCGATTTCTACGGGTTTGACAAAGTCAGATTGGTTTACGGTTCAAACGGATATTCACCCGTTGAAACAGGCGTTGATTTAAGCATATATTTTCCTTATCTGGAAGCATATATTGTAGATCATCTTTTTTCAAAAATCCAAAGAAAAGAACTTATAGTACGTGAAAGACACGTTTTTTATATTCAAGACGGTAAACACGATGGTTTCAGTATTCTCAGCAATGAAGAAAAACAACTTGCGGATATTTTGGTGCCGGAAGAGTCGAGCGTTACAGAGATCATTTCTGTAAAAATGCCGCTTAAGGAATTTGAGGACAAAAAAGCGGAGTTCGAGAATATAGAGAAAGAACCGGAAGAACAAGAAGAGGAAAAGCCTCAAGTAGATGGAAGTACCGTTCTTTCCGAGTACGATAAGGAAATAGAAAAACTCGTTAGACTGTCGGAGAAACAACTGCTCGATCGTCAACGTAAAATCGACGAAGATTATCAAAGAGATTTGCAGGAACAGGAAAACGTAAACGAAATCGTTCCGAAATCAAATGAAGAGATTTATATAGACGTTCCGGAAAAAAGATATTCTCTTTTTAAATTACATTGTACGCGAGAGTTGTCGTTGGATTTCAAGATGACTGATTATCCTTATACGAATAATGATGGTCTTTCGTTCCACGAATTCTATCTTGCATTTAAACAACGTATAAGCCAGAACAACGGGATAAAGCGCCATCATTATTATGCGACCTTCGGAAGCGGTGCCGCAAAAGCTGCGTTCGATACTTTATCTCTTTCGTTATATCTTATAAAGATGTATGAAAGGGAAGAGCAGATCAAAGAAAACAGTGAATTCGTAATAGAGAGCATGGATTGTGAAAGACTTAAAAGCATGCTTATAACTTCCTGGAACAAAATATGTTCGGCAAGAACTATTGCGTTGAATAACGGTTCAGAGTATTACGATATAAAATCTTTAGTAGAAACTAAAGAGGAAAAGATTGCCAGGGAAAAGACTTCCGAGGCGTTTGCCTTAACGGAAAGCAGAAGCAAAGCGTATTCGGATATGAAACAATATTCGATCGACGAAATTTACGAAGAAATTTGCGGTATAACCGAAGAAAGAGCCGATACTTTTTCCGAAAAGGATATGGAAAAACTTGACGAACTTATGCAAACATATCTTGCGAAACGCGACGATACTAAAGAATCGGTTGCCGAAAGCGAATTCCGTTCGGTTAGAGAAGACTGCAAAATGACTTCTCAATGTCCGTCCAGAAACGATTACGATAATGTTATAATGAAGAAAAAAAAGGATATTGCGGAACTGCTTTCAAAGACTATCAACGTTGAATATATACACAAGGATTATGCCGAACAAAGAGAAAAAGCCGATAAAGCGTATAACGATTATCAAGTCGCGAAAGATTGTATGGGGAGAGGAATTTTCGTCGATATAGGGATATGGCTTTTAACGCTTATCGTTATGCTTGTGCCTTTTATTGTAATGAAGGGTGCGACGACTGCTGCCGGCGGATTGTATTTTTTATTAGCCAGAATTTTTTCCGGTTTGTTTATTCTTGCGTATTTTATAAGAATTTTACCGCTTCTTCATAAACTCAATAATGCAAAACAAAGGTTAAAAACCTGTTATTTGGATTGCCGGGAAAAGCAAGAGATTGCCATATCCGAATATAAGCGTCGTTATGAACACGATCTTATAACGATAGAGAACTTGCGTTATGAATTACGTAATATAACACATCTGTATAAGTACAACCTTGCTAAAAACAGGCATATAGAACAACATAGACAGTTATTGGAAATAGTAGAGAACAAACTCAGTGCAATGTTGAATAATCTCGGTGTTGAACCTGTCGTCGTCCGTTATAAAAACTTGGAAGACGAGTTTGACGTCAACAAGTCTTTTATGGCAAACGATAATAAGATTTATAAGATTTTTTCAATTGACGCAATAGAAGGATTGTTCGGCGCTCGGGAGAAATAAGATGATTGCTTTTATTAAAGTTTTAATATTGTTTTTATCGTTACTTTTAATATTTTATCCTATTCTTCCATGGAAAGCGAAACGTAAAAAGTTTTCTACGATCGCCGCTTTAAAATATGAAAAACCGCACGTACGCAAGAACGCCTTATTCATTTTTGTCGCGATTGCGGAGTTGTTGTTCTTCTTTTTGTTGAATAATGTCATCAAAGGTTTAGGCGATACTGTCGTTAATATTCCAGTAGTCGGTAACTTTTTGTCAGACGCGTTCGCCAAGTTCGGTTCTAACGTCAGTTTTATTGCGTTTGCTATAGCCGTTCTTATCGGTAACGTCGTTATGATATATCTTTACGTTATCGTTAAGGCTTTGTGTAAAAAGTTCATAGACGGATTCGTTTATACTGACGAAGAAAAACGTCAAATGAAAAAGAAAAAGTCTAAAAAGAAGAAAGAAGACGAAGAGAAAGACGAGAAAACAATAGAAGACGTTTTCGTGATCGATGAAGATGATAAAAAAACCAAGTCGGTAGCGGACGATAATATAACCGTTCTCGATCGTACTCGTAAAAAAGTAAAGGATAAACAAACAAAGGATACCGATTCGGAAACACGGGAAAAAATTATACCGAATGTTTTTGCTTCTGCATTTTTCGAGAAACCCGACTATATTTACGCTAAAGCGTGGGTAAGGCGAGTGGTATCGATAATACAGTGCTTTATTTATCTTACGGAAGCCTTTTTCTTTATTATTCTGACTTTGATTTTCGTGTCGGTACTTTTCCCGGTGTCCGACGGGATTTACGATTTCCTGATAAAGGGGTTGAATATTCAGAATTGGTACGTATATCCTTTTATTCCCATAATAATCTTACAGGAAATATGTAACACCTTCAATACGGAAGCGAAACCGAAAGACGATAAAAAAGATCAGCCGATTTTTGACGAAGAACAAACGGAACAGGATAAAGTTTCGCTTCGCGCGCTTGCTTCCGAACTAAAACGTTATTTCGATGAAGACCATAAACTCAGGTTTTATCCGGGTTTGGAACCTAAAAAAACGAAGTTTGAATATAAATTTACGAATAGTCAATATATAGGTGCGCTTGAATACATAAAGAAAAAACTCGAAAAGAAAGACGGCAACAGGGGACAGTCTTATTTAGAATGTTTAGACGCAATGTTCAATGAAGAACACGTGTATTTTTGCGCTTCTTTCTATTCGGAGATCGGCGAATATCTTATCGCTTATACTTATACTCGGTTACTGTCCGGCGCTCGTATGATTTTTATCGTTGAAGATGAGAACGAGAGAGATGCGTTAAGAAGATATATTTTGAATCGTCTTATACAGATGACAGGCAGCAGTCATGACGTTACCTGGCGTGTATATACAAGCGAAGACAGACTTGATCAAGCGGATATTTTAGTCGCTTCTCCGGAAGATTTTAAAGACGATAATATCGTGGAGAATTTCCCCGATTTCTTTGAAGAAGTCTGCAACGCCGTGTTTATTGATTCGGACAAGTTCGTATCTCTTGAAAGTTATATATGTCCGGTTTTAGCCATTCGGTTATTTAATGCCACTTCCAACAGAATACGTTTTGTGTTTTTATCACAAGACCTGATAAGGGGTTTTGCCGCTTCGAGCCTGCCCAAACTGTTTTGCGTCGATAAGGTGTTGAGTTTTTCCAGCGCAAGCGACAGCGAACGTGTGGAATATACTCTTTGGAACAAAGAAAGTCTTAAAAACCGTATTTATTATAAGTACGGTCAGAAACTTATGAGTTTAGAAGGGATAATTGCCGAAAAAGCATATACGTACGGTATTGACGGCATAAGGGTAGTTACTTCTTCTCCGATTGATCATGGCGAAAGAGAAATATTAGAAGAACACGGTGTGGAAATAAACGAGTTTTTCAAAGACGTTCCGAATATAAATTATATGATTTATTCAGATGAACGCAGTAATCTCGCTGCGGCGATATACGCTTGCACGCGCTTTAAGGGCAAGCGTAGTTCCGTTGCGCAGATCATCAGTAAGCCGTATTTGCTGCGCGAATATTTTATGTCAAAAACCGCCAAAGAAAACTTTATAATGCGTTCGTCTTTTATCCAGCCGAGAATAACCGAGCACGCCAAAAAAGAAAAGTTGAGTTTGCTTAAAATCTTTTGCCGTGCTTCCGCCAGCGAGGGGATAACGGTTGCAGAGTTTATGAGTGAAATGAAAAAAACCATTTCGCTTTCCCGTATTCGCGGCGACGTTCCGCTTTGTAAATATTGTGCGGATAAAAATAAGTTTGAAGATCTGGAAAAAGTAAAACTTAAAGATTACGCGGCATATTTGATTGCGGCATTATGCGATGATCCCGACACAGAACCGAAAGATAGTGCCGCCAATAAAGCAAAAGACTATTATTTGATAGTAGATCAAATAAATCATAATATTTATTCTTTGACGAAGGAAAAATATATTTCTTTCAGAAAAGTCAAAGAAGTGTTTGAAAAAGTTTTTGCTTGTAACGAGCGAGTAGTGCTTCGTTTAAACGATTCCGATATAGGTTATCTTGACACTTTCCCGACGCGTATCCCGTTGGAATACGTGGTAGGACAATCTATCGTTTATAATAACGTGGAATACGAGATTGAACAGATATCCGCAGATAATAAAATTATATTTTTAAGAAGAGAAAACGTTACTTTCAAAAACTGTCTTGACACTATCTTTTTAAGACGGTATAAGATAAGCGCATCCGAGACTATCGGACAGGACGGCGTTCTGAACAATTCCGAATCAACTCTTAAAGAAATAAGGGTTTCTATGAAAAAAGCCGTTATCGAGGGAGAAACTTACGGTTTTTATAACCTTATGTCGAATAATCAGTCTCTCGATTTCGTGCACGGCGTAGAAGGCGATCCGCATTTTGAGAGAGAAACGGTAGAAGCTAACAAGCGTATTCATAATGACGGCAGAATGCTTAAAGTTTCGCTTACGACCGATATGGATTGTAATGACAACATGAGATTGCTGTGTGCCGCCGTGTTTAACGAGTTTATTAAGACGACTTTCCCGATGGCGTATCGTTGTATTGCGATTTGTCCTATACTTGCGAAGCCTTTTGAATTCGATTACGATAAGGAAGCGGGAACGGTCGAAGAAAAAATCGAAACGCTGTATCCTTATATTTCTCATGCGGAAGAAGAATATGTCGAAACAGATCCGCATAAAATGCAGTTTTTGTTTATCAACGACTGCTCTGAAGACGTTGGTGTTTTCGATTGGTTCTACGATAGACTCGCAAGTAATATACAGGAATTTCTTATAAACGTTTATTCATATCGGTTCTGGCTCAAATCCCGTCCCGATCTTAAACATTATATTTATTTCGGGCTGGATAAGATGCCGGAATGCTATGATTTGGACGGCTTATGCAAATTACTTTCCGGATTCAATATAGTTATAAGCGATAACGGAGAAAATGATTACGAGACGGCTGCCGAAACTGAAGATGAAGAGCAACGCAGATGTTCCTTCTGTCACAAACTTATGGAAAGCGGCAGATATAGTTATTTTGACAAAGACAGAACGTTATTTATATGCGCGGATTGTATGGATAACGTGATGGAAGAAGATAGGCTACACGAATTGTACGATGAAGTTAAAAAGTATTTGAATAGCAACTATCCGGACATCACGTTCGGGTTTGCGGAAGTGGTATTTGCCGATGAAAACGAACCGCTTTCAAATCTTAACGAATGGTTCTTCCGTATTGATCCCGATAAGCGTAAAATAGTCGTCTGTTATGCACTACCGGAAAGAGATACGAAAATTGCTATATTATTAGGTATGATAAGCGTTTGGCAGTATGATAACGATCTTATGAACGAGTATTCGGACGCGCAACTGACTTATGAACAGTTGAAATATTTGCACGTTTTAGGTGCAGACCAAACGGCGGATTGGATATCCAATAATATGACGCCCGAGCGGTTTAACAACGTTGAATTGATAACCGAAAGGATAAAAGTCGGAAATAGCGAAGCAAATGAAGAAGATAGTACGTTCGGTGCGTTAAACAGTTTCTCCGTAATGCGCGAGTTGGCAAAGGAAGTCGAATATAAAGAAGATGAAGTGGATTACGAAGACATAGAGGAAGAAGACTATTCAGATGGATTATACGATCCTAACAAAACTCCGCGTTTCTGGAAGCGTTATTTGAAGAACGGTGCTCTTGACGAAACGATGCCGGACGATGGAGACGAAGAAAAAAGCGACGACGTTAAAGACGAAGGCGACGATACGGGTGTGATCGGAGAAGACGATATCGGATCGGATGATCCGGAAACGGAGGGTGAATAATGGACGAAAAAGATTTGTTAAAAGACGATAACGAAGAAAATATCGCCCCGAAGGATAGCGAAGAAGACACTTTGCCTTCCGACGTCGTTTCGGAAGAGATCCCGTCGTCGGAAGAAGATGCGGAATCAGCGGATAACGAATTTGATAAGTCCGAAGACTATAACGAATCGGAAGCAATTGAAGACGATGGAGAGTCGGATGATGACGATTTAGACGACTTGATCCAAGAAGATGACGAAACTGACTCGGACGTCAAAGAAGAAGAAATAGAAGATGATTTCGGCGATTTGGATGACGATGATTTAGATAATGATACAGACACGGTAAGTCGTGGTAAAAACGAACGTGATGACAAAAAAGCCAAAAAGAAGGCAGAAAAAGAAAGAAGAAAAAAAGAAGCGCGTCTGATCAAAGGCAAGAAGAATAAGAAAGGTTTAAAGATAGTTCCTTACGAAATCGAAGAAGATAATAATCCCGTTATAAAAGTGTATAACGAGATGGCTCGACATGCTTATGACTACGATGAAACTATGTTTTCCAGAGAGGGGCTCAGCAACAGTAAATTAGGTGAGATTTTTAACTGTGTCGTCGGAGATTTTCCGGAATTGTTCTGGATTAAAGGTTATAAGTGGGACGGTAATTCGGTGGGACTTAATTTCCGTTGTAAGAAGCCTAACGGAGAGTTGGACATTAAACAGATAGAAAGCAAATTACGCGAACTTAAATCGGGCGCGAGATTCTTTACGCGCGGTATCAGTAAGAGGACGGATCCTTATAAAGCGCTTTTGATGATTTACAAAAGGTTGATTCTGACTCTGGATTATGACGGACGCGGGTTAGAGGCAAGAATTGATTTGGATTATTCCAAAGACGATAGATTAAGATCTTTACATAGCGCTCTCGTACGGCATAAAACTGTATGCGCCGGTTATGCCGTTGCGATGCAATATCTGTTACAATCCATCGGCATCCCTTGTGCTTTCGTCTGTAGTGAAGAGAGGGCCGGAAAGAGCCACGCGTTCAATATTGCGAAAATAGGTAAATATTGCTATTATATTGACGTTACCTGGGGTGATCGTTCTAATACTCTTAACGGTAGTGCCGACAGTGATAAGATAGATTATGATTATTGTTGTGTTCCTTATGATGAATTCATTATGACGGGTCCGGAATCTTTGCATAATCATATACCTAATCACAATATTTATCCTTGGTTCAAAAAAGAACTAAAAGCGAATAGACACGAGTATTATCGTTATAATAAAGCGTTCGTTTCCAGATATAACGAAGAAATTCTCGCTGCGATCTTTGCGAGTACGGCAAAAAGATATAATCCAAAAGAAGACGGCAGATTTTGCGTGTCTGTAAGGTGTACGAGTATGGGTTTGTCTGACAGGATCAGCAGTATGTTGTCAAACTATTCTAATAGAACCAGAATAGTCGATAAAGCGAAAAAAATGCTTGGAAAAGATAAACGGGCTATCAGATTATTGGATGAAAAAATAGAAGGAGTTTATTATAGTAACGATGCTCCCGTCGTAAAGGTATGGTACGCTAAAAGTGATCGTAAATAACATTTGCGAGTGTATTACTTTTAAATAACGTTTAGGAGGGTTGATTTACAAATGAGCGCATTGATCGCGGCGATAACTTCTTTATTGGGTTCTTTATCGGCGGTTGCAATGAAAGCGGTTACTTTTTTAGCAACCACAACGGGTGGGTGGTTCGTTGGAATCGGTTGGAAACTTTTGTCTTTTCAATGGATCAGAAACGTTTATGATTTTTTAAGCAACGTAGTGAGCATTGTCAAAAAAATGTTTTTTAATCCCTTTATTGTTAAAGCGGTAAAAATAATTGCTACGCTCGGGCTTTTTGCACTTGCCGTTGTGCAGACTGTATTTATGGCAAAGATATTTTTAGGGATCAAGCAGATTTTTAACGGGGACACCATTCTAAAATTGATAATGCTATTAAACGTAGCAGCAATAGCGGTATTTATTATTTATCTCTTGGCATTTCTTTTGGGGCTTTTGAAAAAGAAATTAAGATACGGTTTTATTGCCGCACTTTTTTTTGTTTATATTACGGTTGCATTTTCTTATTATAATACCGGATTGAAGATCTATCGTGAGTTGTTTCAGTCGTTTGATACGCTTAAAGTGGTTTTTATGGCCGTTTTGGGGGTGTTGGCGATATTCAAACTTGCAGACGGTATAAAGCAAACGAGCGTGATCGCGTTTTTACTTTGTTTGGCAGGCGTAATTTTGTGTATGTTCGTGTTTAACGCCGATTTCGCCGGGATCGTGATTTATGGATTTGAGGGAGAGATCCCCGCAGTCGCGTCGAACAAAGTCGGTTTTATAGCGTATATTAGAAGCCTTATCGAGTATTTTTCAAAAGATGGAGATATGCTCAGCGGAGTAAGTGCCGAAATAGTGTCGCAAGGATTTGCGTGCGGTAAAAATTTAGGCTCTTTTGCCGGAAGCGTTGCGATCGTATTTAACGGGCTTATAATAGCGGTGTGCACGTTTGCTCCTTATTTGTTATTTACGGTAGGCGTTGGTTTAATAATGAGCCTGCTAAACGAGCGCGTCAAGCAGATTATTTATATTTCAAAGGCACTAAAAGCGTTGAAATATTTGTTTTTAGGCTTGTTGAGCGCATTAGTTGCGGCGCTTATACTTTCTTTCTTTATTGGCGCGGCAGGCACGGCGGTTTCTTTTGAGTTGGATATTGCGAATTCGATTTTATCGTTTTTAACTATCATTGTTCTGGTTTTTTTGTCTATGGGAGCGCGTAAACTTATTACGGATAAACCTATAAGCAAGATCAACCTGAAAAAGAAAATAAGTTAAAAGAGAGAGTAAATATGTTGGACGAAAAGCAGAACTTACTTGATGAAATAGAAGATGATCTCTTTAATTCCGATTTTGATTCCGCTGCCGATGCGTGTCGGCTTTTTTTGGAAAAGTGGCCGAAAAACGTTAAAGCGTGGTGGTTTTATATTCTTGCCGATTGCGGCGCTCGTAATAAGCAAGATATTGCCGATCTTAATATTGATATCGAACAGAACGAGATATTCATCAAAGCGGTCGCCACTCTCGGGGAAGATAAGAGCGAAAAGCTTTATGCAATTATAAATTCGATCAAAAGATCAAAGAGAGAAGGTAAAGATTTCAGCCGTACGAAATGTATCAATTACTTTGTAGAGCAAATCAATGCCGTAAAAGCCGAATTGGAAGAAATCAAGAGCGATATAAGCGATACGTTTGAAAAAAACGGTAATCAATATAAAAACGTTTATAAAAAGTGCGGACAGTTGTACGGAAACAATATTTTCGGTTTTTTTATGACGTTTATCATATTTCTCGTGCCGTTTGAGATAATTTCCGTATTATTGATGTTAAACGGTGTAGGTGTTATTGTAAGTATGATTCCGATCGCGGTCGGGGCTATAATAGTTTTTATTCGCGTTATAATAAGACTTTTAAGACATAAACGGTTTATTCAAGGATGGAACGACGTGCAAGGAGATATCGAAGACGCGGAAGAACGCTTGTTAGAATATAATAATGCTTACAAAAGCAAGAATTTGATAAGAAAAAAGATGATGAGAATTTATAAAAGTCTTAAAAATGACAAGAAGGCGAGCAGTAGTGCAATTATTAAATATAGAAAAGAATTTGAGAAATTATTACGAGACGAGAAAGTTAAGACCGTTTAAACGAGAGTGCGGTTACGACGCTTTCGTTTTAGATACTTCAAAATTTTAACGTTACACCAAAGAATGAATTATGTTTAGAAAAATCAGAGAAAAATTCAGCGTTTTATTATCGCGCTCCCCTGGCAAGTTGGTTGTATTTACCATACTGCTTATAAATATTTTGTTCATATTGCTTTCGGCTTTGATAATAACTTCGTTGTCGCTTTCCGGCACGAAGGATATGGGCTTTATCGAAGCGTTGTTCTATACGATAACTATGATACTTGATGCGGGATGTATTCAGTTCGTAGTTGAAGATATAGGCATTGCCGGCGTTGCGCTCGTTATAGCGTGTCTTTTGATAATCGTTATAGGTATGATTCTGTTTACGGGCGCGGTTATCGGTTATATAACCAACTATATTTCCGATTTTATTCAGCACGCTAACGGCGGGAGCCATAAACTCTTTATGAACGACCACACGGTCATCATAAATTGGAATTCTCGTGCGTCGGAAATTGTAAACGATACGCTTTTTAAAAGCGGCAAGCAAAAATTAGTCGTACTCGTTCCTTCAGGAAAAGATGAAATTCTTAAAGAAATTAACGAGCGTATAGTTGGAACGATACACTCGGAAAACGCTAAATTGAAAGCAAAAACGGCAAAAATGCCTTACTTTAAACGCAAAGCCGTATATCGCAAGGAAAAACTTAAAAACAACATCGTACTCGTGGTTCGCGAAGGCGATACTTTTTCGTATAAGCAACTTTCGGACGTTTCTTTGGAGCGTGCGAAGGCGGTTATAATTTTAGGCAACGATATGAATAATAACGTTTGCAAGTACGATTATTTAAATAAACTTGAAGACAATAAAAAAGGCAATCCGTTAACGATAAAAACACTTATGCAGGTAGCGGAAATAACGAGTGCGCAAAATTCCAGCGATCACCAAAAAATTATTGTTGAAGTGGATGACGATTGGACGCTTAACACCGTTAAAATGATCATTTCGGCAAAACAGGTGGCAGGGAAATGCAATATCGTGCCGGTAAGCGTTAATAAAGTGCTTGGCAGGATGTTATCACAATTTTCGCTTATGCCTGAATTGAACAGCGCTTACGTTGAACTTTTATCCAATAAAGGCGTAACCTTCTATGCGGAAGAAGTCGCTGATTGTAACGAATCGAAGTATATCCGAGATATGATATCGGGCAGAAAACGTGCGATACCGCTTACGGTTATGGATAATAATGGTATAAAGTACGGGTATTTTGCTGCTGAAAACGAAAATGACAGCAAAAATCCGATAGGCGTTAAAAAACACAACAGAAATTGTAACGTTAAGTTAAATTACGATTACTGGTTAGAGCAAAAGAACGTTATAATTTTAGGGCACAACAGTAAGATCCCTTATATAATGGAAGGGTTTAACAGTTTTAGACAGGAGTGGAATTTTCGTGACGGACGCGAGATAATGAACGTCATAGTTATAGACGATAAGCAGCATCTTGAAAATATGAATTATTATAAGCAATATCCTTACGTTAAGCGAGTCGTTGAAGCGGAAATATACGACAAAGATCTTATTTGTTCCACCATAGAAGAATTTGTCGATTCAAACGAAGAAGATACGAGTATTCTCGTATTGTCCGACGATTCGGTTTTGAACGACGAAGTAGACGCTACCGCGATTGCAAATCTCATTTATATAAGAGATATAGTGAGAAACAGAAAGGCTCAAAATCCGAATTTCGATGAAGGCAGGATCGATATAGTAGTGGAAATAATCAATCCTAAACATTACGATATAATTAAAAATTATAATGTAAACAACGTCGTTATAAGTAATATGTTTATAAGCAAAATGATAGGGCAACTCGGTGAAAAGGACGTAATGTTCGATTTTTATAACGAAATCTTAACGTACGACGATAATGATCACGATTTCGAGAGCAAAGAATTATATTCCAAGAAAGTCAGTCGTTTCTTTAGTGAAGTGCCGAAACGCATGACGGTTGAAGAACTTATAGCCGCGACGTATTTTGCGTCCGTGGATAAGGACGTACCAGCAGAAAAACACACAAACACAATAGTTTTGGGATACGTAAAGCCATCGGGAGAATTGACGTTATTTGGCGGCGATATGCTTAAAAACGAAATTGAACTTAAAGCGGACGATAAGATAATAGTATTTGCAGATCACTAAGATATTATATGTAACTTGAATTTTTTCTCTGAAATTATTTTAGATATAAGTTTAACAAAATCAGTTGACAAAGGCTGATCGAATAATCTATAATAAATCCAAAGGAAGCGAAAAAATGAAACGTAATTATTTCTTTTATTTCGGATATTACTTTAGAAAGCCATGTTGAAATAATATCGGTTATTTTTTGCTTACGGAATTTTCAGAATCAAGACTTTAATGACCGATATTGATCGGTCATTTTTTTATTATCAGTAAATTTTAAGAAGGAAAAAGTATATGATCATCGTCGTAAAAAAGAATTCTGACAAAAAACAGTTCGATAACCTTGTGAAATGGGTAAAAAGTCAAGGCGTCGAAACGGATATCTCGGTCGGCAGCAGTTCTACCGTGCTTGGACTTGTCGGCGATACCACGAGAATAGACATAGATCTCGTGCGCTCGCTTGACATAGTCGAAGACGTCAAGCGAATCCAAGAGCCGTATAAGTGTGCTAACCGAAAATTTCATCCCGACGATACCATTGTTGACGTGAACGGCGTCAAGTTCGGCGGCGATAATTTCCAGATAATCGCAGGTCCTTGCTCGGTGGAATCGGAAAAACAGATAATTTTCGTCGCGGAAGAAGTCAAAAAGGCGGGCGCTTCGGTGCTGCGCGGCGGCGCGTTTAAGCCGCGGACTTCGCCGTATTCTTTTCAAGGTCTTCGCGAAGACGGCTTAAAACTTCTTCTGAAAGCAAAACGGGAAACGGGTATGCCGATAGTTACCGAGATAATGAGCGTAAGGCATATCGATCTTTTTGCCGACGTGGATATTATCCAGGTGGGCGCGCGCGATATGCAGAACTTTGAATTGTTAAAGGAAGTCGGCAGGCTCAATAAACCCGTACTATTAAAACGCGGGCTTGCAAACACCGTCGAAGAGTGGCTTATGAGCGCCGAATACATTATGAGCGAAGGTTGCAAAGATATTATCCTTTGCGAACGCGGCATAAGGACTTTCGAGCCTTATACGAGAAACACGCTCGATTTGTCCGCGATACCCTTACTTAAAGAACTTACGCACTTACCAGTGATCGTCGATCCGTCGCACGCTTCGGGACTTTCGCGGCTCGTTAAGCCGCTGTCGCTTGCGGCGGTGGGCGCGGGAGCGCACGGACTTATGATAGAAGTCCATAACGATCCCAAGCACGCGCTTTGCGACGGTGCGCAGTCTATCCGCCCCGAAGAATTTAAAGAGATAGTCGAAAAAATAGACGTTATGCTTCCGCTCGTCGATAAGCACAGAACGGTATGACGGTAGGTATAATAGGGCTGGGGCTTATGGGCGGCTCGTTCGGACGGGCGCTCGTGCGGGAAGGATATACCGTTTACGGCTACGATATAAGCGAAGAAGTTATGTTAAAAGGGGAGTTGATGAAGGCGTTTACCGCTCCGCTTGACGATAAAACCGCGAAAAAAGTCGATATTCTCGTCGCGGCTGTAAACCCAAGCGCCTTTTTAAGAGCGGTAAGTTCGTTTTTGCCGCACTTAAAACGCGGCGCGATCGTTACCGATTTTTGCGGCGTTAAAAGAACGGTCGTTTCGGCGATGCGCGGCTTTTCGCAAGAATATCCGAACTTAAACTTTATAGGCGCGCACCCTATGGCGGGCAGGGAATTTTCGGGCATAGAGCACTCGTCCGTCAATCTGTTTGAAAAAGCGTCAATGATACTCGTTCCCGTAAAAGCGGATATCTTTACGCTCGATAAGATAAAAGAATTTTACCTTTCCGTCGGGTTTTCGCGCGTCGTTATAACGGACGCCGAGCATCACGACGAAGTGATAGCGTACACTTCGCAACTTTGCCACATAGTTTCGAGCGCGTTTATTCTTTCTGCACAGGCAGATAATCGCTCCGGATATTCTGCGGGAAGTTTTCGCGATCTGACAAGAGTTGCGCGCTTAAATCCCGAGATGTGGACGGAACTTATCGGCGCTAACCGCGACAAGGCGCTTTCTGAACTTGACGAACTTATCGGCAATCTCAACAAATACCGCGCGGCGATAGCGGAAAATGACGATGAAAAACTTAAAAGTCTTTTTAAGGCCGGCAATGAGCGAAAAATAAAAATAGAGTCGGAGAGTAAAAATGTTTGAACTGACAGTTTCCGTGTCAAAAACCTATAAAATTACTATTGCAAGCGATTTCTCTCTCTTTTACGAAAGAGTTTTACCCTTTATTAAAGGCGAAAACGTCGCGATAGTTACCGACGATACCGTTGATAAACTTTACGGCGGAGCAATGGACGGGTTTTTGCAAGGGAAAAACATTATAAAGATCGTATTACGGCACGGCGAAAGGAGCAAAAACGCCCGAAACTATCTGCAGATAATAAACGCGCTTGCGGAAAACGCATTTACACGTTCTGATACCGTCGTTGCGTTCGGCGGGGGAGTAATAGGCGATATCGCGGGGTTTGCGGCGTCAACTTATATGCGCGGGATAACGCTTATCGCAGTTCCTACAACTTTACTCGCTTTTGTTGATTCTTCCGTCGGGGGAAAGACCGCTATCGATTTAGCGGCAGGCAAAAACCTTTGCGGAACTTTTTATCAGCCGTCCGCGGTGTATATAAATACCGCTTTTTTAGTTACCCTTCCCAAAAAAGAGATAAAAAACGGGCTTGGCGAAGTAATAAAATACGCGTTCTTGTCCGATACCGTTTGCAAAAAAGATATTAAAAAGTTCGACGAAAATCTTATTTATAAATGTCTTAAAATAAAGCGCGATATAGTGGAGAAAGACGAAAGGGAAAGCAATGAGCGCGCCCTTTTAAATCTGGGGCATACCGTCGGGCACGCGATAGAAAAATTATCGGGGTATAAACTTCCGCACGGCGCGTGCGTCGCAAAAGGCATCGCGGCGGCGATAAAGGTTTCAGAAAAACTTTTCGGGCTTAATGGCGATACCGTCAGAAAGATGAACGCGCTGCTAAAAACAGGAAAACACGACTTGAATAACCCCTACTCCGCGGAAGAAATATCAGCGCAGATAACCGCCGATAAAAAGCGGCAGGGCGACAGCGTTAAATTCGTCGCGTTAAAGGATATAGGCAAGCCGGAAATCGTAAAAATAGCCGTTTCCGACTTACAGAAAATTTTAAAAGCAAATGAAAGTTAAAATCACACCGTTTAAATCGAGCGGCGAGATAGTTGCTCCGCCGTCAAAATCGTACGCGCACAGGTACATTATAGCGGCGTTCTTGTCCGGTAAGCCTTGCGTAATTTTGAACGCGGGTAAATCCGCCGACGTGAACGCCACGATCTTTGCGCTTAAAAGCCTTGGCGGCATTATCGAAAGAAAGGACGACGCAGTTTACTTTAAGGGAAAAAATGAAATCGATCGCGCGACCGTCGATTGCGCGGAGAGCGGATCTACCCTTCGGTTTTTGATGCCCGTAGCGGCGGCGCTCGGCATACGCTCGCAGTTTACGGGGAGTGAAAGACTGCTTTCCCGTCCGATCGAAGATATCGCCCGCGCGATAGAAGGACACGGCGCAAAGATAACGGGGCATAGAGTAGAAGGGAAACTGAAAAGCGGCGTTTACCGTCTTAACGCGGGGGTAAGTTCGCAGTTTGTTTCGGGACTGTTGTTTGCCCTTTCCGTTCTCTGCGGAGAGAGTGAGATAGTCCTTGAAGGCGACGGCGTAAGCAAGGGATACGTGGACATTACCGTCAGCGTGTTAAAAGAGTTCGGAGTTAAAGTCGATAAAACCGACGCGGGATACAGAATAATCGGCGGATACGATAATCCGCCCTCGAGCGTAACGGTGGAAGGGGACTGGTCGGGCTCGGCGTTTCCGCTTTGCGTGGGCGCGCTGTGCGGCTCAGCTACGGTAAAAAATCTTAAATATCCGACCTTGCAGCCTGACGGCGCGATAGTAGATATTTTAAGGGCTTTCGGAGCGGAAGTTATCGTCGGAGAAAATTTCGTAACGGCAAAGCGCGGTACACTGGTTTCGGTAAAAGAAATAAATTGCGAAAATTTTCCCGATATAGCGCAGGTGATTTCGTCGGTCGCGGCGTTTTGCAACGGCGAAACTACGCTTACGGGCGTAAACAGGCTTAAAATAAAAGAAAGCGACAGGATAAGAGCGATAACGGACACTCTTTTTTCGAGCGGTATAACCGCAAAGTACGACGGCGAAAGGATAATCGTTTTCGGCGGAAAACCGAAAGGCGGCGAATTTTCGGGCGGTGGCGACCATAGAACGGTCATGAGCGCGGCGGTGATCGCGGCGGCGGCAGAAGGCGTTTCTAACATTTGCGGCGCGGAACATATCGCAAAATCTTATCCCGATTTTTTTAACGACCTGAAAATTTTAGGGGGCAAAGTCGATGTCGGTATTTAACGGTAAAAAACTCACGATAGATATTTACGGCGAATCGCACGCCGATAAAGTAGGCGTTTCAGTCAAAGGTTTTCCGCATTTTAGATTCGACGAAAAAGAACTTAAAGCGTTTATGGCGAGAAGGAAAGCGTCGGGAGAAGTTTTCTCCACTTCGAGAATAGAAGCGGACGAGCCGATATTTTCAGGCGTAAAAAACGGCGAAACGGACGGCGAGTTTACCGCGGAGATATTAAACGCGAATAGAATAAGCAAAGACTATTCCGCACTGTACGGAAAGCCACGTCCTTCGCACGCGGACTACGCGTGGCACTTAAAGGACGGCGCTCTGGATTTTTCCGGCGGCGGCAGGTTTTCCGCGCGGCTGACCGCACCTCTTTGCGTGGTCGGCGGCATATTGAAGCAGTACTTAAAAACGCGCGGGATAGAGATAGAAAGTTATATTTCTTCGGTGGGGAAAGCGTCCGCCGCGTCGTATAAAGACAAACCTTTAAGCGCGGAAGAGATAAGGAAATTGCGCGACGACGGGGTTTTCCCGTCGCTCGATAAAAAAGAGCGACTCGTCGAAGAGATCAAAAACGCGAAGTCGGTCGGCGATTCGGTCGGCGGCACGGTCGAGTGCGTTATAACGGGCGTAAAAGGTGTGGGCGATAATCTTTTTTCGGGGCTTGAAGGCAAGATCGCAAGCCTTATTTATTCCGTTCCCGCGGTAAAGGGGGTGGAATTCGGCGACGGATTCGATCTTGCCAAAATGCGCGGCAGCGCCGCTAACGATCCTTTGCGTATAGAAAACGGACAGGTAAAAATAATCACTAATCGCGCGGGCGGTATAAACGGGGGGATCGCGAACGGAAATCCCATAACTTTGCGGGTGGCGTTCCGTCCCACGCCGTCGATATCGTTGCCGCAACTGACGGTAGATCTGATAAAGAAAGAAAATACGGAAATAATTATAAACGGCAGGCACGACGCGTGCGTTGCGGTGCGCGCCCTTCCCGCGGTGGAAAGCGCGGTAGCTATCGCGATAGCGGACGAAATACTTTAATTAAAGGAGACGGGTATGGAATTAAACGAAATAAGAAACAAAATCGACGGTTTGGACGACGAAATAATAAAACTTTACTTAAAGCGCATGGAACTCGTTAAAGAAGTTGCGGCGAGTAAGGCAAAGTCGGGGAAGACGGTCGCGGACGATTCGCGCGAAAGAGAGATAATTTTCCGTTTGTCGAAAAAAGCGCCCGAAGAACTTAAAATGTTCGTAAAAGAATTGTACGAAACGGTGTTTTTTACAAGCCGCGCTTACCAAAGCACTCTTCTTAACGGCACGTCGAAAACGGTCGAAGCGTTAAAAGCCTTAATAGAAAAGGGGTTTGAAAAATTGCCCGTTTCGGCTACGGTCGCCTGTCAGGGCGTAAAGGGCGCTTTTAGCGGCGTTGCGGCGCAAAAATTCTTTCCCGTGTCCGATATAGTTTACGTCAAAAACTTCGAGGGGGTTTTCGGCGCGGTGGAAAGCGGGCTTTGCGAATACGGCGTG
>JAGAEX010000070.1 GCA_017612915.1 Clostridia bacterium | reverse complement strand
TTCCTTCCAGGTGCTTTTCTTTCTCTGTTCGCTCGCGGGGTTAAGTTCTACGAGCGCGACGTCGCCGTTATATTCGGCGGCGTTTTTTTCCAACATTTCGGTAAGCAGCATTTTTTCTCCCGTAATAATAGAATAATTAACTAAATCTTTTTAAATCCCGCGTCATTTAATATCATTTCCGCGGCTACGTTATCGGTCGCTTTTATCACGACGTACGCGCTGTCAACGCTGCCCGATAAAAAAGCGTAAAGATATTCGACGTTCACGCCGCAATTCGCTAAAATCGAAAGCGCCTTTGAAAGTTCGCCCGTCTTATTCGATATTTCCACGCCGACCACTTCGGTTATCGTGCCTAAAAGCCCGTTTTCGTTAAGCGCTTTAAGCGCGACTTCTGGCTTATCGACTATCAGCCTTAAAATGCCGAAGTCTTTTGTGTCCGCGATGGACAACGCCTTCATATCTATATGGTTTTTCGCTAAAAGATCGGTTATCTCCGAAAGATAGCCAACTTTGTTTTCCGCAAATACCGTCAACTGTTTTATCATATTACACCCCCTTAATCGTGTAATTTACGCTTGTCTATAACTCTTACCGCCTTGCCTTCGCTTCTCGTAATTGTCTTCGGCGGAACTAAATGTACCGCGGGACGGATACCGAGCATCGTCGTTATCGCGGAAGAAAGCGCTTTTTCTCTCTTTATGATGCCGTCCGGCGTGTCGGAGAGTTGTTCTGGTAAAAGTTCGACGAACACGTCCAAAGTATCGCTGTTGTTTACGCGATCGACTTCTATGCGATAGTTGGGCGCGTAGCCTTCGGTGAGAAGTACCGTTTCTATCTGCGACGGGAATACGTTCACCCCGCGGATGATAAGCATATCGTCGCTTCTTCCCATAGGCTTTGCCATACGGATAAAGGTCCTGCCGCACGAACATTTTTCACGCGATAACACGCAGATATCGCGCGTGCGGTAGCGGAGGAGCGGGAAGGCTTCTTTGTCGAGCGAAGTAAATACGAGTTCGCCCTTACTTCCTTCGGGCAAAACTTCGCCCGTCTCGGGATCAATTATTTCCGCGATAAAGTGGTCTTCGTTTATATGCATACCCTTTTGCTCTTCGCACTCGAACGCCACGCCGGGACCGGAACTTTCCGTCAATCCGTAAATATCGAAGGCTTTGATGCCGAGATTTTTCTCTATATCGCGGCGCATTTCTTCCGTCCACGGTTCCGCGCCGAAAATACCCGCTTTTAAGAAATTATCTTCGGGTTTATACCCCTGTTCTTTTAAAGATTCGCCTATGTACGCCGCGTAAGACGGGGTACAGCAAAGCACGGTGGATTTTAAGTCGAGCATAAATTGGATCTGGCGTTCTGTGTTTCCGCTCGACATAGGAAGAGTCAGACTTCCTACCTTCTGCGAACCGCCGTGAAGTCCGAAACCGCCCGTAAACAGACCGTAACCGTAAGCCACCTGAACGATATCTTCTTTGGTAGCGCCCGCGGCAACGAGTGCGCGCGCGCAGCAGTCTTCCCAAAGATCGACGTCGTGCTGGGTATAGTAAGCGATAACGCGCTTACCCGTAGTTCCCGACGTGGAGTGTATCCTGACGCAATCGGATAAAGGCACGGCGAGCATACCGTAGGGGTATGTCTCGCGCAGATCGCTCTTCGATATAAACGGCAATTTATGTAGATCTTCCACGCCTTTTATATCTTCGGGGCGAACGCCCTTTTTATCCATAAGATTGCGATAATAGGGAACGTTCTCGTAAACGTGTTTTACCTGTTTACGAAGTTTTTCCGATTGCAACGCCTTGATCTTTTCGACGGGCATCGTCTCGAATTCTTTTTGATAATAACGCTTCTCCACCGTTTTTTCTCCCTTTTTTATAATTCGTAGCCCATTTTGAAGGCTTTTTTATTCATTTCCACGAATTTCGGAGCGACCGCCTTTTCGATAGCCGCGATCCATTTTTCGTAAGGAATATCGAACTTTTTTGCAAACCGCGCCAAAAGCACTATGTTTACCGCTTTTGCGCTGCCCGCTTTCTCGGCAAGTTCAAGCGCGTCGATAGCGTCCACTTTTACGCCTTTACCTATAAGTTCGTCCAAAATATTTCCGGGATAAATCGCAGCCCCCGTTATAACGGGCATAGGATCTATCTCCTGCGTGTTGACTATTATTTCGCCGCCCTTTTTTAGATACTCCGAAAACCTTGCCGCTTCCAACTTTTCAAAGGATAAAATATAGTCGGCTTCGCCTTTCGAGATGATGGGCGAATACACCTTGTCGCCGAATCTTACGTAAGTTTCCACGCTTCCGCCGCGTTGGCTCATACCGTGAACTTCGGAAACCTTTACGTCGTAACCTTCGTTAAGCAGAACCGCGCCCAAAAGTTTAGACGCGAGTAAACTACCCTGACCGCCGACGCCGACTATCATTACGCTCTTCGTCATATTATTCGCCCTCCTTTTCGATAGCGCCGAAGGGGCAAAGACCTTTACAAACTTCACACCCTACGCAAAGCGTCGCGTCTATATGCGCCTTGCCTTCCTTAAAGGAAACGGCGGGGCAACCCAAAGTCATACATTTTTTGCACGAACGGCACTTTTCTTTGTTCACTTTTAAAGGTGGAGCGGTCTTTACGTATTTTAACAGCACGCAAGGACGTCTTGAAATAATAACCGACGGTTCTTCCGCGGCGAGTTCTTCTTTTACCGCCGTATCACACGCTTTAAGGTCGTAAGGATCGACCACTCTCACGCGGCGAATACCGATAGCGCGGCAAAGGGATTCCAAATCCACCTTACCCGCGGGATCGCCTTTAATATTGTATCCCGTAGTCGGGTTCTGCTGATGTCCCGTCATACCTGTTATGGAATTGTCTAAAATTATAACCGTCGCGTTGGTGCAGTTATACGCGATATTTACAAGCCCCGTGATCCCCGAGTGCATAAACGTCGAATCGCCGATAACGGCAACCGTCTTGTTCGCGGCTTTATCGTTCGCTTTCAAAAACCCGTGAAGTCCCGAAACCGACGCGCCCATACAAAGGGTGGAGTCCACAGCGCAAAGCGGTGGCTGCGCACCGAGCGTATAGCATCCTATATCGCCGATCACCGTAACCTTATTTTTAGCGAGCGTATAGTAAAGCCCGCGGTGGGGACAGCCCGCGCACATCATCGGCGGTCTTACGGGAACCGCCGTGTCGGTCTTGACCGTTTCTTTTAACGGCTTACCGAACGCCTTCGCGATCGTTTCCTGCGAAAATTCCCCAAGCGGAGAGAAAAGTTCTTTGCCGATAGGTTTAAGTCCTAAATTTCTGCAATGCGTTTCGATTATCGGATCTAATTCTTCTATAACGTAAAGTTTTTTAACTTTCGCCGCAAAATCCAGAATAAGTTTTTCGGGAAGGGGGTTCGGCATACCTATTTTAAGCACGGAAACCTTATCGCCGAAAACTTCTTTTACGTACTGATAAGAAGTCCCCGAAGTGATTATACCGATATCCGTGCCGCCCGTTTCCACACGGTTAAAGGGGCAGGTTTCGGCGTATTCTTTAAGTTTAGCCGTGCGTTCTTCCACGACGACGTGGCGCTTTATAGCATTTGCGGGGACCATAATGAATTTCGCGCCGTTTTTGACGTACGGTTTATCGGGGATCTCCACGCGCTCGCCCGTTTCGACTATCGACTGGCTGTGCGCAACTCTCGTACACATACGAAGAATAACCGGCGTGTCGAATTTTTCGGAAATATCGAACGCCGCTTTTGAAAACTCGTACGCTTCCTCGGAATCTGACGGCTCCAACATAGGAACTTTCGCCGCTATCGCGTAGTGGCGGGAGTCCTGTTCGTTCTGTGAAGAGTGCATAGCGGGATCGTCCGCGACGCAGATAACGAGTCCGCCGTTCACGCCTGTATAAGAAAGGGTAAACAGGGGATCGGCGGCAACGTTCAAGCCTACGTGTTTCATAGCGCAAGCAGACCTTACGCCCGCAAGACTCGCCCCGAACGCCACTTCCGCGCCCACTTTTTCGTTAGGCGCCCACTCCGATTTTATATCGTCGTACTTTGCCAGAAATTCGGTTATTTCGGTAGAAGGCGTGCCGGGGTATGAAGACACGACTTTAATGCCGCCTTCGTACAGCCCGCGGGAAACCGCCTCGTTCCCGATCATAAGTTTTTTCATATTCTCACCTTGTCAGTATATAATAACGGCATAATGCCCGCCTAAACGATAAAACTCGTTTTGCGGGCAATAGGTCAATTATTTTTATCTTTTAAACTGTTTCCTAAATAAGTGCCGAAAGAAAGCGACGGTTTTCTCTTTTCTTCGGTGAATCCGCTGCCGCGGGAATTACCGCGACCTTTAAAATCTCTTCCGCCCCTGCGGTCGTTTCTTCTTCCGCCCCTGTTGCCGTCTCTTCTGTTTCTTCCGTGGTTTGCGCCGGCGTTAAACGGTTTTGCGTCCGCGTCTAAATCGTTGGGGATAATAACGACGAATCTCATCGGTTCTTTGCCGTCGCTTTCGGTCTTTACCGTAAGGCTGTCGGCAAGCGCCGTATGGATGATCCTTCTCTCGAACGGGCTCATAGGTTCCAACAGAACTTTTCTTCTCGTTTCGGTGGCTTTTTCTTCAAGTCTGTGCGCGAGCGCTATAAGCGTTTCTTCGCGGCGACCGCGATAATTTTCGCAATCGACCACGACCTTTTTGTATTCTTTGTTGCCGATATTCGCGACCGCGCCCGCCAAGACCTGTATGGCGTCTAAAATTTCGCCGCGGTACCCGATAACTTCGGACGATTCCTGCGCGAAAACGGTTATCTTGTTTTCGTCGGTTATTTCGGCTTTGGCATCGATATTCATAATATCGAAAACTTTAAGAATAAAATCCGCGGCTTTTTCCGTACCCGTACCTGCGACCGCGCCTTTTTCCGAAACGCTCTTTTTACTTTCTTTCTTCGTTACTCTGACGACCGCTTCCTTTTTGACTTTTCCGAAAAGTCCTTTAACTGCGTCTTCGACGACTTCGATCTCCGCTTGATCTTCGGTTAAACCTAAACTCTCAAGCCCGTTTTTAACGGCTTCTTCAACCGTTTTGCCCGTAAATTCCATATCAATACTCCTTGAACGCTAAACGCGTGTATTTATCAATTATTTCTGTCTGCCGCGCGGATGTTTTTTCTTATCGTTCAGCCCCGATAAAAATCCGTCTTCCGCAGTTTTATCTTTCTTTTTGTCTTTTTTCGCGGGTGTTTTTTCTTCCTTTTTCGGCGGAATATAAATCCTGCCGCGAACAACTTCCGTGCTACCCGTCTCCGCCGCTTTTTTGAACTTTTTATCCGCGATAGCGTTTATCAAAAGCGTCGTTAATAGACTTATTACCGAACTCAATATGATATAAACGGAGAACGCCGCGGTGTACATAAACGCGAATACCGCCATCATTATCGGCATCATCCAAGTCATGATCTTCTGCGTCTGCGCGCCCTGACCGTTCACCGTTTGAAGTTCCATCTGCGCCTTTTGGCTCTTACCTAAAACGAGTTGCATAAGAAGCGAAGATACGGCAGTCAACGCGACGAGAATAAAGTAACCGTTCGGTGCAGTCGTTTTATCTGCGAGTCCCGCGATGAGTTTTTCGTAACCGCCCGCGCCTATATCGTCGTTGGTCTTAATATCGTATTTATAAGTGGATTTGAATTTTTCCCAATCGGTTTCGACGGGGTTTTTCATCGGGCTGTCGGTTACCCAGATATTTTTTACCCACAAAAAACTCGACCCGTTGTTGTCGAAAGTAACCGCCGCCTTATCAGAACCTATTGACGACAAAAAATCGCTCGCGGTAAGTTTGGGATTTTTGGCAAGCGCCTCGGCGTAAGTGTCGCCGTCGGCGTTAATGAGCCCGTTGTTGTACTCGGAGTTTATAGCGTTTTCGAGACTTAAAATCGTAAACTTTCTTTCGCCTTCGGGTTTGCCATCCGCGCCGATGCCGCGTTTATATTCGATATAACCGTTGGTGGTCTTTACCGTAAATTGCGATTGTGACTTTTCTATTATTATTTCGTAATCTTTACCGTCGGGGGTAAAGGTTGCGCCCTTTTCAAGGATCTTTTCGTCATTTATCTGAATAGCGCCGTCGGCATTGATATAAATATACTCTTCGTCTATTTCAAGTCCCGCGTATATCGCGTTGTTATAGGCGATACTCATATCGTAAAAATATTTTTTATTCTGGTATTCCGAATAATTTCTGAACCCGTTGATCGCGATTATAAAAATTACGAGCGTTATGATGGTCGGCAAGCACGCGCCGAACATAGAATAGCCGTTCTTTTTATAGAGCGCCATCATTTTTTGATTATACAGATCTTTATTGTCCGCGTACTGTTGCTGTAATTTTTCGAGTTCGGGGCGCATTTGTTCCATTTTTAAGGAATTTTTGCGCATAGAAAAACGAGAAATAACGTCGAAAGGCAACGTTATCACTTTTAAGATGAGCGTAAATAAAATTACGCCTGCCACGACCGAAGAAGTTACCGTAACCAGCCATAAAATAAGTTTAGCGAAAAAATTTCCTATTTCCGGTGCGGAAAAACCGATTATACTGATATCCATTTAATACACCCACTTGACCACGCTTTTTTTATCGGGAACTTTATCGAAACCGCCGCGGCTGAAAGGATTACACCTTATAATGCGCCAACATCCAAGGCTTAACCCTATAAAAAAGCCGTGCTTTAAGATCGCTTCCAACATATATTCCGAACATGAAGGAATATATCTGCAATTTCCGAAAGATAAATATTTCTGATAAAATCTGATAAGTTTAACGCTTAAAAATTTAAACATCCTGATCTTTAAATATTTTACCCTTTTTTAAAAGATAATCCATATCCCGTAAAAAAACGCGATACTCGTATTCTTCTTTAACTTTAGGTATAAAAACAAAAAAGAAGTTTTTCATTTTTTCAGGTGAAAAACTTCTGAAAGATTCGCGAATAAGCCTTTTGATTCTGTTTCTTTTAACGCTTCCGCCGTGTTTTTTACCGACGGCGACGCCCATTTTCAATTCCTTTGAAGGCAGGTAGTAAAGCGTAAGAGAATCGGAAAATAATTTTTTTCCTTCTTTAAATACACGGCTGAAATCTTTTTCTTTTTTTAACCTGTAATCAAAAGCCATCTTTTTATCCGATTTTAAGCGGAAAGATTATGACGACCTTTGTTGCGACGGCGTTTAATAACGTTTCTGCCCGATTTACTCTGCATTCTCTTTCTGAATCCGTGAACTTTGCTTCTCTGTCTCTTTTTGGGTTGATAAGTCTGTTTCATAATATTTTCTCCTACGATAGGTTAATTATTTTCTTTAATATTTTATATATAAATAACGATTTTGTCAATCTTTTTACATAGGTTATGCGTTTATACTTACCGGAAGCACCAAATAAATAAAGTCTTCTTTCCCCGCGGGAGTCAAAATGCAGGGATCTATCGACGAATTTAATTGAAATTTGATAAAGTCGTCCTTTATTATCCTTAAATATTCGCTTAAAAATTTTCCGTTGAACGCAATTACGATATCTTTGCCTTCGAGATTGATGTTTACGTTCTCGTTGACGAATCCAACTTCTGACTTTGCGCTTACCGTCATAACGTTTTCGCGGATATCGAATTTAACTACGTTATAGCGGTCGTTTTTGGCAAGAATCGTAGCGCGTTCCAAACTGCTGAGCAACGCTTCCTTTTGAACGGTGAACGAATTTGAAAACGCAGTCGGCAAAATATGCCCGTATTTTACGAATTCACCTTCTATAAGCCTTGAAATTATCACCGTGTTTTCCACTTCGAGATATAACGAATTTTTCTGAATATAAATTTTTAAATTACCTTCTTCTTTTTCAATGAGCCTGCTTATTTCCATAAGCGTTCTCGCAGGTATTACCGCCTTGAATTCGCCGCTCGACACGATTTCCTTCTTTACTACGCTCATACGGAAACCGTCTAAAGACACGCTCGTTAAAAAATTACCCGATATTTCAAATAAAACGCCTTTAAGTATAGGGCGTGAATCGTCGTTTGAACAGGATAAAACCGTTTTTTCGACGACGTCCTTAAATTCTTCAGGACTCATCTCAAAATAGTTTTCCTCGTCGGATTTTTTGATCAAAGGAAAGTTTATAACGGGGAATACTTGCAATTCGCTTTCGGAATCGGAATATTTGATCTGCAACTGTCCGTCGTATAAACAAGAAAGTTCTACCTGTTCTTTTTCGAGTTTCTTGGCAAAATCAACGAAATATTTACCGACGACGACTGTTTCGCCGTCCATTAAAACGTCTGCTTTGATAGTTTTTTCTATAGTGAGTTCGGTATCGGTCGCGGTTAAAATCAGACTGTCGTTTTTAGCGGAAATTTTGATGCCTTCCAAAACCGGATTGGCGGCTTTTACAGAAAGCGCTTTACTTACTTTTAACACCGCGTCCGAAAGATCGAGACCGTCGCAAATCAATTTCATAATATTTTCTCCGAAAATTTCATTCGTACCGTCAGATATATTTTAAACGATTACTGATATATTATATAACATAATAAAATAAAAATCAAGACTTTATCCCATTTCCGCGAAATTTTTAGCCGCTTTTAGTCAGTTATTTATTTTTATTAAAAGATTTAAACAAAGCCGTAATAAATAGTATATTAGGTTGAAAAGTTCAAAAGCGAATTTTCTGTTGCCATACAGTAAGATTTATTGTGTTGAAAGCGGGTTGATAAAAAGTTGGCAGTTTTTATTTTAAAGTTAATTGGTTTATAAAAATCCGTCCGAAAAAGAAAAAAAATTTATTTTTATAAAAATTAAAATAGTAAAAAAAAAATAATAAACAGAGAAATAAACAAAGTGGATAAAAAAATGTCGGTAAAAAAATAATTGTTTATAACGAAGTTTTATGATATAATTTTTCCGTGGAAAAAATTTTTGAAAATTTCGGGTTTGACCTGACTGAAAAACAAACGATTTTATTTGAAAAATATTACGAAATTCTGTCAGAGTACAATTCGCGGTTCAACTTAACTTCTATCACCGAAAAAAACGAAGTTTATTTAAAACATTTTGTCGATAGTTTATTCGGCGGAAAATTTATAGAAGGCAGTTTTATCGACGTCGGTTCAGGCGGCGGATTTCCCGCGATCCCGCTTAAAATTTTAAAACCTGAATTAAAGGCTACCCTTCTCGATGCGACGGGTAAAAAATGCGAATTTTTAAAAACCGTTGCAAAAGAGTTGGAATTAAAAGATATTACGGTAATTTGCGGCAGGGCGGAAGAACTCGCGCACGATAAATTTTACCGCGAAAAGTTCGATTGTGCGACGGCGCGTGCGGTGGCGGCGCTGCCCGTTTTAACAGAATATTGTTTGCCGTTCGTTAAAAAAGGCGGAAAATTCGTGGCATATAAAGGCGACGCAGCGGAAGAAATAAAAAATTCTGAAAACGCGTTAAAAATTCTCGGCGGAGAGATAGAAAGAGCGGAAAAATTAGATTTAAGCGGTAATTTAAGGACGATAATAGTAGTAAAAAAAGTCAAAGAAACGGGGGCGGAATTTCCGCGCACCAACGCGAGAATAAAGAAAAAACCCCTTTAATATATAATGATTATAGATAAAATCAGAACTTGTGCTTTTTCGGGGCATAGGATTTTAAAAGAAGATTATAACAAAGCCGAACTCGATAGGGTGATAAAAAAACTTATCGAAGGGGGCTATAATACTTTTTTAGTCGGTATGGCGTTGGGGTTCGATACAGAGTGCTTTAAATTGCTGGAAATTTACCGAAAAAAATATCCGATAAAAATAATAGCGTGTATTCCGTGCGAAACGCAAGCGTATAAATTTACCGAAAAACAGAAAGAACAATACGAAAAAATGCTTTTATCAGCCGACGAAAGGGTTTACGTTTCCAAAGAATATACTAAAGCCTGTATGTTCAAAAGAAATATGTTTATGGTGGACAGCGCGTCGGTTTTGGTCGCTTATTTAAATAGCGATAAAGGCGGCACTTTTCAGACGGTAAACTACGCGAAACGCAAAAACGTCAGTATAATATTGATAAAATAAGTCCCGCACGAACTTCGCGGGGCTTTATTTTTTTAAAAATTTTGATAAAAATTAAAAAAACATCGAAAAAATGCTTTACAACTTTATCGGAATAAAGTATAATAAAAGCACATATTCACTTTACCAAGATAAAGTAATAAAGTAAATTTTTGTTTAGGAGAAGAAAAAAATGAAAAAGTTTTTAGCAATTTTAGTAACGGCTATATTAGCGATTACGGCGTGTGTATCTCTTATAGGTTGTAATAATCCAACGACTTATAAAGATTTACAGATCGTTGAAGTTGGTGGCGAAACGGAATCTTTCGGTATTGCTTTCAGAAAGGGTTCAAACCTTACCAGAAAAGTTGAAACGGCAATTTCGGAATTATTAGCGGAAGGAAAACTTGCTGAACTTGCGACTAAATACGGCGTTGCTGGCGTTTCGGAATACACCCCCGTTGCCGATGAAAATGAAACAAGTACGGACTGGGCTTCAATTTCCGCAAAAGGTAAATTAGTCGTAGGTATAACCGATTATAAACCTATGGATTATAAAGAAACGGGAAGTGAAGAGTGGATAGGCTTTGATGCTGACCTTGCTAAACTCGTCGGTGAAAAACTTAATATAACCATAGAATTTTCCGAAATAGAGTGGGATAATAAAATTCTGGATCTACAAGCGGGCAGGATTGACTGTATTTGGAACGGTATGACGATCACCGATGAAATCATCGCTTCCGCAGACGTTTCTAAACCCTATATGGAAAACAGACAGGTTGGCGTTATCTTAAAGAAGAACGCGGAAAAATATCCCGATCTTGCGTCTATGGCGGGTGTTAAGATAGCGGCGGAAGCAGGTTCTGCGGGCGAAACTTTTATTAAAGCGAACGACGCTATTAAAGGCGGTTTTGTTTCGGTCACCGCGCAATCTGACGCGTTCCTTGAAGTTATGTCGGGCAAAAGCGAAGTTGCTATCGTGGACTATATGATGGCAAAAGCGCTTATCGAAGGCTAAAATTTTACAGAATAATAATTGCATTTAGGAACGCCGAAAGGCGTTCCCATTTGCTTTTTATAAGGAAAGTATGAATTATTTGTTATTAAGCGCCGGTTTTTGGGAAATATCTTTCGATTTGCTTATCGGATTTTTCGAAACGTTAAAGATTTTCAGCGTTACGCTGTTGATCGCTTTGCCGCTTGGGCTTTTGATCTCTTTCGGCACGATGTCAAAGATCAAAATTTTGCAAAAAGCCTGCGCTACCGTTGTTTGGATAATCCGCGGAACGCCTTTAATGTTGCAACTTATTGTCGTTTATTACGGACCTGGGCTTGTTTTCGGCACAGGGGCGGGACTTTCCGCGCACGTTTCGACGTATATCACGTTCGGGATAAATTACGCGTGTTATTTTTCGGAGATCTTTCGCGGCGGCATACAAAGTATTACGAAAGGTCAGTACGAAGCGGGCTACGTTCTCGGTATGACGAAATCGCAGATTTTTTTCAAAGTCGTTCTTTTACAGGTAATAAAACGCATAATACCGCCTATGTCGAACGAGATAATTACGCTTGTAAAAGACACGTCGCTTGCGAGAATTATTACATACTACGAACTTATCTTCTTCGCACAAAGGTATATCAAAAACGGCGGGTTATTATGGCCGTTATTCTATACGGCAGTTTATTATCTTGTGTTTACCGCAATATTAACGGTCATATTTAACCGTATAGAGAAAAAATTATCCTATTTTAAGGCGTAAATTATGGCGTATCTTGAAATTAAAAATTTTTGTAAAAAATTCGGTAATACCGAAGTCTTAAAAGGTATAGATATTTCTATCGAAAAGGGCGAAGTGTTGTCTATAATCGGCTCTTCCGGTTCGGGAAAGACCACGTTCCTTCGCTGTATCAACTTTTTGGAAACCCCCGATAGCGGCACGATGATTTTAGACGGCGAAACGCTTTTCGACGCTGAAAGAGATAAAAAGGTAAAAGAAAGCGCGTTAAGAACAAAACGCCTTAATTTCGGGCTGGTTTTCCAGTCGTTCAACCTTTTCCCGCAGTACAGCGTGTTCGACAATATCACGCTCGCGCCCCTTTTGCAGTTAAAAGAACGGGCGAAAAAGGACAAAACGATAGACTATTCCGAAGAAAAGCAAAAGATATTAGACGACGCGGAAAAACTACTCGCGAAAACGGGGCTTACCGACAAAAAAGCGGCGTACCCGTGCGAACTTTCGGGCGGGCAGCAGCAAAGGGTGGCGATAGCCCGTGCGCTTGCCTTAAAACCTAAAATTTTGTGCTTTGACGAACCGACATCGGCACTCGATCCCGAACTTACGGGCGAAGTTTTAAAGGTCATACGCTCACTTAAAGGGGAAGACCGCACGATGATAATAGTAACCCACGAAATGGGCTTTGCGAAGAACGTGTCGGATAAAGTCGTTTTTATGGCAAACGGCGTTATAGAAGAAGAAGGCGATCCGAAAGAAGTATTCGACAATCCCAAGTCGGAAAAACTAAAAGCCTTTTTAACGGGTATCAACAATAAAGAAGGGGAATAAAAAACTTATATAAAAAGGGCGGTCATTTGACCGCCGTAATTATTTTAAAAAGTTTTATCACCGTTTGGTGCGATTTAACAAAATGCAAAACATATAATATATACTGAAGTTGTCCTACCGAAGGTTGTCAAACTTGAATTCGTCAAAAACCTAACAACAAGAAAAAAGCGAACGGTTTAGTGCTGTTCCCTTATGGATTTTATGAAAAACTAAAATTTAATGGTAATTGCACTTTCAAGCGGTCAACAAACAAGGATTTGGATTAGATTCCAAGTCCTTTTTGCTTTTTCTTTCATTCTACTTGTAAAAATCACGCAGTATTTGCGAAACTTCTTCAGGCGTTTCTTTGAAACCTCTTCGCCACCACTCTTTGAGAATACCAAACAAACCGTAACCATAAAAACCGCTTTCATAGTTGTGTCCGTTATTTTCGTCGTTCATTATAATTTCAAAGGAACGCAAAAGAATAACATCAAGTCCATTTTTGTAGGTCACATCAAGTCTGTTTTTTATGGATAGATTATAAGAAAATAGGTTTCCGCATTATCAAGCGTAAACTTCTTGCGTTCCTTTACTTTGTGGACGTCGCACCATCTTGCCCACATACGGATATATGCGCCGAGCACGACATCGTCGTTATTTTTGTAGTATCTGTAATAACTCGTTCTGCCCACTCCCGCGTGTTCGCATACTTGTTTTACGTCTATTTGACGATACGGCTTATTTTCCATTAAAAGAAATAAAGAGTCTTCAATGCACTCTTTTATAAACGCCGGCGATTGTCTGATTTCTCCCATAAGGAACATACCTCCTCTACTTGTTCCATTTTTGCCAAAAGCGTCGAAATATGCCTAAAACCCGTTGACAAGGAACATCAGTTTCTTATATAATAGCATTGGTCGCACGATTTGTCAAGTGCTTTTTGTAAGAAATGAGGTTTTTTAGATGGAAGCAGTGAAGGAGAATCATACTGGAAGAAACGTTTTACTTATCATAGGAATTATTCTATTAGCGCTTATCGTTGTAGCGGTATGTATCTATAAGTTTGTTCTTAATTATCCCAATTTGAATTCCAATCCAAAGGAAGGAAAATGGTATCGGGTATCCGACAGCGTGATGAAGGATTCGGAAGGACACAGCTATCATGCACTGTTCAAAAAGGGCAGTGAGAACAAAGTCATGATCTATTTTGCAGGCGGTGGAGTGAGTATCAATGAGGAAACTGCCCGTGACGATACCTA
>JAGAEX010000069.1 GCA_017612915.1 Clostridia bacterium | reverse complement strand
ATCGGTGAGCAACGGAGTTATAAGCGTGCCGTTCTTAACGATAAATAAGCACGATCCGGGGGCTTCCGCCACCTTTCCCGCTTCGTTAAGGAAAATGCAGGTATCGTAACCGTTACGGAGCGCTTCGCGCTGACCTGCGCGACTGTTGATATAATTCGCGCCGCACTTTATTCTGGGGGAAAGCGTGTTTTCGGAAATTCTACGCCACGACGTTATGCAGACGTTAAGCCCTTTTTTATTGTATTCTTTACTTATTTTGCCGCGCGGAATAGGAGCAACGAACATACCTACGGGGCTTGACGCTCCCCACGAACCGAAACCGTCCACGAACAGCGTTTGCCTTACCGACAGATCTTCATCGTATTCGTTGGCTTTTATCACGTCGATAAACGCCTTTTTTAACCGTTCTTTATCGAACGGGCAATCTATTTCCAAAAGTTTTGCCGAACGCAAAAGCCTGTCGTAATGGTCTGAAAGGCGAAAAGCGTATAACTGTTTTTGCTCTTCGTTCCAATAGCAAGGGATACCTTCAAAGACGTTTAAGCCGAACTGAGAAGTCGGCGCTAAAACGTTTATCTTCGCGTCGTTGACGTTGACTATTTCGCCGTTATACCAGATAAACCTGTTTTCCACAGACGTTTTCATAAAACCTATTCCCCTTTTTCTTCCGCGTCGGGAAGATGCGCTATCCGTATTATCTCTTCTTCGGCAAGCCGAGCGGACTCGTCGTCGCTTACAGCGCCTGACACCTTTTCTTCGTAAATGTCCTGCTTTTTAAAGACCTTTGCTATCGTGCCGAAAAGTATTTTTATATCGGTAAAAATACCGTGTTTTTTAAATAGATCTATATACTCGTTATCGTAGCCGACCTTTTCGTCCCACGGAATTTCGTTCCTGCCCTTTACCTGCGCTAATCCCGTGATGCCGCCCTTCATCTCGAACCGCTTTTTATACCGTTTGTTTAAGGTGTCGAAATCGCCGAGTTCGTAAACAACACAGGGGCGCGGCCCAACTATGGAAATATCTCCCTTAAAAACGTTCCAGAGTTGCGGCAGTTCGTCTATACTCGTACTCCGCATAAACCGCCCGATTTTAGTAACCCTCGGATCGTCTTTATAGTTAAACAGCCCCGCGCCTTGTTTTTCCGCGTCCACCACCATAGAACGGAACTTGTACATCTTAAAGATCTTGCCCTTTTTCGTTCTGCGTTCCTGCTTGAAAAAGACGGGACCTTTGCTGTCGCACTTAATAATTATTGCAAGCACCAAAAACAGCGGCAATAATAGGATCAGCGCTATACCGCTTGCTATAATATCGAAAGTTCTTTTAATAAACTTATTTATCAGCAACATATTTCCACTTAAAACACGAAAGTTTTAAATAAATCGTCAAAGGTTTCACCGCACTTGATAACTTTCGCGCCGTTATCCGTCAATTCGATAACGGGGAAGTTAGGCAATATAAAGGGCGGTTTTAATACGATGGAATAAGACCCCGCGTTCCCGAACACGGCAAAATCCCCGACGGCGAGTTTCCCGTTAAAATGCCTGTAAACGTAATCCGATTCTATACAGGTAAAGCCGCCGAAATCAAGGTCAAGGTAATCCTTTTGCTTACCGCCCATAGCGACTATCTCTATCGGCGGATTTTTCTTATTGAGCGTGGGATTGATATTATATATACTGCCAAGCAGCGTCGCTATATCTTTACCGCGCACGTTCTTGATATTTACGACTTTAGAAACGAATTTCATACAGTCGCCGACCAATGCGCTGCCCGGTTCGATTATAAGTTCGGGCTTATCGTTTTCGTCTTTATATCTTTCGGCAAAGAGAGTCGCCGCTTCTTTTGCATACTCCTTATACGAAGGGATATACCCGTCGAACTGCGCTTTTAAACTGTCCGCCATCTTGCCGAACAATCCGCCGCCCAAGTCCATCCTATCAGGCTTTATTTTAAGAGCGTCGATAAGAGCGAGCATTTTTTCCGCTCTCGGTCTCCAGGTTTCAAGCCTTCTCGTCGCAAAGTGGCATTGCAGTCCCTTAAAATAAAGATTTTTATGCTTATCAAAAAGCGCAAGCGCGTCTTTAAACTCCGCAGAGTCTATATCGAAACCGAAACGCGATACCACCCCGTCGCCTATATCGAAGTTGCACCTTATACCGAGATTATAGGTCTTATCGGGATTTTCCTTTGCGAGTTTATCAATAAACTTCGTTTCCGCGGCGGAATCTATATTAAGAGTTACGCCGAGCGCTAAAAGATATTCCGCCGACTTGAAATTTTTATACGGGCCGTTCCAGATTATACGGTAAGGATCAACGCCTGACTTTAACGCGATCTTTGCTTCCATATCCGAAACCACTTCGGCGTACCCGCCGAAATCGTTTACAATTTTGCAAAGTTTCGGCGTATAGTTCGTCTTATACGAATAGGCGATATTAAAGTTCGGGTAGATATTTGCAAATTCCCACTTTAACTCCGCATAATTTTTCTTAAACTGCGCGCTGTCCAGAATATAAAAAGCGTCGCCGAAACTTTCGCTTAACTGTTTTAAAATCCGTTTATCCATTTATACGCTCTTTCTTGATGCGCTCCACCGTGCGCTCTACGATCTGTTTCGTTACTATCCTGTTCGCCTCGAATTCTTCAGGAGTAAAATTCCTGATTGTCCGCTCGAAATCTCTCAACCGTTTCATATTTATCTCGAACACGCATTCCACTTCGTTCATATCTCCGATAGCGACAGCGTTGCAAAAACTTCTGGACAAAATGGCGATGGTCGAACCCAAACGGTAATGTTCGGTTATTATTCTTTCCGAAGGCAACAGCCCGTCGCCTATCTTAGCGATACCGCCGAACCCGAACGGAATTTTTTTTGCCCGCAATTTGCAGCAAATGTCGTCAACCGTTCCGTTTGCAAGCGGCTCGAACATAAAGGTCATACAATAACTCAAATGAAGATCGTTAAGCCCTATATACACTTCGTCTATATAGGGGTTTTTTAAGACTTCGTCAAGACATTCGACCGCTTCTTTGGTCTCTAAAAGCAGCGTCGTCTTTACGCGCCCGTGGATAAGATTAAGAAAGTTATCCGTTTCTTCTTTTGTCTTCCACATAGGGAGCATTATTCTTTGCGCGCCGTTTGCTATCGACGTTTCTATTTCATATTCGGACTTTTCGTACCACGGATTTACGCGCACCATTAGTTCCGATTTCGTCAAAATGTCGGATAATATCTTTATATCTTCTAATCTATGATGAGATTTAACGGAATTTATATTCTTCTGCCGTTCGTCTTTGCCGATAGATTCAAGGTCGATCCATATTCTGTCAACGCCGTACTTTTCGGCGATCGATGCGACTTCGGGATTGTTCGTTATATACATCAGTTGTAAAGCCATAATAACTCCGCAATAAAATTATACTTTAACTTATAGATTATACCACCAAACCGACGCTTATGTCAATGCGGAAAACGTTTTATCTTATAAACAAATGAAATAATAACGACAAAAAACCGCCCCGCACTTAATAAATGCGAGGCGGACTATAAAATAACCTTTTTAATTCCGTTTCGGTTTACTTGCCCGTATTGCAGAAAAGGAAACTTTCGACGACCATTTCTATCGTTTTTGTCTGCGTACTTCTCCACGCGTTCCACGAAGTTCTCTCGACGGTCATAACCACGCCGTCACCCGCGGTAAGGTCTTCAAATACTTCGCTGAACTTCGCCACAGTCTTAATGTTACCGGAGAATATCGTTTCGCCGTTTCTCGTAACTTTTACGTCGATCAGATTGTCGTACACCTGTAACCCTTTCTTCGCGGCTATGCTGCCGCTCGTTACCGACGCCACGTAAAGACCGACGTTTTCGCCTTCGCCGTCTTCCTTTACCGTGAACCCGAATTTGACCTTTCTGCCCGAAACGTAGCCGTAATTATCTTCTTTTGCAGTGCCTAAAAGTTGAGATGCGATATCTACGAATCCGTTACCGTTTTCAAGATGGCGCGGTATCGCGAAGTTTATACCTTCGTACAATTCCTTGCTCGCCCCCGCGTTTGTAATACCGATAAGTTCGCCGTACGCGTTGAAAAGCCCGCCGCCGGAACTTCCGGAGTTGGTGGCAACGTCTATTTGCAGGAGCGTCATATCGAGCACGATATTATAAGAACTTGACACTGACACGCGGTCGTCACGGTTAAGATAACTTATTATTCCTTTCGCTACCGAACCGGGCAAAAGTCCCGAAGGATTACCGACTGAAAACACAGTTTCGCCCAATCTTTCGTTATAGGGGTTCGCCGCGGTTTCATACGGTATCTGCGCTTTCACGATCTTATCCGCGGAAAGGTATTTGCCCGACTTTGCGGAAACGCCGAGATCGAGTTTTAAAAGTGCGATATCCGATTCAAAATCGCCGCCGACGAGCGTTATGGCGTAATTCCGGCTTTTATATTCCGCCGCGGTATCGTTGCCGATATAGCCGTAAAAAATAAAATCGGGATTATCGTAAGAATATTTTTCGTCGGGAATCGTTATTTCTATTTCGCCGATGCCTTCCGTACCGTAACTTCCGTCCTTTGCTACCATATGATGGCAAGTTATTATATAAACGATATTGGGATCGGACTTCCACGAAGCGGAATACTCATCCGTCGATTCGCAGGAAATATCAATAATAACGCCCGAGCCCGCCATACCTGTTCCGGTAATTATCTGAACGGCAGAACGTTTGACTTTTTCTACCGATTCGATCAAAGTATCTTCTAAATTGCGTTCTTTTTCCGTCGTGTTAAACCCGACGTATTCGGCTGCGGCAACGGAAGCCGCGTCGTCGTCCGAAACAAACACTTTTCCGCCGGATTTTTTAATAAACGAACAGCCGCTTATCATTATAACGGCAAGAATCAGCGCCGTTACAGAAGTAAAAATCAAGGAAAATCTTTTTTTCATATACATAAATCTCCCGTAATAGTTCCTATGCTTTTATTTTATTACTCAAATATTGAAAAAACCTTAAAAAAACAAAAAAATAACGAAAGGGGCT
>JAGAEX010000007.1 GCA_017612915.1 Clostridia bacterium | reverse complement strand
GGAAACGTTATACTTGACGCGGCGAATAAGACGATAACCGTTAAGTTTAACGGAACGTATAAAAAGGTGGAGATCTATAACGCCGTTTGCGGCGGTGTAGTTATTCCCGCGATACAATTAAGCTTTATAAACGGGGAGTGGACGGATACAGCGGTATATTCTTATAAGGGTACGAGAATTGAAGCGTTCCACCTTGATAACAACAACTATTTCGGTAGCGATAACAGGTATTGGACGACGCTCAATTTTGACGCAAAAGTTATGGACAGCAATATGTATCCTACGACTGTCAGCGGTATAAAGGTCAACGGCATTGAACTCGGTTCTTATTATAACCGCAAACTTGACGTTTATCTGATACAGTTAGTTGACGGGTTGTGGATAAAATTCAGAAATAATTTAGAGAGCGGATATAACGGATATTCGCATCCGACGATAACTTTCGATTATTGTTCGTATATAGAAACGAACAACGGCGACAGAGTGTATTTCGACGGATTCGCGTTGTATCTTGTAAACGATAAGTGGCAGGAGACCGTTCCCGAAGATTACTTTATAATCAAACCGACGACTTTCGTAGGCATAGACGAATCGAGCACGGAAGACTGTATCGTTCTTAAATTTACCGACGAACTTCTTTGGACGGGAGAGGTCGGAAATATAGCGGAACATATACTTTTAGACGGCAAGACGCTTGGTGAAGAGGGCGGAAAAGTAACGGTTGACGCGGCGAATAAGACGATAACCTTAACTTTTAACGGACACGACAATAAATACGGTACCGTTTCGATAACTTACGGCGGCGTATTTGACGATATAATGCTGCCGGAGATCACTTTGTACGGTTTTTATAACGGCGAGTGGCAGAACGAAGGGCATTTCGTCTGCACGGACTTTATAGGCTGGTATGAATACTTGCCTTTCGTAGAGATACCGTACGGTTGGAACTGTATGCAAAACGCGTTGAATATAGACACTATTCTCCGTTTCGGCGACTACGAAAAACATTATTTTGCAGAAGAGTCCGATGCGAATAATCTGGCTTATCAGGTAGGCGGCAATATTACCTTAAACGGCGTTTCCATAGGACAGATCGCGGGAGCGCAGGTAACTTACGCCCACGGGTTCAACCACTTGCATATTTCCATTCCCGCTTACGAACTCAGCCCGACGGACGAGTACAAATGCGTTGAATTGCATATTAAAGCGAAAACGGCGTTCAAGGACGTTGTTTTAGGCGAACTGATATTATATCTCGTAGATGGGCAGTGGCAGTTTGAAAAACCCGTTACGGTCGATATCGACGCGGAAGGCACTTATCTGACCGCGGAAGATTTATTCAACGGCGAAGACGGCGGATATTTCGATAACGGCACGTATGTTCTTACCGACGACGAAGAAGACGAAGAGATCTCGGTTTTTGAAAAGGCTACGGCGAACACTACGATTTACAACTTCTTATATAAGTCAGACTCGGTCGATTTCGATTACAGTTTGTTTACTTACGTAGGTGAAGAGTTCGACGGCGTGCGTATAACGATTTATCGCAATCCGAACGAAGCGAAACAAGGTTTCAACGTTTACGTTGACGGACGTTTCGAAGTGGCTAAACAAGTTTCGTTCGTTTCCGGCGAGTGGTATGCGGTAAGAATTGCGATAACGGTTGAAAACGGTACGATAACGGTGTCGATTGCAGTCGATTCCGTCGAGATAATAAATATCGAGACCGCTTACGACGGCGAAGTCGGCGACGGCATAATACTTAAAAAGGCTTACGGCGCTTTGACTTTTGCCGATTTCAGGACGGGCGATATCAAGAAACCCGTTATCAACTGGCAAGGTAAAAACGTTTATCGGTTTACGGTGGGCGAGAATAAACCCGACGACTCAATGTTTATGAGAGTGTTAAGCGCTACCGATAATTACGATAAAGCCGATTTTGCCGCGGAAGATTTTACAGTTATCTGGCAGGACGGTGCGGTTATTGACGGTAAATTGGTCGCCGGAACTTGGACTATAACTTTCGTTGTCAACGATAAAGCGGGCAATACTTCTTACTTTACCGTAACGGCGATAGTTTCTGATCCTGACGAAATAGCGGTCGCGTTCAACGTAAACGGCGAGATCGTTTATTCGACGAGCGTTAAAGGCGCGTTGCTCGAAAAACCCGCCGATCCTACGAAGGAAGGCGACGAATACTTAACCTTTGTTTTCGACGGTTGGTATTTTGGCGATAAGAAATGGGATTTCGTCAACGATTACGCCTTTGAAGACGTCGTGCTCGTAGCGGCGTTCAGGACGGAATATAAAGAATATACCGTCAGCGTGGCAAGCGAAGGGCTTGCGTCCGGTTATACTTATAACTTTAAACTTCGTTTCGGCAGCACGCTTAACGAAGATGTGTTAAAACGCGACGGATATTCATATAAACTCGTGAAAGAAGGCGAAGAGATCGACGGTATCACGGTTGACGGCGATATGCAGATAAAAGCGATATATACGCCTGATCCCGATACGCCTGATCCCGAAAAACCCGATCCAGATAAACCTGATCCGAAGCCGTCAGGCTGCGGCGGTAATATCGACGCGTCATTTATTGGTTTTGTTTTGAGCGTGCTGGCTTGTGCGGTAATTGTTCTTAAAAAATCTTTGAAGAAAGGAGATAAGGAACATGAATAAGAGATTAAGTAAAGTGATCTGTGTTTTAACGAGCTTGGTTATGGTTTTCGGTATTTTGATCGGAATAAACGCAATAAATAACAGTTCGGCAAACGCCGAAAACGATAAAACGGAGTTTTCTTCGGAAATAACCGCTTTAAGCCACGCGCACGGGGAAACGATAAATATTTTACCCGAAGAAGTAAGGCTTTGGAACGAAAGCGAACGCTTCGATGCCGATCAACTTAACGGATTGTACGAATACAGCGATCTGCACAGGGAGTTTACGAAAGTGCTGAACGACGACGTTAAACTTGTTGAAATATATTCCCAAGCGGACGCGTTCAATCCGGTAAACAACGTTTTAAGGTGGAGTTCTTCTCTTGAAAACGTTGAATCCTATAAGGTGCGCGTTGCTTACGACAATAAGTTTACCAAATGCGTATTGATAGCGGAAGACGCTGATATGAGCGAAGGCGTTAAGCTGGAAAATCCCTTGACCGGAATTTCTTATTACTGGCAGGTTATCGCGACGAAAGTCGGCGGAGATAAGGTTTATTCTCCGATATTCGACTTTAACGTTGCGGATTCTTTGAGAACGGTAACGGTCGAAGGGGTTTCCAACACCCGTGATATCGGCGGATACCAAACCGCGTACGGATACGTAAAACAAGGGCTCGTTTATCGTTCGGCAAGGCTGGAATCCATAACGGCGGCAGGCCTTTATACTCTGAAAAATCAACTCGGAGTAAAAACGGATTTAGACCTTCGCGGCGAAACGGAAGCCACCACGAAACCTAACAGAAAGAATCCTGCGGACCTGGATAATTATTACACTTTCGTAACTCCGCAATACGCTAATCTCGGGACGCTCGGCCTTGATGAAGCCGCGAACTTTGAAAACGTAAAGAATATTATGACGGTATTTACCGATAAAGACAATTACCCGATAGATTTCCACTGCGCGGTAGGACGCGACAGAACGGGAACTATCGCCGCTCTTTTGAAATCTGTTTTGGGCTATAACGAACAGGACATATTAAACGATTATTTCACTTCGCTGTTTTCGACGACCGGCGCTTGGGAAAAAGCGATCACTTTCACTAATAAAGACAGCATAATGTTCGTTTTGTCTTATCTCAATACCTTTGAAGGCGAGACGCTTGCGGACAGGGCTGCCGATTATCTTATTACTAAATGCGGTATGTCGCAAGATGATATCGACGCGATAAGAAATATAATGACGGGGCAGGAAGGCTACGAAATAGATATCCCCGCTTTTGACACGACGGAAGATACAGACAACTATTCCGGTTTCAGTTTTGTAAAATTTGAAAAATTCGGCGCGAAGACGGTACTTTTGGCGGTAGAAAACGGTGAAACGGTCCAAGCGCCTTACGACGCGGGCGACGGATGCGTATGGACTGACGGCGGGCTGGTTTACGACTTTGCGGAAAGCGTAAACGCCGACGTAACTATTAAAGCGATAAAGACGGCGACTTGCGAAGTGGAAGTATATTTTACAGGTGATATCACGGAGCATAAGACGATAACTGTCGTTGAAGGCGCGTCTTTCGATTTTTCCGTTATTCAGGCAGAAGGCTATGATTATACGGTAATTTCCGACGAAGGAAACGTTATAAACGAATTGACTGTAAACGAAAAAACGACGATAAACGTCGTATGTATTCAAAAATAATTCGTTAAAATAAGTTGTAACGCGTGTATTGTGGAATTTTTACACCCACTAAAAAGGAGTAAAATGATAAAATCAAAAAAGAAAGTATTGCCGATATTATTGAGCGTATTAGTTTTATCGGTTTTATGTCTGGCATTTTTTTCATCAAACGAAGTAAGCGTGTATGCGGATGCTGGCGAACCTAAACAAGTTTCTCTTATGGAGTTTCAACACTTCAATATATTTACGGAAGATTCCAGAAGGGAAGACGCGATCGAGTCGAAATACGGTATGTTGTTGCGGTTTGACGACGTGCTTTCCGATAATCTTTCGGAAGTAAACGGCGGGATAAAAACGGTAAACCTTTTGGACTTATACGGTAAAAACATATTTATAAACGATATGCCGCTTGACTTTTATACTGACGCGGAAGTCTGCTACTATATAGAAGGATATATGTGGATATATATTCCTAATTTCGTTTTTTCCGTTTATCGCACTATATCCGTGAAAGAGCCGTTTATGTTTAAAGACAGAACGATAATGCCCTTTGTGTTGTATTCTTCACTTAATGATGACGGCTTTGTCTATTGGAGCGATGTTTATGTTCAGAATACGCAAGACGTCGCGTTTAAATCGATTACGTGGAATAATAAAGGATATAGATATTTTGATCCTAAAAACGGGTTATTGCTTGAATACGATAAAAATCTTTCCAATGTCCGGAGCGAAGTGGAAGGCGCATTGATGAGGACAAATCTTGTGAATCATGATGCTACACAGAATAATTTTTTAGGCACGGGCAAAAGCGTGGGTGAAAATATTTTACTTGACGGCGTTCCGTTCAAAGATATACAGGGTGCGGAGATAATTTATCACTCCGAAAGGTTTTTGTGGCTGTACGCTCCCGATATGACGGGTTACTCTACACTTGAAATTAAAGATCACACCTTGTTTTTAGATTCGTTTTTACCCGGTAAAGTGTTTTATTCCAACGGCGATACCTGGATGGAATCCGATCCCAACGCATCACGTAAATATACTACGGGAACGGAAAGCGTTTCGTATAAAGGTATAGAGTGGAACAATGCCGATTTCAATCATAAGGGCGGTAAGAACGGCGTACTGATCAAGTTCAGCGCGAATTTGTCTAAAGATAAAGTCGAGATCGACGGCGGCGTGCAAAAGGTCAATAAAGTAAAGACGGGGATAGGAGAGCATATAAAGTTAAATTCCGTTCCGCTTAAAAACATTGACGGCGCTGAAATATGTTATCATAACGAAGGATTTTTGTGGGTATATGTTCCTGCCGAAAATATTTTGTTATCGGACGGCGATTACCCGCGTCTTACCATCGACGCAAACACGGAATTTTTAAACGCCGTACTTCCGGAAGTAACCCTTTATTTCGACGGAAGTTATTGGCAGGAAAACGAACCCGAAGAGTACGAAGTCAATTCTTTCGTTGAAATTATGCATAACAACGTTTCGGTCGAAGGTAATGCGGGGTACGCTTACACGGTATTGACTTTTGCCGAAGACTTTGTACCTGCGGCGGCAAGCCGTCCGAATTTCTCACAGACGGGCGACGCCGGGCAAAAAATCAGGATCAACGGGGTTACGCTTAACGAATTATATAAGGACGATAACAACACGCGTTGTTCGTTCGGCGAAGCGTACGGTTTGAACGCGGTGTATTTATTATTGAATAAATCCGATCTGTTCCCGCAAGAAGATTATCCCGTAACCACGTTGACAATCGAAGAAGGCACGAGATTGATGGATAAGACCATCGGCGCGCTGACGCTCTATCTGGTTGACGGAAAATGGTCGGAGACGAATTTGCCTTCCGCGCCGCTTGGCGAAGATACCGACGCGCCGTATTTATACTACGACGGTGAAGACGAGTATTTGGTTATCGCCGATAAAGACGGTGCGATCGATGAGTTTTTATCCGATCTGTCCAAGTTGGTTTACGCGTTTGACGAACGCGACGGTATGGTTCGCGTGGAAATAGGCTTGCCTGAAGCGTCAACCAGCGGCGACAAGTGGAATCGCGGCGAGTGGCTGATCAAAATAGTCGCGAAAGATTCTCAAGACAATCTTACAGAAAAAGATATCATTGTTAAAGCGATAAACAGCGAAGAGCAATATTTATCCGTATATGTGAACGGTGTTTTTTCATACACGGTCCGCTACGGAGATAAAATAGATAAGGGTAAAGACGAAGTGTTGGCGGCGGGCGATCCGCAAAAAGTCGATAGCGCATCGAGTTATTTCGTCTTTTCCGGTTGGGTTTTTAAAGACGAACTTTGGGATTTCGATAACGACGTGGCGACCGAAGACGTCTGGCTTTCGCCGACTTTTAAGGAGTATCCGCGGTTATTTACTTTGACCGTTAAGGATGTCAAAACGGGCAAAACGAGCGTTTCGACCGTAAAGTACGGCGAAACGGTGGATTTTACGGAATATGCAAAGGATGATTCGGCTTACGCGATAGTTGACGGAACTGTCGTAAAAAGAGTTACCGTAAATAACGATATTTATGCGGAATTGAAGTATAACGAGATAGGCGGCGGCGCAAACGGCACGATAGTGATTTTAGTCGCTTGCTGGGCGGTATCGGCGTTATTGATAGCGTCAGGAGTTATTCTTTACAAAAAACTCGGTAAAAAGGCAGGGAAATAACGATGAAAAGTTTATTGAATAAAAAGTCCGTGCTTGTTTTGACGATCGTTGCCGTATTATTTCTTTCCTTGTCGATTTTCGCTTTCAGTACCGACAAAAACGTTTATGCCGAAAAAGGCGATTCCGTGTTAGACGCCGACGTGTTGTCTTTTGACGGCAGACCGGAAATCGTTCCAAAACTTGACTCGAATAATTTTTTCCAAAGCGGAACGGATAATTATATTATAGAAACGCAGGTTACGAAAGCAAATCCGAACGCGAAACTATCGGCGTCTTATCCTGATAAGATATACGGCGGAAATAACGACGCTTTAAGCGTGGAAGTAAGATTACTGTTTAACAGATGGCCGGACTTAGGCTATGGCGGGGTTTCGGACGACGCGACTTATATGGCGCTTAAAATTTACAATTCTTTCGACACGCTAAACCCGATAGCGGACGTGATCTCTTACGAAACGACGGGTAATTTCGTTCGTACTCTCCGTTTATCGCCCGAAAAGGTCTGCAATCACCGCGGAAGATTGCAAGGTTTCGTTATTTCCGTGGAAAGCGACGCGTCGTCGTGGCTTTCGAGTATCATTATCGACTACGTGAAAATAGTGTTTACGACGAATAGCGAAGGCGATAGCGCGATATTGCTTGCAGGCGATTTTATCGCAGGCGAAAATCCGCAAAATATTTCGGACGAAAACGTCGTTTGGACGAAAGCGGAAGGTTATTCCGATACTTTTATAGATTACACGCAATACGGCGGATTGGACGGATACGTCGCTAATCCCGCTTTTGTTTCTCTCCGCAAAGAAAAATTACCGACCGTAGATTGCAGACAAGAGTCCGACGGAACGGAAACGCTACTATTACAAAACGCGGTCTTCGCTTTTAACGTAGGCAATATTCCGGCGGAAAATTACTCGCAGTTTTTAATGGATCTTTTGCTTTCCGATAAACGGAAGAAGGGAGATCATACCTTATATCTTTACGGTAGTAATATTGATAAATTCGTTGACGATAGCGGCGATCCCGTCGGATACGTTGCAAAGATCACCGTAAAAGATTACGAACAAGGTTTCCATAACAAATTTTTGTTAGAAGGCGAAGAAGTCCGAAAACTTGCGGGAAACGACGGAAAAGTATCTTATATATACGTTTTGTATCACGGCAATACGCTCGATACGGCAAGTGAAACGGTAGGTCTTCGCGACGGCTCGCAGATATGGGTGAATAAGATACAGTTTCTTATTGAAAGCGACGTGGAAAAGCCCGTTATTGCAAGCGAGTACGATAGTTACGACGTTTCGGATATTTTCCCCGTGGGCGAAAGAGTAACTATTGAAAATAAGGTGCAGAATAATATCGGAGATATGGTTTCCGTTGCGGTTTTGCGCAATAAACAGGTAGGCGAATTGTCTTTCAACTTAACTATGTCGGGCGGCGACGAGGTGAGTTTGCTGTTCAACGGAAAAAGCGTTAAAAAGGTCAACGGATATTCGGACGGCGGCGTGTTATTCTGTTTATCCGACGAAGAAATAGAGATCAGTTCGCATATAGGCGGGGAACGGATGAAAGCGATTTTTGCTGTTCCCGAAAGCGCGTTTACCACTAAAACGGCGGTAAAAATAAAGTGTGTTCCTTATTATCTTAATTCGGTGGAAGCGGGCTTATATTGCGCCGTATATATAAACGGCGAAGAAGCGGTAAGCGGTTATTTCCGCAGCGATTATCTGGATCTCGGCAACGCGCTCCATTTGTGCTATAAAGTAACAGATAGAGATTTTGCGGTAGAAATAGCGTCTTCTAAAACGAGCGGCATCACGTCCGCCGAAGATCTGATGAACGTAAGAGTCAGAGCGGAAGAAATACGCTATTCTTACGACAGAACGGATATTCCGTTGTCTTTCGCTTGGTATAATACCGGTTTCGACGAAATGTCGGAAGTGAAATGCGAAAGCGAAGTCGCGACGCTTAATCGGGAAACAAAACGCGTGGGATTCAGCGATAACGGCGAAGCAAAGATAAGTTTTTCGATAACGAACGTTTTCGGAACTTTTGAATCGGAAGTGTTTTCCGTAAGTTGCGAAGACGCGGTGGTTTTGTCACAAGCCGTCAATAATTTTAATGAAAGCGTGTGGTTTATCGTGTTGTGCGTATTGCCCGTTGCGATTTTGGTTGCGGTGAGCGTGATCCTTACGATAAAAAAAGCAAAGTCCGCAAAAAGCGGCAAATAGTTTTGCCGGGATTTAAGGAGTGAGTAAATGAAAAAACTGACGATAATTTTGATTATTGTTTTACAGATAGTCGTTCTTTCGTGTTTTTCCGCCTGCGGAGATAACGGGAAGACGCCGGATAATACCAAAACCGAAAAATTACAAACGATAGAAACGTACAGTTCTGATATCATAGATAAATATTTAGATCCTATGTGGCAAACGACCGAAATGTACGACGAAGGCGGAGTCGTGGTCGGTGAAACGGGGGAGATAAAACTTTTAAGAAAACCCGTTAAAAACTCTGTAATTGTGAGAAGCGTGCATTTTGAAGAAACTTATATCGAAGGCATAGACTATATAGTTGACGGACAATATATAAGGCGCGTCGCGACGGGCAATCTGCCATATTTCAAGTACGAAGAATACTATTTTGACGAGCCTTATAACGGTTCTCAGTTGATGTGCGAACCCAACAATGCCGAAATAGAATATGAAGGCGTAAAGTACTTGTATTACAGCGAAGGTTCGGCGGGCGTAAAAAACTACCTTATGATAACGTACAGAACGAACGAT
>JAGAEX010000068.1 GCA_017612915.1 Clostridia bacterium | reverse complement strand
GCCTGCCCGTTGCCGAGTTGATTAAAAGAATAATCGACGCCGTCAAACCCCGCGTCTTTTATCATTTTAAGCGCTTTTTCTTCGCCGAAACGCATACGAATAGGAAAATGTTCTATCGTTATTTTCATAATCTACTCCAAGTTTGTGACAAACTGTTTCGCAAGAGCGGTCAACTTTTCGTATTCGCCGTTTTTGATAAATTCTTTATTGACGAGCGAACTTCCTACTCCTATGCCTACCGCGCCCGCATCAATAAAACCTTTGGCATTGTCAACGTTCACGCCGCCCACCGCAAGAAGTTTGATATGCGAAAGGGGCGCGCGTATTGCCTTTATGTATTTGGTCGCGCCGTCTAAACACGGAAATATTTTAACGAAATCCGCGCCCGCGTTATGCGCTTTTTTTATTTCCGTCGCGGTGTACGCGCCGGGGATAGATACCAAGCCCTTTCGCACGGTGTAGCGTATTACTTTTTCATCAGCGTCGGGCGAAACGATAAACTCCGCGCCCGCTTTCCGGGCTATATCCACTTGTTCTGTCGTTAATACCGTTCCCGCACCTACCGAAACGCCTTTACAGTTCTTCCGTATCTCGGCAATAGCGTCCGCCGTTTCCGAAAACCTGTTCGGAAACATCTGGTTAAAGGTTACTTCTATAAGTTCTATACCGCCATCGTACAAAGTCTTCGCTGTTTTTATCGCCTGTTCGACCGAAAGTCCGCGGATTATCGCTATTATTTTCTTTTCTTCAACTTTTTTAACGATATCTTCTCTCATAATTTACCACTCTGCGATACTGCCGTCAGCATGCCGCCACACGGGGTTTTTCCAGTGATGCGGGGTTTTATTCTCATCTTCTATTAACGCCTTGTTTACGTCCACGCCGAGTCCTGCCTTAACGGGGAAATCCACGAATCCGTTTTTAAATTCAAAGTCCTTTTTGTTGTTGACGTAATCTAAAACCGATTTGCCAACGTTATAGTGAATACCTATGCTCTGCTCTTGAATAAAAGCATTGTAACTTACCGCGTCTACCTGTAAACACGCGGAAAGCGCAACAGGTCCAAGCGGACAATGCGGTGCAAGCGCCACGTCGTAGGCTTCCGCCATTGCCGCTATTTTTCTGACTTCCGTTATCCCGCCCGCGTGCGAAAGATCGGGCTGAATAATATCCAAGCCACCCGCGTTCAATAGTCTTTTGAAATCATATTTACTGAAAAGTCTTTCTCCCGTTGCAATCGGAATATTGCAAGCCGCCGCTATTTCTTTAAAATCTTCCATATTCTCGCACAAAACGGGTTCTTCTATGAACATGGGATCGAACTGTTCCAACTTTTTGGCGAGCACTTTCGCCATCGGCTTATGCACCCTGCCGTGAAAATCAATCGCTATGCCGAAATATTTGCCGCACGTCTGCCTAATTTCGGCAACACGTTCTAAAACTGCGTCAATCTTATCATAGGTATCGACCATTTGCAATTCTTCGGTCGCGTTCATCTTAATCGCGGTAAAACCTTCGTCTTTTTTGGCTTTTGCGGCCGCCGCCACGTCAGAAGGTCTGTCGCCGCCTATCCAACTGTAAACTTTTATTTTTTCGCGGCACTTACCGCCCAAAAGTTCATATACGGGAACGCCGAGCGCTTTGCCCTTTATATCCCAAAGCGCTTGGTCTATACCTGCGATAGCACTCATAAGTATCGGACCGCCGCGATAGAACGCCGCACGGTATAACGTATTCCATATATCTTCTATTTTGCAGGGGTCTTTATCTATTATATATTCTTCCATCTCCTTAACACAGGCGGCAACGGTCGCCGCTTTACCTTCGATGACCGCTTCACCCCAACCGCTTATTCCGTCGTCGGTCAGAATTTCCACCATACACCAACGCGGACGCACGAGATAGGTATTGACTCCCTTGATTTTCATAATCAATCTCCTTTTTATTTCTGTTTATTATTTCTATTTAACAGATTTAATCCGATACGTATTTGGCTATTTCGGCGGAGTCGGTCGAATATCCCCAGTCGGAAAGATTGAACGTACCTGACGAACAGGAAAGACCTATCTTCTTGTTTCCGCTGGTTCCCACGTAGTTCTTGGGTACCATGCCCCAACCAAGATTGGTGGATTCGGATACACTTAATTTTTGCACCCCGTCAAGGAACAGGTAATACTGCCCGCCTTTATACACGAGCGCGATGTTCTTCGCCGACGAATTGTTGCCGTATCCCGGTGTGTAAAGATTGTCGTCGTGTCCTGCCCAGTTGCCGCCACTCGTTCGCCAGAACACCATATCGTTAGGTCTGAACTGTATCATAAGGTGTTTAGAATTATCCGCGCTCGAACCGTTGTATAACGTTCCGACTACGAAACCTATGGAGTTGCAGAACCCGCTGTTTACCGTCGCGTAAATAACGAAGTCCTGACCTTGCGCTATTTCCGCGCCGTCAAAGAAGACCGCGCCGTTACCGTTATAGTTAATCTGCGCAGAATCGCTCGTTACGTTGAAAGTATTATACGACGAATACAGTCCGCTATCTACTAACGCCGGACGTGACCCCGCAAGATAACCGTCAATAACCGCAGAGTCAATCGAATATCCCCAGTCGGAAAGATTGAACGCACCTGACGAACAGGAAAGACCTATCTTCTTGCTTCCGCTAGTCCCCACGTAGTTCTTGGGTACCATGCCCCAACCAAGATTGGTGGATTCGGATACGCTTAATTTTTGAACCCCGTCAAGGAACAGGTAATACTGCCCGCCTTTATACACGAGCGCGATGTTCTTCGCCGACGAATTGTTGCCGTATCCCGGTGTGTAAAGATTGTCGTCGTGTCCTGCCCAGTTACCGCCACTCGTTCGCCAGAACACCATATCGTTAGGTCTGAACTGAATCATTAGGTGTTTAGAATTATCCGCGCTCGAACCGTTGTATAAAGTTCCGACTACGAAACCTATGGAGTTGCAGAACCCGCTGTTTACCGTCGCGTAAATAACGAAGTCCTGATCCTGCGCTATTTCCGCGCCGTCAAAGAAAACCGCACCGTTACCGTTATAGTTAATCTGCGCAGAATCGCTCGTTACGTTGAAAGTATTATATGACGAATACAGTCCGCTGTCTAGCAACGCAGGTTTTGCAATTAGGCTGCTACCGACGTATTCCGCTATAACTTCGCTATCGGTGGAATATCCCCAACTCGATAAATTGAATACGCCGGAAGAACAGGCAAAACCTATCTTTTTCGTTCCCGACGTGCCGATATAGGTTTTAGGCACCATGCCCCAACCGAGATTTGTCGTTTCAAGTTGCTTGAATACCTGAACCCCGTTGAGGAACATATAATAATAACCGTCGTGATAGACAAGCGCAATAGTCTTCGCGGTATTATTAGTGCCGAAACCGGGAGTGTAAAGATTGTCGTCGTGCCCTTTCCAACTGCCGCCTATCGTTCTCCAAACGGCTATATCGTTAGGTCTGAACGTAAACAAAACGTGATTGGAGTCTTCAAGCGTTCCAACGACGAAACCTATGCAATCGCAGAAATCTTTTTGCACCGTGGTATAAATAACGAAGTCCTGATCCTGCGCTATTTCCGCACCCTTAATAAAGGTCACGCCCGTGCCGTTGTAATTTATGGTCGCCTGCGTGTAATTCTGCCTGAATGTGTTTGTCGAAGAATAAAGACTGCTCGATTCCAAAACGGGGTTATCGAAAGTCGAACCCGTAGTATGGAAAGCGGCTCTATACGTTTTTGAATATTTTACCGCAGATTCGGCGATAGCAGAGGCGGCGGCGTAAGTGCTTTCGCCCGTCTTTAACTGCCACCCGTCGAACACATAACCCGTTCTCTCTCTGGGAGTGGGCTCGTAATAAACTGGCGTGCCGTATTGATAAGTTCTGGTCATCCAATTACCGTAAGCGTCGATAAAATTAACGTCGTATTTCAAAAGGTAAGCACCGAGAGCGGAATAATGCGCGGCGCTCGTGCCGTATGAGTTGGAGTCTTCGTAGTCTTTTCGAACCGCGAGCGCAACGTCCGACATAGACTTCTTTACCTGCGCGGTATAATAAGTGGTCGCGGCAGAAGAATCGTTATTCCAGTCTATAAAAGCGCGAGCCGCGATAGGTCTGTTGAAACTTGCCGACGGAAAACCGTGAAGATACACGATGCCGGTGGCGTAATTGTCGTCGACAACCCAATTGTTTTGATTGCCGACAGAAGAGCCTGCGTATAAAATACCGTAAACCGCTTTGCTGTTCGCTACGCCCCAAAGATTGAGTTCGGAAGATTTATCTCCGTTACCGTCTTTAATTTGGTCTTCCGGAGCGATAAGAATACCCGCCACCGCGTTACTGTCCGCTATCAACGTGTTGTAAATGCTCTTTTCCAACCTTACGCCGAAACGGATACCGTTCGAACTCGACGCGTCGGCGTAACGAATAGAAATGCCGAGCATATCGAACTGCGACGCGGTGCAATTATACGCTCCCACACCGGTAGAAGCCGTTAAATCGTTATAAGTTACGGAGATAACGTTTGTAGAACCTATCGTAATATCGTATACGCCGTTTGCGGCGGAAAGCGTCGCGCCGTTAAAAGTTACCGAGTTTACCGAATAACCGCCGCGCGGCACTACCGTGAAAGACACGTTTTCATTATTAGCGTAAGATGATTTATACGGGGTAAGATTTACCGTTCCCATCGCGCTGTCGTTCTTTACGGTAACGGTATATTTAACTTCGCTACCGACGTTCATAAGACTGCCCGCTTCTCTGCCGAGCGAAATTTCATCGTTACCGTTAAAATGATATTCGTCGGAACCGATAAGTTCGCCCGTAACGGGATCGAACAAATCGTAAGTGTTTTGAGTGACGAAAACGTTTTTATCGCTCATGCTTTGAGCGACGTATCTCTGTGCCGCGATGATCATGCCGGAAGAGGCTCTGTCTCCGCCGAAAGACGGCGAGATGAGTCCTATAACGAAGGGCGCTGAAGTCGCGTTGCTTAAATTAGAGATTTTGCCGATGTCCGTTCTGTAATCGTTTATTAGGTTTTTAAGAAGATATGCATACGCGCTCGACCTTTCGCTTGAGGACATTTCGTCTTCGCCCTGCATCCAGAAAGTTCCGCAAAGGCGCACGGAATACCCGTTGCTACTATACGCGGAAACCGTGTCGCCGATAAGCGAAATGAGTTCTCTGTACAGTAGCCCCGTCATGTTGTCTATATACCCGTCGTCGCCCGCCTTGCACGAAGATGGCGAACACCAGTTGCCTTCGTTCGGGCGATTGACGTTGAAAAGCGCCGTGCCGCCCCAAGCGCGCTTTAATATGAGCGATTCGTGTCCGTTATAGTTTTCCTTGATAATGCTACCGATACCGATTTCCGGTCCGATTTTGCCCGTATCGTTGCCGAGACCGAACGCAAGATCCACGTCACGGAAAGTTATACTGTTATAAGAAGTATAACGCGCTTGATGAAGTCCCGAATACTTTATTTTATAAGCGGAATAATCTATATCGTAAGTTTGTTTGTTAGCGTCCGAAACGGTGGAAATCTTATTGTATCCGAGTCCGTTGGACTGCCCCGCAATAACGTAAAGGTCGAGAATTTTCTCTGCGTCCGCCGAAGCGCGCTTATTATCCGTCGTTGCCAACGTCATAATAACGCAAAACGCCGTTAGGACGATAAAAAGACAGATAAAAACCTTTTTCAAAGATAATGATCTTTTTCCCATAATGCCTCACACTAAAATAATATTTTATATATTAAATGAGTTTTCGCCTTTTTTTACGCGATAAACTTTGCCGTTTATCATGAGTTTATACCCGCCGTTCGATAAGACCTTGACCGCATTGCCGTCGGCAATAATGTCCGTTACTATCTTGCCGAAACGCAAGTTCTTTATACCGATTTCGCCCTTTCTGTCTTCGGGTAAATTCCATTTAACCGTTTTTCTGAACGCATTTATTTCGTAAAAACCTAAAACAAATTCGATATATATCGAGATAGGTCCTAACGCAGACCAGCCGCAAAAATCGCGCCTAACGACCGATTTATCGTTAGTCTGTGTCGCTGGTTTATGCTCGGTCGGAGAATAACACTCCCAAACCGTATGCGGTTCGTATTCATTAAAAGTTGCCGACATATGATCGAGTATTTTTACAGCCGCAGCACGCGCTTCATCGTAATATCCGTATTTAACAAGTCCTTTTAACGCGGCGTATGCTGTTGGCAACCACATAGAACCGCGCCAATATTTGCCCGTTGCGGAAAAATCCGCATCGTTTCTCGATAAAGACACAAGCGGTACTTCACCGCCGAATTTGTTGCCATCAAAAATGTATTTTGCCATAAAACGCGCCTGTTCTTTATCCGCAATTTCCGCCGTTAAAGTCCAATAAGACGCTATTGTCGGCACCTTATAAAAACGATGATCTTTACAGTCTATATCGTAATAAAAATTATCTTCTTTATCCCAATAGTGCCTGTTTATCGTTTCCTTTTTTTCAAGATACATAGCGTTCCATTTATCCGCACTTTTTTCGTCGCCTACTATTGCAAATAATTCCGCAATATTTTTCGCGGCAAGCGCCTGCTGACATATAGCGTCGATCCAAAGCATATCGGGATTATTCGGGCGTTCTTTATCCGCTTTATCTCCAAGTCTTCCACGCGGCGTGTTGTCCATACCCGAACGTCCGCCTTCCCACTTATAACCGTTTTCGCATTTTATCCAACAAGTTGGTACTGAAACGCCTTCAACGTTAGCGGGCTCGATCAAATTTTCAAGCCACACATAATGTTTTTGCAAATATTTTTTCTCGTAAAGCAAAGTTTTAACATAATTTTTATCACCGTTAAAAAGGGCGTTTTCATATTCCGCCCATGCAAAAAGCGGCGGGTTGTCGGCAATATTTATCTGAATATTAAAAGGCTCACCTGCGATAGCACCCGTCCATTTCGGTTCGTTTTCAGTGGGAATAATCGTGGGCAAAACCTTGCCGTCGTATAGAACTTCGTAAAAGTTTTTAAATGTCTCTTTCCCAGGAAAAACTGTTTGAGCATACTTACAAAACAAGGACATAAAGCAAGTATCCCAGATCCATATCTGTGTGTCGCAAAACCCTTCGTCCATATAAGGAGACTCGGGCATACCGTCAATTGCCTTAACGTGATTTCTTGCTAAATGCCAGGTTTTATAATACAACTCGTTATACCGCTCGTGTCCGTAAAACACGGGACGCGGAATAAAATCGAGCCATTTTCCATTGTTAAAATCCGATTTCATTACAGTTTTTTATCAATTTTTATTTAAATTCGCGTACTTCTGTAAAAGTAGGTATAGAAGGTTGAGCGCCTTTTTTGGTACAGGCAATACTCGCCGCCTT